>JAISDB010000103.1 GCA_031265155.1 Prevotellaceae bacterium | reverse complement strand
CCTGCGGGTTTTGCGGATTCCTCCGCTCTGTCAGTTTGTACTTCATAATTGTACTCCTTTTTTTAATTGTTAATTTTATACATTAATTTTATTCATTCCCTGCACAGGGCAGAGCCTTGATTTTATCTTCGCCGTAGCGTCTCGTTGCGCCGAACTGGGGTATGCAATTTCATTTGCTTAATATTAATTCATTATTATGCAATAACAATACATTACTGCGCAATGTGTCTGTTATTGGCTTAACGCATTTTGTCTTTATTTTTTGCCTGAATTTTAGCTTTTGTAAATTCAACTTGTCAAAATAAGTCAATATAAATGAACATTTATCGCTATCTTTAATAACGTATGGCGCCATATCATCATTAAACGCAATCAATGAATTCAATAAGTACAACTGATTTAAATTTATTTCGACCACACCGCATATACTGTCATTAGGCATTATTGCATCAGCTTTGAAACTCGGAAAGCCACCAAAAGGATTACTTATGTGTAATGAAACAGTATCATTTACTGTTATTAAAAAAGACAAATTCAATACATAAGGAATTGTACTCCAGCCATCGTCTCTATAAATATAATGACATTCGTTTGTATTGTTTTTTATTGAATACGAGAGTATTAAATCCTTATTTTCATTAATTGAATATTGATATATTTTCAATTCAAAATCATGTGCGGTAAATATTGATTCACACATACACACTAATAACAGGTATTTCATATCTTATCTAAAATTAAGTAAAAACATAAAAAAGTTCAATCAGCTTTCTTTTTCAATCTTTTAATTACTTTTTCTATTGGTATTACAAACTTACTCCAATACACAATTGCCGCATCATATCCACCGCTTTCTTCTTTTTGAACAGTATTGAAAATGTACAAAGTAGCACCACCAACACCTCCGGCTGCAAAATCACGATAAAATCTTTCTCTTTCGTCATTAAAAAAATCTATTTTACTTCTATTAAAAGCAATCTTTTTCCCGACAAGATTAAAATTTTGAATGTCTATCTTAAAAATAAAATTTAAATACCTTCCCTCATACTCATTAAGTATTAAAGAACTATCCATTCCCATTTTTTCTATATTACTTAACAATTCTGTTGGAATTTCAGCAAAATTACCTACTTGTCGGAATATGGTTTGCCCAAATACTTTCATACTGAAAATTATAATGAATAATATTAACAATAATAATTGTTTCATAACTTTTATATTTATGGTATTTGATAAAGATAAGAACTTGAATAAATTCCTAATTGTCTAATTAATATTAATATTGATATTTTTTGCATCTTTCCTGTTTTATAAATTATTCTTTCTTACATTTCTGCATTCTCTTTCAATCTTTTGACTACTTCTTTTATTGAGTTTAACTTTTTGCTACCATACACAATTGCCGCATCATATCCGCCGTTTTCTTCTTTTTGAACAGCATTGAAAATGTATAAAGTGCCAAAATAATGTGAACGGGAATAATGCTCAACTTGCAAACCTTCTCTTTCTCCTGTAAAATATTCTTTCTTAGTACTTTTAAGACTACCAACATTGCCTGTAAAAAAAAACACTTTTTTGCCAGACATATTAAATTCTGTTTTATCTATTTTAGAAAGAGCATTAAAATATTTGCCTTCCAATTCGGTTAATACCCAGCTCTCGTCCATTCCCATTTTATCAATATCGGTTAATATATTTTTAGGAATGTTCTCAAATTTATTTATTAAATGATACATCTGTGCCAACATTTTCGTACTGACTATCAATAAAAAAAAGAAAAATAATATATTTTTTTTCATTGTGCATTAAATTTAATGACTAAGAAAAAACTAAATGTTCAATCCGCTTTCTTTTTCAATCTTTTAATTACTTTTTCTATTGGTATTACAAATTTACTCCAATACACAATTGCCGCATCATATCCACCGCTTTCTTCTTTTTGGACAGCATTGAAAATGTACAAAGTACCATTATCACAAGGAGAATTTTTATCAATAATATATCTTTTTTGCATATCAAAGTAATGAATTTTACTCTTTCCACCATTTCTTATAAATCCTACTTCTTTACCAGTAAAATTAAATCCTTTTAAACTATCTTTAAAAATCGCATTAAAATAAACACTTTCGTAACAATTTAATAATGGCGAATCATCAATACCCATTTTGTCTAACTGTTTCACAATATCTTTTGGAACGTCGTTAAAACCTCGTGTTTGTCCAATTAAATTTATATTTAAAGGTAACATAACAATTACTAATAATAAATTTTTCATGATTTTTATATTTATGGTATTTGATAAAGATAAGAACTTGAATAAATTCCTAATTGTCTAATTAATAACTCCATATTTAATATATGGGGATGTAACGCTAATATACTCGGAATACCGGCACGCCATAACGCTCTTGATACATGTCCAACACAACTGTTAAACAGTAAATCCCAACGAGTTATGCCAGATGCATATTTATTAATAGCATTTGTACTGGCATTTTTCAATGTTATTGTCCATGTGCCTTGTTCATTTGCGTAATTAGGCCATTTTGGATTTGCATCTTTAATTGAATTCTTAAATGTTTGAGATAAACTACCTGCTTTTTCAACCCCGTCATCAAATGGAGGTCCAATTGACACTAATGAATTACCATTCTCGTCAGTTATAGAACTGTGTCCCCACCACTCATGTTCACCTTTTGTATTTGCAGAATTGACTTTAACATTTTGTCCTCCTCCATCTATAAAAGCAATAATATCACTCAAATTTGCCAATGCGCCAAATCCATATCCTAAATTTTCTAAAAAGCCATTTCCCTTTTTCCATAAATACCCAATGCTGTTATTTGTAAAATCAAAAGACATAAATCCCAAACTGATTGATACAGGCGTTTTACCTCCCGTATAACAGTTTGTACCTACTGAATTTATAAATGATGACGTTGCAATACCTAATGTGTTAGCAAACGGTATTCCTAACTGTGCAACATATGCACCGGCATACCCGCTTATGCCGCCAACAATTGCTCCTCCTAACATATAACCAAATGTTTGAGAATTATAATTCCATTTAAATGGATTCATCTGTCCATTATTTGCAATTGTTCCACCAGTATATGCACCTACAACTGCACCTACAATTACAGGTACAACCCACCAGACTCGCCCGTCAGGGTCAATTCTCACAACCGGATTACCGCCGCAGTAGCCGTAGGGCGATTCCCAGGGTCGCCTGTACGATTGCGGGTCATGAACAAACCACCTGCCAAGAAAATCGTCATACATTCGTGCGCCGAAGTCCATGTAGTTTATGCCGCCTGTGGTTTGCTGTTCCTTGCCGCTAAACAGGTAGCGCGTTGTCGGCGCCTGTATGTCCGAGCTTTCCCAAAGCTTGCCGAATGGGTAGTAGTCGTTTGTTCCCAATACCGTTCCGCTGCTGCTTACCACTGCCCGCGTGCTGCCCAAATGGTCGGTAATGAAGTAGCTTACTTCGTATCCGCTTGTGGTTTTGGTTATGCGCCCGCCGGCAAATACAGTACTTTCAAATCCTCTGGCGTTATTCTCACGTACATAAACAAACGAACCGAGATAGTCAAATCCTTTGGTATAATGCGGCGCCACTTCACCCGGCACTCCCGGTACAATACTGTCTGTTTCCACTCCGAGCTTCGCGCCGTCGGCAAGGTAGGTGTATCTTGCCTTGCGAATACCGTTCTGCCTTATCATAAACGGCAAATCAATCAGATTGTATTCCACGTCGAAGTTGCGCCTGCCGTCGTGCGTCATGCTGCCGTTGGCATCGTAAGTATAAGTATCTGCTGTTACTCCGGTCAAATTTACAAGTTTATTGCCACTGTACGAATACTCCAGGTCGCTGTCCAAGCCCGTTTCGCCGTAGCGCTTCAGCGTAAGTATGTTGCCGTTGCGGTCGTAGGTAATGCCCTGCTCGGTAAAGGCGGCGAGCGGCGTTGTGCCTGTTCCTTTGTAGCGTATGCTTGAGATAAGGCGTTTCAGCTTGTCGTAAGTATAGGCGTAAGTGTTTGCCGCTTCGCTTGCATGCTGCCATGAAAGCTCCGTTATGTTGCCCGCATAGCTTTTTGCCGCTTTTGTAGCGTCGTGGTACTTCATCTGAAGGTCGAAGATATTGTCGGCGCCTGCCTTTGCCTGCTTGCGCGTAAGCTGTCCCTGTATGTTGAAAGTTTTGGCTTCGACTATAGTATTGTCGCCAAAAATCTTTTTCAGCGGCTGCCCAAGCTCATCGTATTCGTAACTTACCGCCGCCGTTGAGCCTGCATCGCCGTTTACTGTTGTTGTTTCGGTCAGCATCCGCCCGCGATGGTCGTATGTAAACACGGTAAGCCTTGTGTCGGCAGCGCCACTGCCCGCTTTATGGCTTTCGTGCTGAGCAAGCACGTTGCCCGAAAAGTCATACTTTGTGCTGTAGCGGCTTATCTGCCCCAAATGGTTTTTCTCTACAGTCTGTATCAGCCGTCCGTACCTGTCGTAATAAAATGCGCGTTCAACAAAGTCGCCGTCAGGAGTCAGTATTTTCACCGTTTCGTAGGCTTTCATGTTTTTCACGTTAGCGGTTTCCCTGTCGGCTGCCGTACATACTCCGGCAACAGGATCAAAGGCAAGGCTCGCAGGAGTAGCCCACAGCGTGGTTTGCACTCCGCCCGGTATGCCCTGAAACAGTGTACAGCCGCTGCTGCACGTTGTTAAACATTCCGCTATATCCATATATGCAGGCGGAATTTCGTAGTATTTTACATTGGAATTATTAGGATCCGTATATCTAAGATAAATATCTTTTATTGAAACAGTAGCTTCTCCTGTTATTAAATCATATCCGTGCGTTGTATATAAACTGTTGGGGTCGCAAGCCCAACAGGGATTGTCGGGATCCGGGTCCGGGTCGGGGTCAGGATCCGGCAGACCCGGTATGACGACAACAGGAGGCTTTATGATAATAGGAGGAATTATAGTAAAAGTATCCCTTATTATCTTTCCTGCAACATCTATTGATGCTACGCTTTCATCAAGATAATCAGCTTCATTATCGGCTGATTCGGTTGGCAGCATAGGAAGTCCGGGAAGTACAGGCTTATTCCATAATCTTGTGTTTACTCTTAAATATATACCTTCCGGAAGCTCGTTACGCACGTAATATTTTTTCCCTGTGTACCGCGTACTGCTTATCAAATGTACCGTTGTGAAATTGCCGCTGCTGCGGAAAGGACAGTAAATGCCGTGCGACTGTACAAGAGAGGCGTAACTGTTGCTGTAACTGCCCGCGTAATACAGCGCCTGAATCTGCTGACGGGTAAGAGCCGTGCTTACAAGACTCTTATCCGTAAGGCTGTTCACATCGTCATATACATTGTAGATCCAATGATTTTGCGCACGCATTACTCCATCCTGAAACATCACCAGGCGCCCGCCTTTATCGTAAACCATGTATTCGGCGTCCTTGCCCGGCAGCCGGCGCTCAATAACGTTTCCCCGCCCATCGTACTTGTATGTATAGCAATATTTCACTGCAATGTCGGACGTGGTTTGATAAGTATTTCCGCTTGCCAGCGCAGCCGAGCCTTCGGGGCTTACCGTCCAGCGCAGCTGTCCCTTGCTGTCGTAAGCATAGTAGGTATCAACGTTTTGGTTGCCGTTGTCCCTTGCGCGGGTCAGTACCGTATTGCCCGACCTGTCGGTATATGTCGTTACCTTGATTCCGTCTTCGTCGGTTACCGAATTTTTGTACAGCGTGGCTGCATCGTAATATCCCGATACCGTAAGCGCTCCGGTTGCAGCGGTTACGTTCAGCAGGTAGACTTCGCTTGCTGCATTTGCTTCGTAAGCGTAGCCCGTGTATTTGTTCTGGTCGCGATATGCGCTGCCGGCATTATACTGTTTCGATACGGGCTTGCCAGGCTGGTAAACCTTTTCGATATATGCATAACCGGCATCGGATGCATTGAATTTGTTTTGATAAAACGTTTTTTGTTTGTTTAAAATATCGCTTTCTTTATAAGCGCTCGAGTTTGCAGAAACATAAGGCAGGTATGCTTTTGCATCGCTGCGCCGCATATTGTCGTAAACAACGGGCTGCACAATGTTTTTCATGTTCGGCGAAGCCCTTACCTGTATTGCCTGTTCGGGTGCGCCCAGGGCATCAAAATAAGTTATATTTCTGTTGAACTGCGTAGTGTCGGCAGATCTGTACGCGGTTTTTACTATCCAGTTTGCTCCTGCCGTAATATCGCCTGTTATGGGACTTGGAGGCGGACATGCTGCCTGATTTAAAGTCATGGAGCCTCCGCTTCCTCCGGTTAGTATCACGCTTGTACTGCTGTATCCGTTTTGTGAAATGCGAAAAATAAATTTTTGGTACCCAATACCCTGCATTACCGTAATATTATAAGCGCCTCCCAGCTTATCGTTTATGAGCTCTACAAGTATATCCACATAGTTGGTAAATTGCGAAGAATATCCGAGCGTTACTTCAAAATCGCCGCCTTCGTAACTTGCATCTATAACGCTCGGACTGATTATTGATACATGCGGTAAATTTAAATGATCCTGCGAAAAAACGTTTCCGCAAAACAGAACTGACAGGATTAATGTTATAAAATATTTTTTCATGGCTTTACGTATTTAATTGTTATCTGTTGAATAATTATAGCGTATTTCAGGCTCGCCGACTGTGTTTATCACTTTCTCCAGCTTGCCGTGCCTGTTGTATATGTAACTCACAGACCTGCCGGTAGAATCTTTTATTTTTACCACTCCGACAAGCGGCTTGTAGTCGAATGTGGTTACTTCGGCGTCCTGTATTCCGCGCAGTGAGGTTTCGGCTGTGCCGGTCATGTTTGCCGAAAGCGGGGCTGCCTGTATGTTACTCAGTCCGCTTACGCTTTTAATCTGATTAAAGCTGCAATTGCTTACTTCAGCTATTTTGTAAAGCCCGCCGTAACCATATATGTAGCCTGTCTTCAATCCGTTGGCATCTTCCCTTTCGAGCAGGTTTCCGCAGTTGTCGTAAACGTTATATTTTGCATCTGCTGTCCACGAGCCAGTTTCGCTGTCGTAAACTTCCGTATGCAGCAAACGTATCATTGCGGGCTTGCTTGATACCGGATTGAAATACGTGTACCGTCTGCCGCCAATCCTTGTCTTAACGCCGTTTTCGACGGAATAAACCTCCTCGCGCAAAGGCAGGCTTATTACGTTATGTTTCATCATAATATCTATTACACGCGAGCCGTTTATGTTTGTCGTCGTGTCGGTTACGTATTTGTATTCAACTATTTGAGTTACACCCTTGCTGTCGGTGGTCGTTTGGCTTGCTACCTGTCCGTACGAATTGTAGGTACATGAGTTTGCCGTGCTTACATCAACTCCGTTAACATGCTGCGTTTGTGTTGTGGACTGCATATTGTATTTTCCCGTATATACGGGCATGTATCCCAAAGCACGAACAAAATAATGAGGAATATGCGTTTTCGAATTTGTATAATTATTTTCGTATGTATTGGTTTCGGTATATAATGGAGTTGTGGAGGAACTGCTGCTAAACATTTCCGTTTTCAACAGACGCCCACGCATAAACTGCTTTGAGGCAACAGGTGCAACTATATTGTTAAGTGTTGTATGATTTGTTGGATTAGTAATACTCCATAAACTAGGAATATAACACGATTTTTCCGATAAATAAATATAATTTAAAGTATCATTATATCCTGGACTTTGGCTGTTTGTAAAATTATATTCTATCTTGCTACCATCGCTCAATATTTCCTGAATTTTACCGTATTCAATGTGTATATTATTAAATTTGGCAAGATCAAATGAAAAAAATTCCATGTTAATCTCATTAACAGGATTTGTGTTACCAAAATCAAGATGTGCAGAATATTTTATATAATATCTCGGCATATTCAATAATATACCCGAACTTGTATTATCACTGTTTTTATAAACATATTTTTTTGTTAATAAGAGAGAACTTTCGCTGTTATTACTGTAGTTCTTTATTGTTTTTACCCTTAATCCGCCGCAAGTACCGGATGTATTTACAATTTGAGGAATAAAGCTGCTTGATGACAGGCGCTTAACCGCTTTATTATAATCATGGCTTTCATATTCAAAAGTATAACGCCCGCCGGTAGGGTATGTTATTTGGCTTAACATTCCGCATTTGGCATATTCCGTGTAATGGTTTCTATACGTATAATAAATGTATTCGTCTAAACTTGTCTCTAAATTTGTTATATTAAGAAAAGGATAATTTGTACTGTTTCCATTATTCCTGCCGTTATAATACCCCCAATGGTCAACGCTGAATGTGCCGTTGGCAGGATAAGGATAATTAGAATTATTCCAGTTGAGGTAAGCCATAGAATAGGTTCCATCTCCCTGTATTGTTATATCTTTCAGATAACTCGTTCGCGCTCCGTTTGTATTGTTCATGTATATAAGGTTACATTCCTTTACCTTTGTTGTGCTGCCGTTCAGTTTGCTGTTTACGGTAATGATAGACAGCTTTACGCTTTCATCAGTAATATCTCTCAATGTTGATTCCGACACTTTTCTATATTGTTCTTTGACTAACGAATTTTGATTTACATAATTAAACTTTATCTCGGCAACAGCATTGTTATTCTCATTATTAATAGTGATGGTTTTAACAATAGATCTGTGTGTTACATTTTTATGAAATTTATGTTTTTCTCTATTCATAGGGATCATAGCCCCTTCTAATGTCCAACCATCTATATTACACACATTTCCATAATAATTATATTTATTATTATTATTATTTACATAAAAAGTTGATGGAATATAATTTATTATTATTTTTTGTTCATAATCAAAAATCACTGTCCTTCCATTCGGAGCAACTATTTTAGTTAAATTCCATGCTATTATTTCTCCTTTATTATTTTGATCCGGTGTATCATTCTCTCCAATAGTTTGGGAAAAAGTCACACTTTTCGATTGCCTGCTACAATCGAAAATATACTTATATCCATCAGGAGTATATATATTGATGGCAGCGAAAAAATGTTCAACATCAGTACTTTCTTCAATTTCAATTTTGAAGTTTTTACTGTCAATATTAGTATTGTAAATATGAATACTGTCATTCAATCCGAAATGGAATGTCCCCGAATATCCCATAAAATTGAAATGATAAATATCAGGTTCGGCATCGTATTTAGATGGGGCAGAACGTATATCACTGTAAGTGCTGTACATAATTGCAGGAGTAACTTGTTCAATATTACTATTGTGTGGGTTACTTGATACGTTATGACCAGGTATTAAAAAACAATGAAATAAATAATTAAGCACATCAAATATATTGTACCCTCCTCTACGCATGATTTTATGTAATTTATAAAATCCATATAACTTGTTAGTAGAATAATAATTCTCATCCGGTATCCCACGTATTTCACGAGTTATGCTTCCTCCTGCAATTAATCCCCAGCCAGGTCCCATTATTCCTCCACGAACATTGGCTACGCAACCGCTTGAGGAATATCCGAAATTAACGGGAATCTCAAAGTCGGCATCCCTGTAAGTGTAGAAAGGAATTGCCAGCTGCATGGTTCCCGTGTACAAATTCGGCGAAATCACCACGCTTTCGCCGAAAGTCCATGGCTTGGGCTGTGCAGACACATTGCAGCACAAGGCAATCAAGCCAAATAATAAAGTCAGTTTTCTAACAGTACTGTTCATAATTTTTAATTCTATTTAGTTAGTTATTAATATATTGTTTATGATTTATACATTATCTATAAAAATACGGTTCAAAGTTAATCTGTTTTTTATAAAAAATCCTAATTTTCCGCATATTATTTTTCAACAGTATTAAATTTATTTTGTAAAACACTGACATGCAGCGCATATTATGAGCAGCGCCAATCAACTTTTTATATATAAATGTTAAAAAACAGTGATATGCAACCGTGATTTAAAAATAAATCTTACAATAGAGTTTATATTTTGCCTTGACGCAAAGTAACCAGCCAGAACTCGTGAACTGCAATTAAATACAGCGTTAGTAAAAAGTCAAGAACAGTTTTTTCTGTTACTTTTATCTTGATACAAAAGTAACCAACCGAAGCGTAAGCGAAGCTCGCGAACACCAATAAAAATAAAAACAGCGTGAGCAAAAAGTCAAGAGCAGCCGACGCTATACGCCAACTCCGATTTACGGCTGTGACTTGTGGGAACGCCGCCTGCTCAACGTTCTGTTGAAGTTTCTGCTATTTGATGATTTGAAAAAAATATATATGCCAAAAACACAAGTTGATTAGCAAATAAAAACGGCATAGACTTCGCAGGCGGGGAACCCGCTCGGCGAAGAGGGCGTTAAAACGGAATTCCGTCAAGCGTAGCGAGACATTAATTCCGTTAGCTGTCGAGACGTTAGCGGGTCGCCGAGAAGTATAAGCCTTGATTTTTTGCTTCTTTTACATCAAGGCAAAAGAAGAGAAAATAAGATTTTATTTGCAAAGTTTTATATCTGTATTGATTAAAACCCTGCAGTTTTTTCATCTGATTTTTATTTATAATTATTTATTAATAAATGATTTGTTCCCTTTTTAAGGAGCAACTAAAAACAATGATATGAAGTCGCGAATTAAAAATAAGTTTTACAATAGAGTTTATATTTTGCCTTGACGCAAAAGTAACCAAAAACCATCTTTATCCGCCTTTTATCTCTGAAAAACATACCTGTTAAGGAGCGACTGATTACTTTATGTCAATATTGATTTTGAAATTAAATATACCTGTCTTATTATCCTGTACGACAGAGGCTAAAGTGAGCTTTTTTATAAATTTTTCCTTTTCTATATTGGATATGTATTCGGATATGCTTTCATAGTCGCGAGTAAAGCCGCTTATGTAAATTCTGTTTTCGTTCAATTTTGGTTCCTTGCCCGGCTCGAAAGGTCGCAGCAGCGGTTGTACAGCCAGTTCGGAAACAGTAATTTGCGCAGGAGTTGCAACAGCTATTCTGTCATATATGAATGCAAACTTTACAGGTAAATTTTTAGCGTATCCTGCAACAGCCTGCTGCTTCTGCTGCGTTATATTATTGATTTGCCCGTGCTGCCTTTGCAGCGCCGTTAATTTGGTATTGCTTTGTAAATGTAACTCTGAGATGTTTTTTGAAACGAATGTATTTGCAACAAGTATCAACAGTATCAATATCAAGACAGGCAGTTTTATTTTGTGAAAAAGCATCATAGCCGATTGCGAACCGTACACGTCAGGCTTGACAATACTGCGCACCGAAAAACTTTCTTTTATTATCTGCCTTATTCTGCTTTCGACTGCTTCACGGTCGGTATCACTGCTTATACATTCTATCCTTATAATTCTGTTTTGCGCTTTCCCTGTCTTCTGTAAAATCTTATCAATCTGCTCTCTTCTGACAAACGATATATTTCCATTGCCGTCGAAGTTCCATAAAAATTTACTTTCATCGGCAGTAACTTTCGTAATAATATCTTTGTTCGCATCGCAATTTTTAGTTATAATGCCGTATCCTTTCAGTAAAATAATAACCGGTATTTTTTCTTTTGATGCTTCAAGCGAAGCAGTATCAAAATTTTCGCTTGTTGATAAGGGTTTGCCGTTTTTGTATTCTGCCAAGCAAAACGATAAGTTGTCGGCATCAGTAAATGTAACATACAGAACATGTAAGCGGCTTAATATTTTTTGTACGATTCCCATTTAATGTATGATAGTAGGTTTTATAAAAACATTCAGCTTGCGGTCAACCTTGTTGTTTTTGGTTTTTCCGAACAGCCATTTTATTACGGGGATACGCGCTAAAAAGGGAATTCCCCTGGATGATTTTTCTTTTGTATTTTTATCAATCCCGCCGAGCAACACCATATCTTCGTTTTGCACTGTGATTTGCGATTTGAAACTGCGCGTAATTGATCCCGGAGGAGCGCCTTCTTCCTCGCGTTCGGTAAATTCGCTCTGCTCTATTTCTATTTCAAGCGTGATTTTTTCGTCAATACTCACGAAAGGCGTTATCTTGATGCTTAAATTGGCTTCAATATTTTTCCATGAATAAAACTCGGACTGTATGGGATTCTGCGTGCCGTAATAATTGTTGGTTACTTCCTTGTAGTATCTGGTTTCGCCGCTTTTGAGCGAAGCTTCATGTCCGTTTAAGGTCGACAGCCGCGGTGTGGAAAGCATTTCTATTGCCCCGTTTTCTTCCAGAAGCTTTAAATCCATGTAAAAGTTAGGCGTTACCTTTCCCAGATTTACAGAACCAAAGCCATTAAAGCGGTTTATCAGGTTATTTACAGATGCTGCTCCTAACGACATGTCAATTCCCGGACTGAGGGTTCCGGATGTTGCAGAAGGCGAATTGCCTATTCCCATTCCTATGCCTATTTCTTTTATATCCGACTTCGTTACGTCTGCTATGATTATTTCTATGGTAACCAGAGGCACAGGCTTGTCAATGGATTTCAGAAACGATTCCACGCGATATATTAAGCGCTGGTCGCCGCTTACAATCAGGCTGTTTAAATCGGGAAACGTTTTTATTTGAAGTCCCGATTTGATATTTGCAGGAATAACATCTTCGATTGTCGACACCGAACGGAAAACTAAAGATATGTTTTTTACCGCCGTTATGTTTCTGCCTTCATTTGCAACGCCCGACGCGCCAAAGAAATATATGCCATTTTCTTCGTAATAGGAATATGGCGTACCCGATAATATAACGGATATTAACGTTTCAAAGTCAACATTATTTACGTAAATTCCCGTTTGACCGTCAACAGGCGTTATGAAAAAATGATTTAACGATATTTTATTGCAAAGTTCGGTAATAATATCCTGAATATTGCCCTGTCCTATATGCGCGGTAATCATTCCCAACGAATCTACTGAAAGCTGATCGGCTTGAAAGCTTGTTTTAAATATATACGGAGTCGATGTCCTGCCGCCGCTTTCCGCAGCGCCTGCCGCGGCGTTTTGAGAGAACGTCCAAACGCCTTTTGAATCTTTGTTTGTCAACAAGCCGTTAACCGAAGCCAGTGTTTGCAGCGCATCGTCAATCGGCATGTTGTTTGCGTATCCGTAAACAGGATAATTATACATGCTTTGCGGAATTATTATGTTGACGTTTGCTTTTTCGGCAATTCTTTTGGACAGGTTTATCAGCTTGTCGCCGTTCAGGTCAAAGCTCAATGTCTGATTGCCGTCATTATATTCTATTATGTTTTTAGGAGCCTCGGGAACAGGCGGTCTTGCCGGATAAACCGATAATATATTGCCTGTTACGGTGACTTCGAGATTATATTCACCGCATAAAAACTCTATCAAATCAACAACCTTTAATCCGGTAAAATTACAGTTAACTATGATATTTTCGGCTCCTTTGATGCTAATATTTACTCCGCTTATCATAGCTACATTTCGCAACAGGTCGGTAAGGGTTGATTTGCCTGCCGCAATATCAATTTCCTTATAAAATGATGAATCTGCCTGCACTATTTCCCGTAATTTTTGCGAAACAGTAATATTCTGTAATGTATCCTGCGCCGAAATCGATACTGATACAAATGTGAACAGTAATAGTAATTTTATAATTTTCATCTGCATATAATTTAAAAATTGTTTGTAAACCAGTCAAATACAAAACACACAAGAAAATAAACTTTCATCTTAGTATCTGTAGTTTTCTGCAAAGATAACACATATTCATTACGTTTGGCGTCTTTTCAATAAAAACTCATGAATATTTCACATACTGTATTTTCCTGAATTTTTATTAGTCGTTCCTTAAAAGGTGCAAATCATTTATGAATAAATAGTTATTAATGAAAATCAGATGAAAAAATTGTACTGTTTTAATCAATACGGACATAAAACTTTGCAAATATTAAAAAATCTTATTTTCTCTTCTTTTGTCTTGATGCAAAAGAAGCAAAAAATCAAGGCGAGCCTTCCCGGCGACCCGCTAACGGCTCAACGGCTAACGGAATTAATGTCTCACTGCGCTTGACGGAATTCCGTTTTAACGCCGTCTTCGCCGAGCGGGTTCCCCGCCTGCGAAGTCTATGCCGCTTTTATTTGCTAATCAACTTTTGTTTTTGCATGTCGGTAAATCTTTCAACTGATCAACATGCAGAAAAATTAATAGAATGTTGAGCAGGCGGCGTTCCCACAAGTCACAGTCGTAAATCGGAGTTACCGTATAGCGTCGGCTGCTCTTGACTTTTTGTTAACGCTGTATTTAATTGTAGTTCACGAGTTCTGGCTGGTTAATTTGCGTCAAGGCAAAAGTAACAGAAAAATATCTTTATTATCTTTATCCTCTGAAAGATATGCTTTTTAAGGAACGACTAATTAAGGATATGGGAGTGGAGCAGATGTTTACGTGATGCGGCTTTTGCCTCATTCACTACCGACAGCATCTGCTATTTTACCGAATAGCTTTCAATGTCACGAAATCCTGCAAGAAATTCACGTACAGGCAGACGTTTTTTACCTGCAAGGTGAATGTCAGGAATGTTTATGAATCCTCCGTTGCATGCCACTTTAAAGAACGTTTTTCCATCAGATTTTATTGTTCCGAAAGGCAGATTGTGTGCGATGTTTTCACAGTCGGCAGAATAAATTTTGGCAGAAACGGTTTGCCTGTCCGCATTTGTAAATTCACACCAAGCCGCAGGATATGGACTTAATCCGCGTATAAAATTATAAATTTCTTCGGGCGTTTGCGTCCAGTTGATTTTACACATTTCCTTAAAAATTTTCGGCGCCGGTTTCAGATTTTCACTTTCAGGCTGTTGCTGCAAATCAAAACTTTTGCCCGCAACTGCGTCTACTGTTTTCAATACAAGCTTTGCGCCGGTATTCATTAGCCTGTCGTGTAATGTTCCGGCATTGTCGCTGTGCCTGATTTCGACTTTTTCCGACAAAATTATTTTCCCTTCATCAATTTCATTATTAATAAAAAATGTTGTAACGCCGGTAACTGTTTCTCCGTTTATTATAGCATGATTTATTGGCGCCGCGCCGCGATACTGAGGCAACAGCGAAGCATGAAGGTTGAAAGTTCCCAGCGGCGGAATTTGCCAGACAATTTCGGGCAGCATGCGAAATGCAACAACAATAAAAAGTTCGGCATTATAAGTGCGAAGCGTATTTAAAAATTCTTCATCTTTCAGTTTCGGAGGCTGCAACACAGGCAAATTCACTGTTTGAGCATAAATCTTCACAGCCGACTGCTGCAATTTCTGTCCGCGTCCAGCCGGTTTGTCCGGAACGGTAACAGCAGCAACAACATTATATCCGTTTTCGACAAGCACTTTCAAGGGCGCAACCGCAAAATCGGGCGTTCCCATGTATATTATTCTTATGTTTTTTGATGCCGGTATTACCATTTTATTTTTTTAACTATATATTCAACGTGATCATTTGTTGCTTTTATTTTTTCCAGCTTTCCCGATAAAAGCCGGATTGCCGCATTACGCATGTATGAAATCCCTGTTTTGAAAATCCGTAATTCTATTTCCGGATATTCCTTAAGTTTTTCGTTTAATCCTTCGTTCTGTATTCCCCAAAGTTTTGACAGCAGCTTATCGTACTCATCGTAATAAGCTTCAATTTCCGCCGTTTCAAGTTTCTTTAATTTTGCTTTCGACAAAAGAATGTCTGTATCGGAATCGAATTTTTCAAGCAGCTGCAACAGCATTTCCAAATTCACGCCTGTACTGTTAAACACAGCAGGCTTATGGTAGCCTTTTTTGTCATCTATTCTAAACAGATGCCTGAAAAACTGAACATATTTGTCGGAATCAAACAAAGCCGAATCGGTAGTTGCCTTTCTCATCAAAAATATCCCGAGCGGCAGGAATAATGCATCTGCGAACCACATTGCAAAAACAACGGGAAGCACTCCCTGCATCGCCATTTTTTTTGTAATGGTTGTTAATATAAAGTACGCAATAAATATCAGCAGCGATGCTACCGTCGGCATTCCCAGACCGCCCTTGCGAATGATTGCTCCAAACGGAGCGCCTATCAGAAAAAAGATAAAGCAGGCTATCGACAGTGTGAATTTATAATGCCATTCAACCTGTGCAGAACGAATACTCTGCTCGTTGGACGTAATATCCGAAGTAATCAATCCCATTGTTGAAAGCGTAGATGTCGACTTTTCCAGTGCATAGCGCAATGCCTCGACTTTCCGTTCGCGCGGAAACTGATTGAAAATCGAATCCGTATTGATTACATTCAACAGCCTGTTTTTAACTTCATCCCTGTTCGCGATGCTTGTAACGGTATCAATTTCCATGCGGTTGTCAAACGATTGCGACTGACAGTATTCCGTCCAGAAATAATTGACTTTTGCTATTTGAATTGCCGAAACCGAATCCACTATATGCGCAAGTTCCGTTGAGCGCATTGTTGTAGTTCTTCCTTTGAAAAGTTCGGCATCTGTGCGCTGCATCTTGTTTGCGCTTAAATCGACAATCAGGGTATGCCTGTCGAAAATTCGCTTTTGAAAGGCAAAATTATTGTTATACTGAGCAAAATTTGCAGACGTTGCATCTTCATACGAAACGCCGTTGTATAAGGTAACTATCATGTTATCGTTTTCGGTTTTGATATAACCCGAATCCGCTACAATCAATGCTATATTGCCTTTTCCTTCGGGATGCTGATAAAGCAGTATTCCGGTCATTTTATTGGTTTTAGGATCTTTGGTTGCAACCTTTATCACATTATCGTTTATTGCGCAAAAAACGCCGGGTACGATTTGAGCATCGGGACGCTTGTTTCGTATGTCCCAAAATACGCTGTAAATTTTCATCATTGCATAGGGCATCACATTGTCGGCAACGTAAAACGCAAACATCGTAACAAGAGCCGCCACAAAAAACATTGGTCGCAAAATCTTTACAAGCGACAATCCTGCCGATTTCATGGCAAGCAGCTCGTTGCTTCCGCCAAGATTGCCCATTGTCATTATTGATGCAAAAAGCATGGAAAGCGGCAGCGCCAGCGGAATAACATTCAAAGTAGCCCAAAACATAAATTCGGCTATTACGGATGCTTCCAAACCTTTACCGACAATATCATCTATATATCGCCAAAGCATTTGCATCAGCAGTATGAAAACAACTATGCAAAACGCCAGCGCCACAGGTCCCGAGAACGATTTCAATATATGTACATATACCTTCTTCAAAAAAGTTATCTTTAAATATTCCGCAAATTTAATTCTTTTCGGCAAAATTGAGATTATGACTGCACAAATGTTTGAACAATTTTTTGTTATTGGATGATGTTACGCACAATCGGTCATGGTCACACAGTCCTGGATTTTACTCGGGTCACCTACCTGCGGTTATTAAGATATTGCCTGAAAGGCATAGCCATTAATTTACAACAATGTATTAAACATTATATAATATTTGACCTGACGCAATTCTGTCCGCACTGAGCAAAATTTCTGTCCGCACTGAGCAAAATTTCTGTCCGCATGCGGCAAATGCTGCGTGCGCATCGCGCTGAATCTGCATGCGCATCCGCCAAAACTTCCGTGCGCATGGAAATTTTGCTCAGTGCGGACAGAATTGCGTCAGGTCGAGCATTAAATATAAAACTGATTTAAACTTTTTCAAAAAAAATAAAATACTTGTTATTCCACTTAAAAGCCATATATTTAAGTGTTAACAAATAGTGCTTAAATGATGAATAACAAGTATGCAAAAGTAAC
>JAISDB010000054.1 GCA_031265155.1 Prevotellaceae bacterium | reverse complement strand
GACGATATCAAATCTTTCCAAATCAAAATTAACAAGCGACCAAGGAAATTACTTAACTTTGACGCACCAATAGATAGGTTTTACAAAACAGTTGCATTGGCTACTTGAATCTGCGACATTAAAAAAATAATTTAAAATTTGCACATTATCGAAAAAAAGATTATTTTTGCAACAAAAAAGGAGAGAAATCTCTTATTATTAAATTTAACTAAATTATAAATGATCATGAAAAAAATTTTTCTTTTACTTAGCGTAGCAATATTATTTGTTACATGTAAAAACGATGATGACATTGTTCTTCCTTCGCAGGCAATCATTACAGGCGCTGATGCCAATGTATGTCCTGCAACAACCGTAGTTTTAACCGCTGCTGCAAAAGATGCGGAGTCGTACCAGTGGAAAAAAGACGGCGTTGTAATTAACGGCGAAACCGCCGCTACTCTTACCGTAACCGAAAGCGGCGCTTATACCGCAGCAGGCGTAAATTCGTCAGGAACAGGAACGGTTAGCGCAGCTAAGAATGTTACAATTACAGCTTGTGCTACTGCTCCCGAGCAGGCAACTGTTGCAGGAGACGCTACCAACGCATGCCCTGAAGTTACCGTAGTTTTAACTGCTACGGCTGACGGAGCAACGTCTTACGAATGGAAAAAAGACGGAACAGTGATTAACGGCGAAACTGCCGCAACTCTTACCGTAACCGAAAGCGGCGCTTATACCGCAGCAGGAATAAACTCGGAAGGCACAGGCACGGTTAGCGCAGCCAAAACTGTTACAATTACAGATTGTGTTACTGCTCCCGAACAGGCAACTATTGCGGGAGACGCTACCAACACATGTCCTGAAGTTACCGTAGTTTTAACTGCTGCGGCTGACGGAGCAACGTCTTACGAATGGAAAAAAGACGGAACAGTGATTAACGGCGAAACTGCCGCTGCACTTACCGTAACCGAAAGCGGCGCTTATACCGCAGCAGGAATAAACTCGGCAGGCACAGGAGCAGTTAGCGCAGCTAAAACTGTAACGATTACCGTCTGTGCAACTGTGCCCGAGCAGGCAACTATTACAGGAGACGCTACCAACACATGCCCTGCTGTTACAGTAATTTTAACCGCTACGGCTGACGGAGCAACGTCTTACGAATGGAAAAAAGACGGAACAGTGATTAACGGTGAAACCGCCGCTGCACTTACCGTAACCGAAAGCGGAGTTTATACCGCAGCAGGAGTAAACTCGGAAGGCACAGGCACGGTTAGCGCCGACAAAACGGTAACAATTATCGCGTGTACTGTTCCCGAGCAGGCAACTGTTGCAGGAGACGCTACCAACACATGCCCTGAAGTTACCGTAGTTTTAACCGCAACGGCAACCGGCGCAACTTCGTACGTATGGACAAAAGACAACGTTTTGATTAGCGGCGAAACTGCCGCTACACTTATCGTAACCGCAGCCGGAGTTTATGCTGCAGCCGGAGTAAATGCCAACGGAACAGGCGCATACAGCGCAGCCAAAACAGTAACATTTACCGCTTGCTCGTCGTTTATTGATGATTTGGTTGGAACCTGGGATGTTGAGGATATCTTTATTGCTAATAATAATGCGTACGATAACAACCACACGATAACTGTTGAAAAAATAAATGCCACCACTGTCAAAATTCATAATTTTTATGAAGATGATTATGACGATGTCGTTACGGCTACAGTAGATAATGCGGCAAGAACAATAACCATTGCTTATCAGGAAATCAGTCCAACATGGCTAGCAGGTTATAATACTTATTTAGCAGCCCTTAGGGTTAGTACTACTTTCTGTGATAATATAAACCAAGGTATAGGAACGTTGAATGTTGCCGGTACAGGTAATAATCTGTCCATTACTTTCCCAGGTACATACGACGTAACGGTTGATGGAGATCCATATCCTGTTACGCATTTTTGGCTTGCTACGCAAAGCGGCGCTTGTGCAGGAAATTTTGGTTATGACGCCGGAACTGTTTGGACAAAGCAAAGCGCTTCGGGAACTCCTCCTCAAGCGAAGAAATCATCTTTACTAAAGCTACCGAAAAATTTTAAAAGACAACTCAGCAATAATATTAGCGTTGTGAAATAAATTTGAGTTTTAAAAATTCCGTTGTAAGGGATAATAAATAATCCTGCAAAGCACCGGCTTAGCGGGATTATTTTTATTTATGCCTGCGCAGGACAGCCGTGTGCAATAAAATGCTGTAAGCATTGCCTGTGAACGCCTTTCTCTGTTATGGAATTTTTTCTGATGGCAGTATGAATTTAAATGCGTTTACCCTCTTACTTATGATTAATTTTTTCGT
Organism: Prevotellaceae bacterium; assembly: GCA_031265155.1. Classification (GTDB taxonomy): domain Bacteria; phylum Bacteroidota; class Bacteroidia; order Bacteroidales; family UBA932; genus JAIRKV01. The sequence goes on along the minus strand of JAISDB010000054.1, from coordinate 13,737 downwards.
ACCTGCGGCTTTGTTGTGAATAAAAAAACTAATTTTGTAATGTAATAATCCGAGAATAATTAAATTTGTAAAACATGTATGTCGATGTGATTTTGCCGTTAGCGCTGCCCGAAAATCTCACTTATTCAGTTCCCGCCGAATTAATCGAAGATATTAAAATCGGATGCGGCGTTGTGGTTTATGTGCAAAACAAAATGTATTCGGCAATAGTGCAAAAAATATATGATGACGAGCCAAAGCCGTTTACTGTAAAGCCGGTAATTTCATTAATTGATAAAAAACCGGCAGTTAACAGGCAACAGCTTGATTTTTGGATTTGGATTGCCGAATATTACATGTGTACTGTTGGAGAAGTGATGAATGCGGCGCTGCCAAGCCGGTTGAAGCTGCAAAGCAAAACGCATTTTTCGGCATTGATTTGCAATGTCGATATAACCGCGCGTGAAGCCGAACTGTATTCGATAATCGAAAAAGAAGAAAAAGTAACCCTGCAGCAGCTAATCAAAAGGTCAGCACGGAAAGCAATAATTCCAACTTTGAAAACCATGCTCGAAAAAGAAATAATCTGCGTTGATGAAGACATTGAGGCTAAATACAAGCCAAAAACAAAAACTGTTGTAAAGCTCAGTAAGACAATAAAAAATGAAGATGAATTAAATATCAGAATAAATTCGCTGAAAAAAGCAAGAATGCAGGAAAAATTATTACTGTATTATCTTTCACTGTCGGAAAACATTGACTTTGCCAATCCTGTTAAAATATCGAAAACGCTGTTGCTTTCGGAAACGGGTATAAGCTCGCATGTTTTGAATACCTGTATTGAAAAGCAGATTTTTGAAACGGAAGAAATCGAAACAAGCCGTATCGAAACAGAAGATGTGGAAACGCATGATTTGAAAAAGCTAACCGCCGCACAGCAAAATGCGCTTGATGAAATCAATAAAAATTTTGAAACAAAAAATACTGTTTTGCTGCATGGCGTAACATCTTCGGGAAAAACGGAAATATATTTTAAGCTGATTGAAGCGCAATTACAGCGCGGAAAACAGGTTCTTTTCCTGCTGCCCGAAATAGCCATCACGCAGCAACTGCTGGTACGCTTAAAAAAAGTTTTTGGAAACAAAGTCGGCATATATCATTCGAAATACGGCGAAAATGAGCGTGTAGAGGTTTACAATAATGTTATCGGCAAATCGTATCATCAAAAATATTTTATCATAACAGGAGTCCGTTCCGCACTGTTTTTGCCGTTTTCCAGTCTGGGCTTGATAATCGTTGATGAAGAACACGATTCATCATACAAGCAGCACGATATTGCTCCGCTGTATAACGCCCGCGATGCGGCAATCATGCTTGCGCAAATTCACGGAGCAAAAACTCTGCTTGGAAGCGCAACGCCATCGATAGAAAGTTTTTATAATGCGCGACGGGGAAAATACGGCTTGGTGCAGCTAAGCGAGCGTTTTGGTAAAGCGCTGCTGCCAAAAGCCGAAACGGCAAATATTTTGAGCGCTTTTGCAAAAAATCAGATGAACGGGCATTTCACAAAGCCGCTTCTTGACGTAATGTTTGCCGCGCTGAAAAATAAGGAACAAATAATACTGTTTCAAAACAGGCGCGGATTTGCTCCTTATTTACAGTGCGATAACTGCGGCGAAATTCCTCGCTGCAAAAACTGCAATGTGAGCCTTGCATATCATAAAAATACCAATAATTTGCGCTGTCATTATTGCGGATATTCAGTAAACTTATACCGGACATGTGAAAAGTGCGGAAGCGAAAAACTGAATAAAAAAGGACTGGGAACAGAAAAAATAGAAGATGAAATAAGAATAATTTTCCCCGAATCCCGCACGGCGATATTTGATACCGACTCGATGCGGACACGTAACGCTTACGTCAAAACAATGACGGATTTTGAAAATCATGAAATTGATATTTTGATAGGAACGCAAATGATTAGCAAAGGCTTGGACTTTGATAACGTAAGCGTTGTTGGAATACTGAATGCCGACAGCATGCTGAATTTTTCCGATTTCAGAGCGCACGAGCGGGCTTTTCAGCTTATGACGCAAGTGGGAGGACGCGCAGGTCGCCGCGAAAAAACAGGACGGTTAATAATTCAAACATGCAACCCCGAAAATAAAACAGTACGCGATGTTATTGATAACAGCTACGAAAACTTATTCGCTCGACAGATTGCAGAACGCAGGGAATTTTGCTACCCGCCGTTTGTCCGGTTGATAAATATTACGCTCAGGCATAAAGATATTAATATTTTAAACCAAGCCGCATGCAGGATTGCATGTCGTATGCGAACGCTTTTGGGCGAATATGTTCTTGGTCCGGAACAGCCTGCCGTTAATAAAATCCAAAATAAATTCATAAGCAATATACTTTTGAAAATAACTAAAAAAACTTCCCTGGTTCAAACGAAAAAGATGCTGCGGCAGTGCATCTCTCACTTGCAAGCCGAACAGGTATTCAGGCAGGTTGCAATACAGACAGATGTTGACCCGTGAAAAAAAACGTTCCGGCTGTTTATGACGTTTTGCCAGCCAAAATAAACTATGCCTGTATTGATTAAAACCATGCAAATAAAATCGTATTTTCTCTTCTTTTGTCTTGATACAAAAGAAGCAAAAAATCAAGGCGAGCGTTGCCTTCGGCGAGCTCGTAAACTCGGTTCTCGGCGACCCGCTAACGGAATTAATGTCTAGCTTCGCTTGACGGAATTTCGTTTTAACGCCTTCTTCGCCGAGCGGGTTCCCCCGCCTGCGAAGTCCATGCCGTTTTTATCTGCTAATCAACTTTTTTCTCACATACAGGTAAATTTTTCAATTAATCAACATGCAGAAAAATTAATAGCACGTTGAACAGGCGGCGTTCACACAGGTCACAGTCGTAAATCGGAGTTACCGTATAGCGTCGGCTGCTCTTGACCTTTTGGTTACTTTTGCGTCAAGGCAAAAGTAACAGAAAAACATCGTTATTATCTCTTATCTCTGAAAAATATACTTTTTAAGGGACTACTAATTATAAGAATCACCCTCGTTCGCCGTAACGTTTCACTACAGCGAAGATAAAACAAGGCTCTGCCTTGTGCAAAGAAAGAATAAAAAAGGTATGAACACAGTGTATAACAAAAAATTACTAATTTTACGCTGTATAAATTAACAGTTAAAACAGGAGGTACATTATGAAGTACGCAGGGCAAGTAAAATTACATATGGATGCAGGCGATCACTGCATACGTTAGTAGATGATGACTACATACGCATGTAGCTTATGGTTACGTTAAGTTGTTGTAAATAAGACAGTATGAAAAAGGTTTACATAACGCGCTACCTGTTTAGCGGCAAGGAAAAGCAAACCATAAAAGATTTGGGCTGGCTTGACTTTTCTTCGAGAATGTTAGATTCGGAAATTGGCAGGTGGCTTGTGGACCCATGGGCTGAAAAATATTATTCCATTTCGCCTTATGCATTTTGCGGAAATAATCCGTTGAAATACGTTGATCCGGATGGTTGCGATTGGATTATTGCAAATGACGCTGAAACCAATTAAAAAATTTTTTCAGGGGAAATGCAGATTTTGTGTTTCCCCTGTTTTTTTGTATATTTGGCAAATTTAATTTGCAGGTTATGAAAAATTTGGCTGTTTTAACAGGCGCGGGAATCAGTGCCGAAAGCGGAATTTCTACTTTCAGAGATTCCGATGGACTTTGGGAACAACACAACGTAATGGACGTTGCAAGTATCGATGGCTGGTACAAAAATCCCAAGCTTGTACTTGATTTTTACAACGAACGCCGTAAGCAGCTTGAAACGGCTATTGATACGGCAACTCACACCAAAACCGAAGTGTTGACGCTGAATTACGATTGTGATAACGCGGCACCGCAGACACGATTTTTTTAGCACAATAAATTTGATTATTTTGAACAAAAAAAGCAACCGAAACTCCTACTGTTTTTTTGTTTTTTAACGTTGAGTATTTTTCATTCGCATTTCGTTTTTCGCCCAAAAATGTACTTTCGTTTTGGCGATTATACAATTTCAAACCCTGATAACAAAAAAAATTGCAGGCGCAAAATTTTATTGTATTAATTCGATTAAAATCTGATATTTACATCAATTCCCCATTGGAATTGCTTTGCACGTTGAACAAAAGAATTTCCCATCGACTCGAAATAAAACGAATAGTATTTTCTGTTCAGGATGTTTTTGCTCCAAATGCTAAATTCATATTGATTTTGAGCTACGGTAACTTTTCCGTTCAGCGTTCCGTAATATCCGCGCGATGCGCTGTTTGCTTCTGTCCAGTATGTCTTTCCGTAGCCATAATATTGCAGGTTGCAGTGGATTTGAGCATCGGGCGTTATATACTTTGAAAAATCCAAAGCCAGCATTAGCGTGTGGCGCGGAACCATCGGCACAAAATTGCTGTTATAACTCACAGGCTGATTTATTCCGTTAACTTTTACAGTATCGTTATAAACATCAAATTTGGCATTGGTATAACCGTAAGCGGCGTTAAAATAAATACTTTGACTGATTTTTGCGCGCAGCGAAAATTCCATGCCCTTACTTGTCGAACGTCCTGCGTTTTTCATCATGCGACCAAGTCCGTTAGGCGCAAATTGAGCAATTTGCTGATTTGTATTGCGAATAAGGAATACTGCAAAATCGCCCGACAAAATGCCTTTTACAGGCTCGCCGCGCCCGCCGATTTCAAAAGTCCAGCTTTCTTCGGGCTTATATGAAATTACTTCATTTATTGCATCAATATCCGTTACCGGATTTCGACTTGCCATTTTTGTCTGCATCAAATCTGAAAACATTTGATTGTTGTATCCGCCGGATTTATAACCTTTTGACGTCAATATATAGATGTTCTCGGTTGGCGAAAAAGCGTATTTCAATGATACTTTAGGAAGTAGCTGAATATATTTTTTTGAATTTTTACCATCTATCGTATCGCTTTTTTCCTGTATAATTTCGGGTGCAGGTCCGGGCATTTTCACTCCTATGGTAATTTTTGATGATGAAAAATAATCTATCTTTATTTGTTCGTAATCCAGACGAAGTCCTGCCGTAAACGATAAGCCCTTCAATAAGATGTTGTTGAAAGTAGATTGATGAAATACCGCGCCGCTTTTTACAGGAGTTTCAAAATCGCCGCCAACGACGATTTCATCATCTTTCACGGTCATTCTGAATGGCATTGCTCCGGAATCGTACAGGTTGTCGAAAACAGGCTGGATAATGCTTTGTATTCCATCTCGCTTAAAAGTTACAGGACCTTGCGTATTCATTTTTTGATAAAATCCGAACGCGCCGAGCAGCCATTGATAATTAAACGATGAGCTGTTTCCATCGTTACGCGATTTTATAATTATTTCTTCGCTTACCGAACGCTGATGCTGACCCTGCATGATGGTAAAAATTGATTTTGGCGTGAAATCCTGATCCAAATTCATTAAGTCGCTGAAATATTGCAGTCCCGAAGTTGAAACCACAACAAAATTACGTCTTTCATATTCGAGCGAAATTCCAGCAGTCAGCAATTTTCGTTTGTATTCATTGGCATCGTTGTACGAAACGGGACTTGCTGTTTGTGTGGCTTTATCATAGAGGCTGTATGCAAAACCGTTTTGCTTGCAGTCTTCGTAACTCAGCGAATAGTCTGCTTTGAAATTATTTTTTTGATAAGCCAGATGTATTCTTCCACCAAAGCTTTCAAGCTTATCGGCGCTTTCGTCTTTGTACGCATTTGTAAGAAATCCGCCATCCTTGTTGTAATTTGCGCTTATCGACATTCCGATATTTTTCCCTGCCTTGGCATAATGCGAAATTTGAGCTTTATATTTTTCATGATTTGCCGCCGAAATATTTATATTGGTTCCGGTATATTCCAAAGGCGAATACGTGTGAATATTTACAATTCCGCCGATAGCATTCCGTCCGTAGAGAGTTCCCTGCGAGCCTCGCAAAACTTCGATTCGTTCTATGTCGTAAAAATCAAAGTCAAAAGCGCTTTTGTCGAGATATGGAATATTATCGACATAAAGTCCTATTGACGGCGTATTCATTCGCGAACCTGTTCCGCGTATGTATGTTGATGATGTTAATTTTGCGCCGTAGTCGGGAATATAAACGTTTGGAATGCTCATGGTAATTTCTTTGAGCGACTGCGCATTTTTTTTCCTGATGGCTGACGCACCCATAACCGAAACGGATGTTGGCAGTTCGGTGATGTTTGAAGTTTCTTTTTTGATGTTTTTAACGACAACTTCATCCAGCATATATACGGAATCGTTTTTCGTTTGGCTGCTTGCACCTGCAAAAATAAAGCAACCGACAAGTATCGGCATAAGTCTATACTTTACTTTCATAACTGTTTTTTCTGTTTTTAATTTTATATTTATCGGGCGCAAAGGTAGCGCCTTTACAGTTATGAAGTTAGGATATAAAAGGATAAAGTTAGGATTTTTCAATCATTTTGCGAAATTCAACAGGACTGATACCTTCATGCTTTTTGAATATGCGGCTAAAATACGACTGATCTAAAATTCCCACGCTTGCCGCTATTTCGCTGACAGTAAGGTTTGTCTGATAAAGTAAAATTTTTGTTTTGGTAATAATTGATTCGATTATCCATTCGGACGGTGATTTTCCCGTTGTATTTCTTATTGTTTTATTCAGGTGATTTGGCGTAATATTCAATAATGATGCATATTCGGTAACGGTCAGCTTTTTTTGATGATTGTCAAAGAGAATTTCCTTAAACCGACCGGTTATTCTTTCGGCGTTATTTGGTTTAACGGTTAAGGTATTTTTATAAATCTTGTTTATTTCCGACAGCATGGTGATTAAATAAGCGCGTATTACATCATTATCGCCGGCTGTGCTGTGAAATTCGACAAAAAGCCGGTTAAAAATAGCGGTAATGCAACTTGCTTCTTCGTTCGACAGTGTTACCTTGTGATTTCCCCACATCGAAAGGAAATCAAATCGTTTTAAAAATTTATTTCCAACCAGACCTGCAAGCAAAAAGTCGTTGTGAAAACCGCCCATGTAGCCTTTACACTGCCTGTACGATTTTATGTTAAATATCTGTCCTGCAGGAATTATGACACATTCGTTTTTACGTATTGCATAATTATCAACTCCGATATCAACAACAACTTCTCCATCGGTCAAAAAGAAAAAACAGTGCACGGCAGCACGTACTGGATGCATGTGCGGTCGCGATGAATGATGCTGACTTTCTTCGGGCTTGCGGATGTAAAACGAATCCAGTTTTTGCATCGAGACATGCCTTATTTCTTCTCCCGAAAATATTTTTTCACTCGGCAATTTGTCGTTAATATTGTCCATTAATTTAAAAAACGGTTGCCTGAATTTTTGTCGGCATTATTTCAAATCAGTATTTATTTTACGGCTTTTTTATCTTTTAATATTTGCCACAGCAAAAATCCTGTCAATGCTCCATACATTATTATTGATAAGATTTCTGCTCCCTGAGATTCTGCCCACGGATGAAGCGTCAAGTTAATGTCGCCGAAACGCAGTGCTGCGCTTAAAACGCCCATTAATGCGCCTCCTGCAATAAATCCGGATGCAAGTAATGTTCCTTTTTCGCCGCGCTGCTTGTTTATTTCAGATTTTGCACTGCGCGTGGTAACAAACCAGCTTATTGCGCCGCCAACCAGAAGCGGCACATTAAGATCCAAGGGAATAAACATCCCGAGAGCAAACGCCAGAGCGGGAATTTTGCAAAAATTAAGAATTACCGCAATCACAGCGCCAATGACGTAAAGCAGCCACGGCGCTCCTTCTCCCGACATCAACGGGTCAATTACGGCTGCCATTGCATTTGCCTGAGGCGCTACAAGCGCTTTTTCTCCGACAAATCCGTAAGTATTATTAAGAATTATCATAACTCCGCCTACGGTTGCCGCAGCAACAAGCGTTCCCAAAAATTTCCACTTTTGCTGAGTTGCAGGAGTAGAACCCAGCCAGTATCCGACTTTCAAATCGGTAATAAAACCTCCTGCCATAGATAATGCCGTGCAAACAACTCCGCCCATTATGAGCGAAGCCACTATTCCTGTTGTGCCTTTTAATCCTGCTGCTACCATAATTGCAGACGAAAGTATCAGCGTCATCAGCGTCATTCCCGAAACGGGATTTGTTCCTACTATTGCTATTGCGTTTGCGGCAACAGTTGTAAACATGAATGCAATGATTCCTACAATCAAAATTCCTATAACCGCATAAAGCAGGTTAAATTCCATAACGCCGAAAAAGAAGAATGCAAAAACGGCAAGCAGTGTAAATATCAAGCCGAAAGCAACAATTTTCATGGATAAATCGCGTTGAGTTCGCCGAGTTTCCCTGTTAACGTTTGCCGATTTGTTTTTAATTTCGCCTGAAACCAGACCTACGGCGCCTTTTATTATGTTCCACGATTTTATGATTCCGATAATTCCGGCAGTTGCAATTCCTCCTATGCCGATGTGGCGCGCGAATGATGTGAATATGGTATGTGGTGACATGTCGCTTGCAGCGCCGCTAATGGCAGGATTAAGCATTTGCAGGGTTGCATCGCCGAGAAGCGGTAACAGAGGAATGATTATAAACCAAACAAGAAAAGAACCGAAACATATAATTGCCGCATATTTTAATCCTATGATATATCCGAGTCCGAGAACTGCCGCTCCGGTATTTATTCCGAAAAAAAGTTTTGTTTTATCGGCAATCGCCTGCCCAAACGAACAAACAGTACTTTTGAAAGTTTCCGTCCATATTCCGAATGTTGCGATGATAAAGTCATAAAGACCTCCGACAATTCCTGCAATTATCAGTAGCTTTGCCTGCGACCCGCTTTTTTCACCCGATACAAGCACCTGTGCTGTTGCCGTTGCTTCGGGAAAAGGATATTTTCCATGCATATCCTTAACAAAGTATTTACGAAAAGGAATCAGAAACAGTATTCCTAAAATGCCGCCCATCAGCGAACTCATGAATATCTGTACAAACGAAACCGACATTTCGGGATGCTTTGTCTGCAGAATATACAGTGCAGGAAGAGTAAAAATCGCTCCGGCAACAATAACTCCCGAGCATGAGCCTATTGACTGTATGATTACGTTTTCGCCAAGAGCGTTTTTGCGCTTTGCAACAGTCGAAAGCCCTACTGCAATGATTGCTATGGGAATGGCGGCTTCGAAAACCTGTCCTACTTTCAAACCCAGATATGCTGCCGCCGCCGAAAACAGAGCAGCCATTAAAACGCCCCAAAGTACAGACCATGTATTGGCTTCGGGAAAGTTTTTATTTGCAGGCATAACAGGCTTATATTCTTCACCATGTTTAAGTTCCGTAAATGCATTATCAGGCAGTCCGATAATTTTTTCTTCGTTATTTTCCATATTCGTTAATATTTTGAGCCGCTAAATTATAAAAAAAATCTCAATCTGCAATTATATGCCGTTTGCATATCAGTTTGTCGCAGATTCAAGTAGCTAATAAATACTGCAAGACCCTTTTTTCAAAGGCAATGACAAATGGGCGCGATGGTGGGCATACAAAAAGGACGAACAGACACAGCACGGCGATGACCCCGAATTTGGAATACGTCCGCACGGAATAGCGAATTTAATATTTTCGTCAGGCGTGATGGTTTGGAATCCGATAAATGTTTTTAAGTCGGGAAAGGATTTGTTTATTGGCACTCCGCTGCAATCGGAACTCGAACAGAAATACGGCGAACTTTTAGGATTAAATCCACAGGGGGCGGCGTATGTTATTCGTGAATTTTTTGCAGTTGAATTTGCACGTAAATTTTGGGATTATATACTTAAATAAGGGTTTATCATGGGTTGCGGATGCAAGGGCAAAAATAAAGAGAAAAACGCCAAAAAACAGCAGGTTTACGAACTGGCAAAGAACTACCAAAAGAAGCACGGGGGAGTGATAGTATTTTACCTGTGCAGTGATTATGATTTTACAGAACTGGAAAATTTTACAAACGATGGAAAAAAACGAGAAATCGAATATATCATGTAAGTGCAGCGAGGTAACGCTCGATGAATTTATAGACTGCATGATAAACGGAAACCTGAAACGGCTTGTGCGTTCAGGTGAAGCCGATGAAATAATGCTTAATGAAGCATGGGAGTGCCTTTACAGCGAATACAGCGAGTTAAGCGGCAACAGACAGCACAAATATTATTTTGCACTGTATAAGTCGGTATATGCAATGAGACTAAAATTGCACATAGCGCAATTAATTTTAACCGACCCCGAAATTAACCTTGATGATTTGCACGCTTTGGGATACAAGGGCGATGTAAAAAGCATTGTTGCCCGATTAAAGTTTGAAACGATAGATTTACAGACAAAGGAAAAGGAATTGCAAAAGATAACCGATAAGGAAACTGGCACGGTTACAGAAAGTGATTTTGACGAATGGATTGTGTCGGTAGGTAAATATTTAGGCTATCACATAAAACGCAAGGAAATGCTATTGTCTGAATTTCTATATGCAAACAAGGCAATGATAAGGGAAAACGAAGCTAAAAATAAGGCAAGGAAACGTTAGAGGTTATGAAAAAAAACAATATGCTAAAAAGAATAAAAAAATTATTATAGCGATAATATTTGTTACCCACTTACCAATGGGATGTTCTTTATCAAATTTTTTTAATTGATAATCCTGATAAGGGTCGCCTGAATAAAATATGTTCATATATCATTGAAAATTTTTACAAAGATAAAAAATAAATTAAAAATAAACAAAATAAATTAAAAATTATGTCGGAAAAAATATTGGACACTCTGGGTGTCAATAAAATAAAAGAGGAAATAGACTCTTTAATCGTAGAGTTATGCAAGGCAAATGATAACCTTGTAACCTTTGGCGAAAATGTAGCAGCTTCGTTTAAGAGCGCCGTTGCAGCATTAAAGGAAGTAAAAAAGGCTGCAAACTTCACGGAGCTAAACGAAGCCACAAAGAACGCCGTTAAGCAGAATAAAGAACTGGAGGCTACGTTAAATAAGAAGATAAATCAGCAGAAGGAATCAAACAGGCTTGAAGAGCGTTTGACGGCAGCCAGAAGCAAAGAGGCTGTAGAGGTTCAAAAGCTGAAAATACAGATAGCGGAAGAAACAAAGCAGCGAAAGGCGGAAGCTCAGGCAATGCTTGCAGTCGAAAAGGTAAAGAATAATTATGTGGGTATTTTAGACAGAGAAATAAAATCGATAAAGGATTTGGAAGTACAAAACAGCCTTTTGCGCGCTGTCGTTGATGGTTTGGATATTGAAGGGCAGGCGGATAAGATTGAATATTTGAATAAAATTATAGAGAAAAACGATGAAAAAATTAATAAGAATAAAGACAGTTACATTCAGCAAAAGCGCAATATAGGCAACTATAAATCCGTACTCGAAGATTTGGATAAAACAATAGAAACAATCGTCAAGAAGATGGACGAACTTACCAAATCGGGCGACACGCAAAGCGAAGAGTTTGAGAACCTGCAAGCTCAATTAAATGATGCAAAGCAGAAGCAGGCAGAATACATAGAGATAATAGATGAAACGGTAGAAAAGGAAGACAGCCTTGCAAAGCAGCTGAATGCCGTAAAAATACGCATGCAGGAATTGAATTTGGTTGCCAAAGAAGACTGGACGGCGGAAATGAAAGCCGAATATGAAAAATTAAGAAAACAGGCGGAAGAGTTCGGCAAGGCTATAAAGCGTACAGCCGACGAAATCAAGGAACTTTCTAAAAACAATCTTTCCCTGCGCGGCATGTCAGAGACATTCAAACTGGTTACAGCCTCCATGCAACTTGGGCAAAAAGCGGCACAGGACTTGGGACTTTCAACAGAAAGCTACCAGGAAATACTTGTACAGCTTCAATACGCACAGGCAACCATTAACAGCCTCGATACAATATCAAATGCCTTACGTGCTAAAAGCGTAATAATGATAGGTTTGCAATCGGCAGCGGAAAGCAAGTACATTTTAATAAGAAAGTCGGCAATAGCGACGCAAAAGATATTAAACATGGTACAAAAGGCAATGCCGTTTTTAATGGCTGCAACCATGCTGGCATCGGTAATAAGCTGGATTGTAAAGCTCACAAAAAGCACTTCGGCGGCAAAAGAGGCTCAAAAAGACCTCAACAAAGCGCAGATAGAAGCCGTGAAGGGAGCAAGCGAACAGATAAGTAAAATTGAGGCTTTGGCAAAAATGGTCGCCAAAGGCAATGTTTCTATTTCGCAGCAACAGATAATCATTAAAAATCTCAATGAAATAGTAAAGGAGTCGGGACGTGTATTTAAGAATTACGAAGATGCACAGAAGTTTATTGTAGAGGAAAAAGACAAATACATAAATGCTTTGAAGGAACGGGCAAAAGCGCAGGCATTAATCGGCGAATACACAAAAGCGTATGCGGAACTGTTGGAAAAGGAAATGAAAAAGGAGCAGGAACATACAAAAAAATATGATGATGATATTAACAAGCTCAATGCAAAAATACAGTGGTTTTCAAAGCAAATGGACAATGTTGATTTTAGCGGCGGGCTGGAAAGTTTGCAGGCGGCGGCACGTGAAACGGTACAGGTAATAGATGATGCCAATAAAACCGAAACGCAGAAATTAGATGACGAACTGGCAAAGCGTAAACAGGCGGAAAAGGCAGCCCTTGATGAGCAGCTTCAACAGCTGTTAGACAAATATAACGCCGAAGTAAAAGCTACAAAGGCAAATACAGAAGAACGCAACAGGTTGTGGATTAACTATCTTGCAGCCGAAAAGTGGGCAAAAGCCAAATCCAGAGACAATGAGAAAAAAATAGAAGCGGACTATCAAAAGCAAATGCTTGCCGTTACCGAAAAAACGGAGGAATTACGTATCCGCGCCATGAAAGATGGTTATGACAGGGAGGCTGCAGCATTAAAAGCGGCAAGGGACAAGGAACTTAAAGACGTTAAAAAAGACAGTGAGAACTACAATTCCATTATTGAATATTACCAAAAAGAAGAAATAAAATTGCGTAATGAATACAGTCAGAAACTTTTAGATGTAAAAAAGACCAACATCGCCAATCAGCTTGTATATGTACGCGAAGGTAGCCGGGAGCAGTTGAATTTGATAATTGAAAATCTTAATATTCAGTATAAGGAAGAGATAAAAGCCGCTCAAAAGACAGGCGCGGACGTAAAGGCGATAGAGGACAAATACAGGAAATTACGTGAAGATGCCGAACAGGAGCATAAGCAAAAGGCGGCAAATGTTCAGCAGACAGATATAGATAATCAGCTGGCTTATGTCAAAAAAGGCTCGCAGCAGGAATTTACGCAGAGCATGCAGATGGCGGAATATTGCACCTATATATAAAAGAAAACAACCGAAACAGAAAGAAAGCAAAACTGGGCAGAAAGAGATTGTTCAATAAAGATGTTTACCAAAGAAGGTTTGTCAATGAGCGCGCTTTTGCCTGGCTGGACAGTTTTAGAACGCTTTTAGTCCGATTCGACAAATTAGATGAATCGTGGTTGAATTGGCATTATCTAGCGTTCATATTGATCTTATATAAATTCTAAAAATTACTTACACATATATTTTTCAGTAAATAATTAGCCGAAAGGCAAGAGGAAAATAACTGCCAGAATTTGGCGCGGCGTTCTTTGAGAGATTGTAAATAACGGTTGTGAGT
>JAISDB010000034.1 GCA_031265155.1 Prevotellaceae bacterium | reverse complement strand
AGCAGGCTTTTCATTAAAGCCGTAATCACTGTACGTTTCGTCAAGGCATATTGAGGCGGTTATCGTGTCGTTGTATACAGGCAAGACAGTCAGTTCCAGCCTTACCGTGCTGTCGCAGTCGCCGATTATCGTGTACAGTGTTGTGTCCAACGCTATCAATCCTGTTGCTGTCGGCGTTGTGTCCAAAAAGGCATAGGTCGGATTTATGTAAGTATCGCCAAAGCATATTGTATATGTTATCAGGGTATCGTAAACAGGCAAGACAGTCAAATTCAACCTTACCGTGCTGTCGCAGCCGCCGATTATTGTGTACAGTGTTGTGTCCATTGTTAACAATCCTGTTACTGTCGGCGTTGTGTCCAAAAATGCGTAGGTCGGATTAGTATAAGTGTCGCCAAAGCATATCGTATCTGTTATCAGTGTATCGTAAACAGGCAGAACCGTCAGTTCCAGCCTTACCGTGCTGTCGCAGCCGCCGATTACTGTGTACAGTGTTGTGTCCCATGCTATCAATCCGGGCGCTGTCGGCGTTGTGTCCAGAAATGCATAGGTCGGATTTATGTAAGTGTCGCCAAAACATATTGAGGCGTTGATTGTATCGTGATATGAAGGATTGACCGTTAAATTCAGCGTAAAGATGCTGTCGCAGCCTGTTGTCGTTGTATAATTTAGCGAGTAGCTCATATATCCTGCCTGTGTTGGAATCGTATCAAAATTATTATTACCGTCAACATATCTATCGCCCAGACATATTGTTGCATTTATCGTGTCGTAATATGCCAGTCCAATATTAAATGCCGCCGAAAGCGTAATCGCATCGCCGTTCATATCCAAAACTTCAATATAGACATTATGCGCACCGACCGGCAACGTGCCGCTCCATTCCAGAGTATCTCTTACGGCAACCTGCTCAACGCTGTCGACATACCATTTAAGATAGCCCGGAGTTGTACTCATTGCGTACTGTATGGAAGCCCTGAAAGTAACGATGGTATCACAAATAACGCCTCCATCCAAATCCTGATAGTGAATATTGTTTACGTAAAATGCAGCATCCAAATCGCGCGAGGCAGCGCCTGCCAGATAATAATACGATTCGGCAGCGCCGATACCGTAGCCCATTACAGTCAGTCCGTACGGATTGGCAAAATAATAGGAATCGTTTGGATTATTGGATAATTGCAGAGAATAAAACGAAAAATTTGAAGCTGTGTTATCGCACCATTGACCTCCGGTCAAGCCTGTTGCGGGATCTGCTCCTGTTGCCATAGTTGTCTGGTCTTTGGTTGCCGTCGGCGTTACAATTAATGCGAAATGCTCATTCAAAGCAGAATTTCCACCGGGTATAAAAGGTGCAATAAGAGCGCCGTTGATTGACTGTTCAATCGGCGGAACCCAGGCTATTGCAGGATCTCCGGCATAAACTAAAAGATAGGGATAAGAATTATAGTACGTTCCCATTAAATAAGTACATACGCCTACAGGTTTATTGGATGATATATAGCATCCGCAACTGCCAAGAGTTGTTACCAGTTCTACAAACTGTCCCCTGTCGAGATTTAACGAATTTTGGCTGTACCCTCCATTATCATTTACAATTGTTCCTCCCGACTGTGTTATTACCGTTGAATCTTGAGATGCAACAATTCTTATACGCTCCACGCCGCGATGTGTAACCGGAACCAAGAAATTATTTCCCCATTTGTTTACGGGAGCAAGTTGCTGATACAGGCAGTCGGCGCCGTTTCCTGTATTTATGGGAATCCAAACACCTCCGTTTGTTACAAAATATGCTATAGGATGGCTTGATGTTATATGCTTTCCCGTTACATCCATATTGCCGAAATAAGCAGAATATACCTGCCCTTTTTGCAGAATGTCCTGCAGCATGCCATCTTCATAAATTTCGGTACCGTCTTCCGTTGCTATTACTGTGTAACCTTCATTGTATGTACGGCAAGCCCTGTATGATATATGATAATAATCTGTTCCCAAACCTGCTACGGGAAGTACATTTGTAGCATCCGCCGTTACATTATATTGATTTAAGGCGTAAACGGAAACAGGTACATCCGATTCTATGTGCAGCGATTTGTAAGATGTTCCTCCATAAGACGAATATACTCTGCTTTTTTCCTGATAGGTAAATTGATGAGTGTAAACGCTTCCTGCTGCAATGGATACCGTATTTGTCGTTCCCGATTCGGTATATGTAAATGTAACTGTTGCCGCATCGCTGGTAACTATGCGAACTTGCAAATTAACCTGCGAATAGGAATAATCCCAATTCTGTCCGAAAGTCAGCCAAAAGTCCGTTCCCTGCGTTGATGTCGCCTGAGCATAAATTTTTTCTTCAAAAACGAAAAGCAGTGTTATAATCAATAATATTTTAAAAGCTGTTTTCATACAAACCGTCTATAATATTTTATGAGGATAATCTCCATTTTCTATCAATCGCTTTATATTCGATACCGTTTGAATTTTATCCTGCGGATATGTTATGCCAAACCATTTTGCAGTTGTTTGCAATACTTTTACTTCGGCTTGACGGCTGTTTATAAGACTGTTTACTGCAAACGGTATGTAAAATTCGGCATCACTGTTATTGCTATTTTTATTCAAAAAGTCTGCGAACAGTTTTTTTGAAAAAGCAAAATAATCGGTTGTAAATCCCCAAAAATTCATTGACACTATTGAATTGTCAGGTATTGTAATCGCAGTTCCGCCGTGGTCAATATATGAAATCGAATTATTTCTTTTTTCAATTTTTGTGCGTTCCGTTATATCCGCAAGGATACTGTTTTCGCCGACATGACATACGCCACGCGAAACAAAACCCGATTCGGAAAGCGTATTATTGATTATATAACCTACCATCGAATATTTTCCGTGCGAATACTGTTCTTTCTGTAAATATTCGGAAGTTACGCAAAAAGCATCATAACCGTAAAAATCGTCGGCATTAATTACTGCAAACGGCGTATTTATCGCTTTTTCAGCAACCATAACGGCATGTCCTGTTCCCCACGGCTTTTCACGTTTTGTATCGAAACGGCAACCTTCGGGAACATCGTTAATATCTTGAAACACATAATCAACATTAATTTGATTTACGTATTTTATCAATATTTTTTTTTCAAATTCTGCTGCGAAATCCTTACGAATTACAAAAACAATTTTTTGAAAATCAGCACGCTTTGCATCAAACACCGAATAGTCCATTACAGTTTCTCCATTAGGACCAACTTCATCCAGCTGTTTCAATCCTCCGTATCTGTTTCCCATCCCTGCCGCAAGTATCAATAAGCTTGGTTTCATATAATATGTAAACAATTTTTTACAAATATAACAGTTATTATTTAATAAATCAAAAAACAAAATAATTTTCAAAAAAAATATTTTTGTATCTATAAAATTTATACTTTTGTGAAATGAAATATTTTGCTTCTTAACGTTAGTTATAAAATGAAAACATGCATCAAAAATATTGATATTTACAGTGAAAGCGGTTTTATAAAAAACGGTTCGCTTGTTATTGACGGTGAAATAATTTCGGAAATATACGCAGAACCCGTAACGCCTCTGCATGCAAATATAATAGATGGAAAAAATCTTATTGCAGTTCCGGGTTTTATTGATTCGCACTGTCATGGCGGCGGCGGTTTCGACTGCAACAGGGGAGATTTGGAATCGGTATTGGGAATGTGCGATTTTCATGGCAAACATGGCGTAACGCTTATTTATCCTTCGCTTGCGGCAAATGACACGTCAATAATGAGAAAAGGACTGGAATCCATTCGCAAGGCGATGAAACTTAATGAGTCCGGAAAAGCGCAAATCGGCGGATGTCATCTCGAAGGACCTTTTCTGAATAAGGCATATAAGGGTTCGCAAGCCGAAGAGCATATAATTGCTATTAACGATGAATATTTGAAGCTGTACGACGATTACAGGGATGTAATAAAACGCACAACCATAGCGCCCGAAGTTGAAAAAAATGTCGAATATTTTCCTAAAATACAGGCTATGGGAATACAAATCTCAATAGGACACAGCTGCGCAACCATAAGCGATGTTGAATACGCCGTAACCAAAGGAGCAACAAGCGTTACGCATCTTTACAATGCAATGTCGCAGACAAAAAAAGAAGGACCTTTCAGAATAGGAGGCGTGGCAGAAGCAGGATTGACTTTCGATTCGCTTTATGCGGAAATTATTGCAGATGGCTATCATTTGCCGAAAGAATTGCTGCAAATAGCCTACAAATGCAAAGGCGCCGACAAACTGATAATCTGCTCGGATGCAAACATGGCTGCAGGATGCAGGCACGGACAGGTTATAAAGAGTTGCGGCATGACATATATTATTGAGCATAATGTCGCCATGAACGAAACGCGAACTTCGCTGGCATCATCAATTTCGCCGATCGACGCAATGGTGCGGCATTTGATTTTCAATGTAAAGTTTCCTGTTGCGGATGTATTGAAAATGTCGAGCGCAACACTTGCAAAACTGTTGAATATATATTCGGCTAAAGGCTCTATAAGTTTCGGCAAAGATGCGGATATTAATCTGGTAGATAAAAATTTTGAGGTAATAATGACCTTTTTCAAAGGGAAAATCAATTCAGACCGTTAAAAATTATGTTTTATGGATAAAATAAAAAAAATATTGAAACGCTATGCAGGCAGTAAATATGTTCTCACGCTGGCAGTATTCGGAACATGGCTTGTGTTTTTTGACAATGCGAATATTGTAAGCTGGATAAGCGATTTAAATGATGTAAGAAACAAAAAAAGTCAAAAGCTGTATCATCAAAAGGAAATAGAACGCATAAAAGAAAACATCAGGGAACTCAATGATAATGAATTGCTTGAGAAATATGCACGCGAAAACCTGTATTTGAAAAATGATGATGAAGATGTTTATATTATCGACGAAGAATAAAATTCAGGCATATATCAGGCTGCCGGCATGTTTGGAAGCAAAAAAACCGATTTGCATCGGTTTTTTTAAAAAGATTGAAGTTAAAAACTGAATATAAATTATTCTGCCGGTTTAACATTCACCGCTTGTGGTCCTTTTGCTCCGTCTTCAATGTCAAAAACAACGGCTTCGCCTTGTTTCAACGTGCGGAAACCTTCGTTTGCAATTCCAGTGAAATGCACAAAAATCTCCTTGTCATCTTCTGTCGTAATAAAGCCAAATCCTTTTGCCTTATTAAACCATTTAACCTTTCCGTTCATATTAAAAACTTTTAGAAATATTCAACAAATAAACACAATTAAATTTGATTAAACAAATTTTTATGAATTTATTTTTTATTTATGCAAAAAAATTATTATTTTCTTATCTGAATTTTGAAAATATTTTTTTTATAATGTCAATGTCTGTGCGTAAATTAAAAAAATTATATACATTTGTACCCGAAATTCAGTTGTATTTAATAAACGTATAGAAAGATGAAAATAGAGAACAACAAGTCAATTGCATTGGCTTATGTGTTAAAAGTCGAGGGAGAAGTTATTGAAACCGTTAGTAAAGAAGAACCTATGTGCGTCATTTTCGGACATGGTTATCTGCTTCCGAAATTTGAAGAAAACATTAAAGGCAAAAAAGTCGGCGATGCCTTTGACTTTGAATTGAAAGCAGCCGATGCTTACGGCGAAATAGATGATGATGCTTTTGTGGAACTGCCTAAAAGCCTGTTTGAAGTTGATGGCAATATTGATGAAAATCTGTTTACTGTCGGAAATGTGATTCCAATGCGCGATTCGCACGGTAACAGGCTGAACGGAACTGTCGACAGTGCTTCGGATGCAGCTATTGTTATGAATTTCAATCATCCGCTTGCCGGCTGTAATTTGGATTTTACAGGCGAAGTTGTTGATGTACACGATATGACTCCGGAAGAACTGGAAGAATTGCAAAACTCGTGCAATCACAGCAACTGTTCCGATTGCCACTGTCACTGCGGCTAATAACGCTACGGACAAATCGTAAAAGTTCGACTTGCGATTCGGAAAATATCGGCTGCTTCTACGGATTGAGCAAATCGGTATTTCTGAATTCAAGAATTTCATTCAATATTTCAATGGCAATGGCAGCCTCGCTTTGCGGATTTAATTCCAAAGCCCTGTAATAATCGTTTAAAGCATCGCCGAACAGGTTCATTTTACGGTAAATGTTACCGCGCAGGTAATAGGCATTATCGTCGGCAGGATTTTGATTTATATGTTCGCTAAGACGCATTAAAGAATTTTCATAATCGAAAGTGTTAATATCTGTTATTTTTCGTGTCATATCTTTATATATTTTGGCAGGTTTTAAAAAAATATTACCTTTGTATGGTACAAAATTAGGGAAAATTTATGAAAAAACAAATAATTTCCGCTCTGATACTGTTGCTGTCCGGTTGCATGCTTAATGCGCAGGATACGGATAAAATCAAGTGGTACACGGCAAACGAAGCTTTTGAACTTCAGAAAAAAGAACCGAAAAAGATATTAATGGATGTTTATACCGACTGGTGCGGATGGTGTAAACGCATGGACGCAACAACATTTACTAATCCGCAAGTTGTTGAATATCTCAACAGGCATTACTATTGCGTAAAATTTAACGCCGAAGGAAAAGAAAGCGTTACTTTGAATACAACAACATTTGTAAACGACGGCAAATACGGAAGATCGCATTCGTTTGCAGTAGCCGTATTGCAGGGAAAAATGAGCTATCCGTCGATTGCATATTTCGACGAAAAGTCTCAATTAATTACGGCGGTTGCCGGCTATATGAAGCCCGAACAAATTCTGCCCATACTTGCATATTTTGGAGAAGACAGCTATAAAACAGAAAATTTTGAAACATTTTCGGCGGAATATTAAAAGAAAAACATAGCTCATGTTATAAATAAATAGCTCTTTATTTGTCAGCATGTAAACATTTATTTTTTCCGAAAAGCATTAGTCTTTTAATGGATAAATTATCGGATTTATGCGCGTTATAAATACATAATTTCGGTTTTAACATTAATTAAATTGATATTTTACAAATTTAATGGAATGCTATATTAAAAATAACTAACTTTGCCAATTCGTAAAAACCGGATAATTAATTATAAAATAAAAAATATATTATGAAAAAGTTAGATTTAACAAAGTACGGAATCAGAGATGTACAAAAAATTATTTATAATCCTTCATACGACGAACTGTTCGATGCGGAAATTGATCCTTCGCTGACAGGATTTGAAGCGGGACAGCTTACCGAAATGGGAGCCGTAAACGTAATGACAGGAATTTACACGGGACGTTCGCCCAAAGACAAATTTTTTGTGATGGACGAAACATCAAAAGATACTATATGGTGGACATCCGACGAATACAAAAATGATAATAAGCCTGTAACGCAGGAAACGTGGAAAGCGCTGAAAGATATTGCATGCAGGCAACTGTCAAATAAAATATTATACGTGGTCGATACTTTTTGCGGAACCAATGAAAATACTCGTCTCAAAATTCGTTTTATCTGCGAAGTTGCATGGCAGGCTCATTTCGTAAAAAACATGTTCATTCGTCCAACCGAAGCAGAATTCGAAAATTACGGCGAACCCGATTTTGTTGTATTCAATGCTGCAAAAGCAAAAATAGACAGTTACAGGGAACTCGGACTTAATTCGGAAACGGCAATAGTATTCAATCTTACCGAAAAAATTCAGGTTATACTGAACACATGGTACGGCGGAGAAATGAAAAAGGGGATGTTTTCATATATGAATTATCTTCTGCCGCTCAAGGGAATTGCCTCGATGCACTGTTCGGCTAATACAAACAAAAAAGGCGAAACAGCAATATTTTTCGGGCTTTCGGGAACCGGAAAAACAACGCTTTCGACAGATCCTAAACGCGAACTTATCGGCGACGACGAACACGGCTGGGACGACGAGGGAATATTCAATTTCGAAGGCGGCTGCTATGCAAAAGTTATAAATCTTGACAAGGAAAGCGAACCCGATATTTGGAACGCTATCCGTCGTGATGCGCTGCTCGAAAATGTTACGGTTGACAAAAACGGCAAAATTGATTTCAATGATAAATCGGTTACCGAAAATACTCGCGTATCTTATCCTATCTATCACATCGAAAACATTGTCAAGCCGGTTTCAAAAGCGCCTGCTGCAAAAAAAGTTATCTTCCTGTCGGCTGATGCTTTCGGAGTGCTTCCTCCTGTTTCGATATTAAGTCCGGAACAGACAAAATACTACTTCCTGAGCGGATTTACCGCAAAGCTTGCAGGCACGGAACGTGGAATTACCGAACCTACGCCTACGTTTTCGGCTTGTTTCGGCGCCGCTTTTCTGAGTTTACATCCTACAAAATACGGCGAAGAACTGGTTAAGAGAATGAAATTATCGGGAGCCAGGGCATATCTTGTCAACACGGGCTGGAACGGAACGGGCAAACGCATTTCGATAAAAGATACGCGCGGAATTATCGATGCAATTCTTGACGGCAGCATTGACAAAGCGCCGACAAAAAAAATACCTTATTTCGATTTTGAAACGCCGACGGAGCTTCCCGGAGTTGATCCAAAAATTCTTGACCCGCGCGATACTTACGCAAATGCAGGCGAATGGGATGCAAAAGCAAAAGATTTGGCAGGCAGATTTATAAAGAATTTCGTGAAATTTACAGGTAATGACGCAGGAAAAGCGCTTGTAGCCGCAGGACCAAAATTACTGTAAAATAACTAAAATTTATTTCATTCAAAGAGAGTGTCTGAAAGGCACTCTCTTTTTTGTGCTGTGCACAGGCAAAACTTGGATAAAAATCAGTTTTTTCAGACTGCGCAATCGCTCATCAACAAGTGTTCAAATTATTTAATCAGCAATAAATTACAGATGAAAATTACTGAATAAAATACATGATTTTATGCATATACAAGTTAAAACCATGCACAATTTCAACAGAATGTTTTTCTTTTCCTCTTCTCCGGCAAGGTTCTGCTTTGTCCTGCATATCAAATGAAACTTAAACCGTATAAACATACAGAACCTGTTTGGACAGAACGAATCGGGCAGAGCCTCGCCTTAACGAATGACAGCCTCCAATTCTTAATTATCTCTAATGCACCTGACCTGCAATCCGTAGTTCTTGCTGGTGTAATATACGCCCATACCGCCGGTGGATGAATTGCTAAAATTGTACCCGCCGTTAGTACCGTTCTCCGTAGAAGACCAGTAGCTGGCTCTATTAGCATAGTCTACATAACCACCGGAAACGCTCCCGCCATAACCCCATTCACTGATTAACGTCGAAGAATTAGTGTTGCTGATAAGCGTTTCAAAATCCGACCGTGACGGCATTCGCCACGGATAGGGACACATCTCATCCTTATTCTCATCCACATACGGCCAATTATAATAATAACATGTTTTTCCATCTGTAGCGGTATAGTTGCGGCAGTGAGGGTCGGTGTAGCTATCGATGAAACTTGTTTTGCTACATGCGGGACTGACGTGAATGACGTCGCTCCATGTCTGCTCGCCAAACACCCATGTTTGCGCAGAGGCGGCATAAGGAGGCGTGTCGCGCTGTTGCGTTACAGTAACTGTACTGGAGAGCGTGCCTGCCGTTAAGGTTACGGTAGCGGTGCGATTTCCTATCTCTGCATAAAACTCAACGTTTACCATCACCGTGCCGTCGCCTGTGCCAGTAGCGTTGGAAAGCGTACACCACGCGGCAACTTCGCCGTTCACGGTAGCTGTCCACTCCGTACTGCTCGTTACTGCAATACTGTAACTGCCAGCCTCCGCCGCAGCAGAAATGTTTTCAGGCTCTGCTGTCAGATACGGAGCAGCCTGCGTAACGGTAACCGTACTTACAAGAACGCCGGAGGTGATTGCTACCGTAGCGGTACGGATTTCTAACCTGGGATTTTCCGCTATGTTTACTGTTATCGTGCCACTGCCGGAAGCGCTGGCGTTGGTCAGCGTACACCATGCGGCAGCTTCGCTGTTCACGGTTGCCGTCCACTCCATATTGCTCGTTACTGCAATACTGTAGCTACCTGCCGCCACCGCAGCGGAAATACTTTCAGGCTCTGCCGTTAAAGACGGATTTTCGTTTTTGTCTTTGCTGCAGCCGGCAAGCGCCATCGCTACCGCTGCAATCCATAAAAGAACATAGAAACTGGATTGCTTCGGCGTTCCGCCTCGCAATGACGTTTATTTATAAACTTTCTACTTTACAACTTTATAGACTTTATAACTGCTACGGAATTATCGCGTTCATGATTTCGCTCCATGGTCCCTTTTCGCCGCGCGTGTTTTCCCAGCGGATGGCGAAGTACACGGTTTTGCCTCGCTGATCGTGCTCAAACGCCAGCGTAAACGGCGAATTGGTGTCGATGTTCGAGTGCATAAGTTCGTCCCAGCGCGTAATGGGCGTGTCGCTCAACACCCACGAGATTTCAGCGCCGTGCTGCCCTGCAGGCTTTGCCCGCCTGTGCCTGCTTCCCTTTTCAAAGAAGTGAATCGTCACGCGCCCTATTACCGAAGTGTCGATGTCCGTATCGGGCGCATCGGTTGCCACAGGCGAGGGCGTGCGCGT
>JAISDB010000201.1 GCA_031265155.1 Prevotellaceae bacterium | reverse complement strand
GCTTGTTATTGAATAAATTTACGGAGATTGGCTTGCCGGACTCTTATAAGATAGCTTGATAATAAGCAAGGAGGCTTCATTGATAATTATGTTCATATATCCGTTGCAACAAAGTCATTTTTAATTATCAAGTGTCAATTAAAAAAGCGCTTTGTAACTTTATAAATTATTTTTTACCTTTGCAAAACATTAGGAATTTTTATAAAAAAATTAAAAAATGAAAAGAGATATACAGATTTTTGATTTGATTGATAAGGAAAAAGCCCGTCAAACGCATGGGATTGAACTTATTGCTTCCGAAAATTTTGTGAGCGAACAGGTGCTTGAAGCTATGGGTTCGGTGCTTACCAACAAATATGCCGAAGGCTATCCCGGAGCAAGATATTATGGCGGCTGCGAAGTAGTTGACCAAACCGAACAGCTTGCCATCGACAGGTTATGTAAATTATTTGATGCCGAATACGCTAACGTTCAGCCACATTCGGGAGCGCAGGCAAATATGGCTGTTTTCATGACGGTTCTCAAGCCCGGCGATACTTTTCTCGGCCTGGATCTTTCGCACGGAGGACATCTTTCACACGGCTCGCCTGTAAACATGTCGGGATTATGGTACAGGGCGCTGGCTTACGGCGTTTCGCCCGAAACGGGTCGCGTAGATTATGGCATGATGGAACGCCTTGCACTTGAGCATAAACCGAAAATGATTATAGGCGGCGCATCTGCCTATTCGCGCGAGTGGGATTACAGGCGCATGCGTGAAATTGCCGACGAAATAAACGCCATCTTAATGATTGACATGGCTCATCCGGCAGGACTGATTGCAGCAGAGTTGCTGGATAATCCGTTGAAATACGCTCACATTGTAACATCAACAACTCATAAAACCTTACGTGGACCGCGCGGCGGAGTTATTCTTATGGGAAAGGATTTTGAAAATCCGTGGGGACTGAAAACACCGAAAGGCGCAACCAAAATGATGTCGCAACTATTAAATTCCGCAGTATTTCCCGGAATACAGGGCGGACCGCTCGAACATGTTATTGCAGCCAAAGCGGTATCGTTTGGCGAGGCTCTTTTGCCCGAATATAAGACATATCAAACGCAGGTAAGAAAAAATGCCGCCATTATGGCAAAGGCATTTATCGACAGGGGATACAATATTATTTCGGGCGGTACCGACAATCATTCCATGCTTATAGATTTGCGAACAAAATTTCCGGATATCAGCGGAAAAGTCGCCGAGAAAGCGCTGGTGGCGGCAGATATTACGGTTAACAAGAATATGGTTCCCTTTGACAGCCGTTCGGCGTTTCAAACTTCGGGACTGCGAGTGGGGACGCCTGCCATAACAACGCGCGGACTGAAAGATGAGCATATTCCGATTATTGTTGGCTTTATCGACAGCGTGCTTTCAGCGTCCGAAGATGAAAAAATAATAGCGGATGTTCGCAAGCAGGTAAACAGGATGATGAGCGATTTTCCGCTGTTTGCATGGTAAAATACAGTTTTGCCGTATTCATTCCAATGCCTTACGCAAAATAAGAGTCAAACTTTTATTTTGCGTAAGGCATTTCTTTTTGCTGCTTCCCGATATGAATCTTACGAATATCATATCGTTAGCATAATCAGGCTTTTATCTTAGATCCACTATTTCGGCATTTGGATATTTTGCCGTATCAAAGTCGAATATCTTATCGTCTATCATCAGATTTGGAGTTATTTTATCTACATTTATAATATAACTGTTGCCATCTTTCCCGAAATACTTTATGCTCAAAGGATGATTTGTAGTTTTTTCGATATGCAGGCGTATTATTGAGTATGCCGCATTTCTGTCTTTCGGATAAAAATCAATTTCGTCCAGTTCTCTCTGATTTTCGATAAAAGTTTTTTTATGGCTGTATTTCATGTCCTGCCTGTCGACAGTAAAAAATTTCACAGGATTGTCGTTCATTTCTTCACTGTCGAAATCGGCTGAAGTAATGTTTATTTCATCTACATCCTTCATGTACAACCATTTTGTTTTTCCATCGCAGTAAACTTCAGAATCAGTCATGGTAACTTTGAATTTGCTGAAATCTTTTCCCTTGGCAACTATTCTTCCGTTTTCGGTATCTGTAATCTTGTTCTGATTGTCTTCGTGTACAATATTAAAATCAATGCTTACCGAAGTATAACTGTTGATTTTTCGTGTCATTGCGTCCAGTATTTTACGAGCATCGCCCTGTGCCGACATAAAACCGGCTGTCAAAAACAGCAATATGAATGTTGCTGATATTTTTTTCATATTATGATTCAAATTATTAGTTAATAAACAGCATTGCATAAATTGTTAATATTTTCCAAATTAAACTTTGTATTTTCGGGTATTAATAAAACATATAAAAATTGCCGCTATTGCAAGAAGTATCAGCGTCGTATTGCGTTCACCCGCTTTTGCATCGGCTACTATGGCTTGAAAATCCGTTGCCGTAAATGTTTTTATTTCATCTGTTGATGGAATATTCAGGTACGACCATTTCGCCAGAATATTTCCATCTTTTATCAGCATCAGTCCCTGATTTGCTCGAATCATTGTTTTTATAGCAGTTTCATCGCCAAAGCAAAACCGGTATGTCGCATTTGTTTTTTCAATAAACTTTTTAACATCATCAGGTACCGACGAGGTATATGCGTAAAAGTCAAAATCATCTGAACTGCGACAGAAATCGGCAATTTCGTTTATTCTGTTCATATCCGAAATATCGGCACTGCCTGTTTTTCGCAAAATAAAAATGAAAGTAAACTTTTCGCTGTAAGTAATATCCGCCGTAATATCGTCTCCATCTTCCGTCTGTATTTTAAAATCGTGTATCGGCGGTTCATAACCTTTTTTCACAAGCTCCGATTTCACATCAACATAAGTCCATGTCGAATCTTTCCATGGAAGGTTTGTTTCGTCAAATTCCTTTGTCTCGCCGTTTTTTGAATAGTAATACGTTGTTTTATATTCGTCGGGCTGAGCATCTTCGGGATATTCCATCGCTTGCGGAATGTTTGTTCCAACCCGATACGGCATAAAGTCAATAATCGGAAGATTGCGCAAACAGTACAGTTCAATTCCTGCTGCCAGTGCAAAAAACACGACTGCAATTATCCATTCCGTAATACATTTTGCGACACGGATATAATTTTTTCGCCAAAAAAATATGAAAAGTACAAACGGCATTGCTGCAAGATTTTTTAAGAAGGTAGCGGTATTCGACAATACAAGAGCATCACCGAAACAGCCGCAATCTTTTACCACATCGCCCTTTACGGCAATATAAAAAGTAAGTATAGTGAAAAACGACATGAATAAAAGTACGCACCATGCAACAAGTTTCATACGTACGCGAGCCAGCAGGCACAAGCCCATTGCAAGTTCGGCAGCTATAATCAAAATGGAAAATACCAGCGCCAGCGGCGATAAAAATTCGAGATGCAAACTTTCGAAATATTCGCCGAGCTTATATGTAAACCCAAGCGGGTCAACGGCTTTCACATATCCCGAAAACACAAAAAGAAGCCCGATTAAAATTCGGCTGACATGGCTGATGATGATTGTAATTGTTTTTTTCATTTTCTGTTCCTTTATTATTAAGACGAATATTGTACCAAAATGTTACAGTCCGCCGGTTAATTATATTACATGTCCGGTAAATTTTTAATTATCTGCTCGGAAATTTGTTGAGGCGCAAGCATATCGCCATTTTCCAGCGTACAGTCTATAATCTTAAATTTTTCGTCCGTTTTTTTCTGTTCCAGATAAATTTCGCGAACGCGGCGCTGCAGTTCAATATTTTCTTCATGAATATCCTGCTTGCCTTTCAGATAGTCTCTGTCGTTGCCGTTGCGGACTTCGTTGAGCCTGTTTTCGGTGAATGTAAACGGCACATCAAGGAAAATGCTTATATCGGGTTTCGGGATTTTGAAATAACTGTATTCAAGGTCAAAAATCCAGTTGCGCAAAGCGTTTCGCTCTTCCCTGTTTTCAATTTTTGCGCATTGATAGCCAATGTTCGAATATACGTATCTGTCGGCAATGACATTGTAATCACTGTCGAGCCAGTTGCGTACTGTCTGAGCGGCGTCGTGCCTGTCCTGTGCAAAGAGCAGGGCAACAATATACGGATTTACATCGTTTATGTTTCCAAAATCGCCGCGCAGGAATTTAGCAATCATTTCGCCGAAAAAAGGCGTGTCAAACCGTGGAAAATGCAGATACTTATTCCGTCTGTTTCTGTTTTCGAAATAATTTTCCAGCAGTTTTATCTGAGTTGACTTGCCTGCGCCATCAAGCCCTTCAAGTACAATAAACATTTCGATTATATTTGTAAAAATTTATTCGCAAAGGTAGAAAATTATTGAGAAATATGATATATTTGTGATCTTGTCATGCAGTAAAATAAATTTTAATATTATTTTTCAACTTTCATAAAAAACATTAAATTTGCAGTCAAAAACATCAATAATTTTGTAAACATTATAATTTATTATTTATGAGAAAGATATTAAAAATTTTACCCGGT
>JAISDB010000194.1 GCA_031265155.1 Prevotellaceae bacterium | reverse complement strand
AGATGAATTCTGTTACAAATTCAATCGACGATATTTCGGCGAAACGCTGTTCAATCGACTTTTAATTGCCTGTGTCAGCTATAAAAATGAATTTAGGTATAGATACGGTTAATCATTTTTATTATTAACAAATAACTTATGCAGCCATTAATAAATGATTAAATACGTGAAAATCATTTTTCTGCCCACTGTCCGTTTTCCTTAATCAAGGCAACAAGCTCATCAACTGCATTTTCCTGAGGAATGTTACGCTTGACAAGCTGCTTGCTTTTGTAAAGTGATATTTTTTCTGCGCCTGCTCCGACATAACCGTAATCTGCATCAGCCATTTCGCCTGTTCCGTTTACGATACAGCCCATTACCGCAATTTTAAGATGCGCCAGATGCAACGTTTTATCTTTTATTTCGGTTAATGTTTTTTGAATATCGAAAAGCGTTCGTCCGCAGCTTGGGCAGGCTATAAATTCCGCCTTGCTGAAACGTACGCGTGCCGCCTGCAATATCGAAAAACAGATTTTTGTAAGATCCCTGCTTTCCATACTACTGTCTTGCAAGCATACAGCATCTCCAAAACCGTCTGTAAGCAGCGCTCCGAAATCGCAGGCTGCTTTTATCTGCATCGATTCGATACCCTGATCGGTATATGCACGGCGAATTATTACAGGATTTTTTGCATTTGCATTTTCGAGCATCAGGAAACATGCCCGAAGCTCAGCAACGGCATTAGTATTGCCCGTTTCGAGCATTAAGATGTTTTGCGGATTTTGCTTTATCCAGTCAAGAAAATTGCTGTTGAAGCAGGAAATATCACAGCGGACAAGATTTTCCGTTTCATCCGAAAGTATTGTTATGCCCTGTGTTGCAGCGTCAAATAATGACGAGCCTGTATAAACGGCATCGGGAGAATTTGGCGCCGGTTCCCATTTGTTGCCGTTTTTTACAAATCCCAATTCTTCAAAATCCCTGTCGTAAACAGGATTGACATGCGACAGGTCGGCAACGACTGCAATTTGATTTTTACCTCCGAAAATATTTGAAGCTTTGGTTTTTCGCTGATGATAACCATACGGAAAATATTTTTTCGTATTAATATCGGGAACAGGATTATGATGTTTACGATTTTTGAAATAGCTTATCAAAATTTTTGCAACAGGAATTTCGTTTTCGGGAGCTTCTGTAAGCGAAACGCGTACGGTGTCGCCCAAGCCATCGGCAAGCAAAGTTCCTATTCCTACAGCCGATTTGATACGTGCATCCATTCCATCTCCGGTTTCGGTAACACCTATGTGCAAGGGAAAATTCATTGCTTCGGCGTCCATTTTTTCAGCAAGCAGTCGATAGGCATATATCATTACGCGCGTATTGCTTGATTTCATCGAGACAACAGCATCTGCAAAATTTTCATCCATGCAAATTCTCAGAAATTCCATTGCCGACTCAACCATTCCTTCCGGAGTATCGCCGTAACGGTTCATAATTCTTTCCGACAGCGAACCGTGATTTACGCCTATGCGCAATGCCGTTTTATTTTGCCTGCAAATGCTAATCAGCGGAACAAATTCGTCGCGCAGGCGCTGCAATTCCGCATCGTATTCACTTGCATCAAGAATTTTACCTGTTTTTTTATCAATAAAATTTCCGGGATTTATTCTTACCTTTTCAACATACTGCGCCGCAATCTTTGCCGCATTTCGATTGAAATGAACATCGGCAATCAGCGGAATATGCTTTTTTCTCTTCGCAAGCTTTAATTTTATAATTTTCATTGCGGTTGCCTCGGATATGCCCTGTACTGCTGCGCGAACGTAACTGGCGCCTGCTTTTGCAATTTTTTCGCATTGCACGGCAGCTGCATCAATATCGGTTGTGGCAACGTTTATCATCGACTGTACGCGAATGGGATTATCGCCTCCGAGCGGAATATTTCCTACATTCACAATATTTGTCTTGCGCCGGTTATATTTAGTAAGACTTTTACAGAACATTTTTTATTTTTTAAGATTTGCAAACTTGTATAAAACGCCAAACGAAACTTGCATGCTCACAGGCTGTATATATCTGATTGTTTCATCGTTATATTTTGGCTTGTATAGGTATGTAAGCCCGTAACTGTATCTGAATTCTGCCTGCAACTCAACGCGTCCGGATATGCGAAATCCAATTCCTCCGCCAAGTCCGAATCCAAACTCAAAACGAACATCTCGACTGCCGAACGATGTTGATATTTCGCTTGACGATTTGTCGCTTTTGACTTTATATTTTGCACTTTGCGCATAGCCAATGTAAAATCCGCCATTTAAGAAGCCGATAAAACTGCCAAATTCCAGACGTCCGTGTCCAAATACAGGCAGTTCCCATGATTCGCGAATATGCACCGTATCGTTTTCCTTGTATGAAAATCCTCGTTTTATTTTGTTAAATTCTGCCTGAAGTCCCGTATATTTGTCGATGTACAGCTTATATATCAGTCCGTAGTTGATGCTCGAATATGAATTTGTTTTTCGGTAACTGAACATGTCAAGGGTTATGTCCGAATTGTTGTAGCCTCCGCGAACGCCAATCCAGTGCTGAGCCTTGACGCTAATTGCCGCAAATGTTATTATTGTAAATATTAATATTTTTTTCATACTCGTTATTTTAATGTCTATTGTACCGTCAGTCGGCAAAAAGCTCCTTTACATCTACGGGCAACACATTCTCCCAGCCTTGCCTCAATTTTATTGTTGTTTTGCCATCGGCGAGCCTGTATAGCCTTACCCGTTCCGGCTGCAGCCGCTTTTTGAGCGAGCCTGTGTCCCAACGATTATTATTGTTTTTGTCTTCAATGATTTTTATCGAATATGTATCAGGTTCAATAAATGATACGGTCAGTATGCCGTTCGCATTTGTCTGCTTTGTCTGAACGGCTTTGTTATTTCGCATTATTTGTACGATATAATTACATTCGACATTGGTAAAATCAAGTTTTATTGTACTGAACTTGTCAATATTGGGTGTTTGTATTTTTTTGTTTACGCTGTCGTTTTCGAGGTTATAGATATCCGAAAACGCTCCTGCCAGAAATTCGGCATTATAGGTTAATCCCGATTCCCATTTATCGGTATTAAAAACATAATTGCATAAATTATTCGTATCGGGATTCAATTCAAAAGAAATCTTCTTAGGATTTTTACCTTCCTCATCCATCCGGTAAAAATTTATTTTCTCGTAATTTATACTTGTCAGCGGAGCGTTAAAAACCAGATTAAAACCCGTTTCCATCACAAGAGTTTCGTTTACTCGCGTTGCTATTTGGAGTTTTGGGATTTCGTCCTTTTCATCTTTTTCGCCCCTTTGCGGTTTTCGGTTTGCATTATCCTTTTTCACAAAATCCTTGAATCGAACAACGGCATTTGTCGGCATATCAATGCCTGTCGAGTCGGGTTTTGTATAGACGATTTCTGCATACATTTTCGATGGCAGGCTGTCGTGTGCAAACCAATAAGTAACGGTATCGCCAAAAAATGATTTTTCAACAATTATTTTTTGAGAATCAAGAGCGATGGAATCGTTATTACAAAAATCAATTGAATGAATTTCGGGATAATGCTGTGCAAAATATAAAACGACTTTGCGTTCCTGATCGCGCTTATATTCGGCAAGATACTGCCTGTTGATGTTTTCCTGAAAAATCCGCACGAGCGGAAGATCTGCAAACGCCGATACCGAATCGCGTTCGTAGTCGCCTACCGTCATAGTGTCAACATCAAAAGCGACAGGAGTTATCATGCTGTCGAGAAAACCTACCATTTCGCCCGTATCGTAGATATTGTTATTGTTTTTATCTTCGACGGCAATTATTCTGTACGGCCGGTCTTTCAAAGCATCTACAACAAAAAATCCGCGCAGGCTTACAAGAGCAACAGCATCTGGAGGCGTTGTGAACGGCAATGAATCCGTATCATCCTTATACAGCAAAACTTTCATGTTTTTTACGGAATCGAATGTAAACGCATGTCGTGCGCGTCCCGACAGATGCAGCGAATCGACTATATCGCCGGTCGAAAAGCGCAAGCGATAGTCGCCTAACGGATTTCCCTCGTTCAAATCTACTATTGCGCTGCCAAAATCAAACAGATAAGTTGTATTCTCGTTCAGAGTCGAATCGAATTGAGCAATTACACGCTTGCCTCGCGTAAAGATTACAGGCGCGCTTTTTAGCGGAGGCGAAACAATAAAGCTGTTTCTGTCCTTGATTTTGACATATTCGTTAAAAGTTATTTCAATCTGTTTTGCGTTTACGTTAATTGCATCGTATTGTGGAATTTCTTTGAGGATGACAGGCGCAATCGTATCTTTTAGTCCGCCGCTAAGCGAATTGCTTATGTTTGCGCAACTGCTTGCGTAAACTATGCCGATTAATGTAATTATATAATTTACAAACTGTTTCACTCGAATTATGACTGTATTAATTCGACAAATATACAAAATTGTTTTTTATTTTTCGCATGACGGCGAAATTTACAAAGGAACAAAACATTAATTTCAGGCAGCAAACTGCAAAATTTTTAACAGCAAGTCGAGCTGGCAGCGTTCCAAAATCATAATTGCAGTCTTTTATCTGACTTGATATTAATAACTCATGTTACGCAAGATAAACGGAGCGTACGAAAGTTCTGCCTTTCAACCGGATATTATCTCGCGGCGGTTGGTATAAGGACTATTCAAGACCCGTATTAGGCTTTAGAGTGGTTAAATAAAAACAATTAACTTTTTATATAAACAATCAAATTTTAAAATTTATTATTATGACTA
>JAISDB010000117.1 GCA_031265155.1 Prevotellaceae bacterium | reverse complement strand
TCCGCTCGTACTCCTCGATGCAACCCAGCATACGATGGGCTAAGGTTTGCGATAGTAAAAATGAGTTTGTCATGATAATTTTTTTTACGTGTCAAAGATAGAAAACATGTAACGAATTAGTTGACTTTTACAGCAATGACGGAAAAATAATAGAAACACAGGCATTATTTAGAATTGCAGGCGCTAATTCGCACGACTTGAAGAATGAACAGTAAAACATTTTTTCGCGACAGGCGTCAATTCAAAATATTCGCGTAAATTTGCAAATTATCCGTTTTTATGATTTACAAGATACGAGCAATAATTCTGCACACAATAAAACATACCGACAGCAGCCTGATTGTGTATGCCTATACCGACAGATTCGGAAAACAGACTTATATCATAAATTGTTCCCATTCGCGCAAAAGTAAAAACAGGATAACGCTTTTTCAGCCGCTGTTTCTGCTCGACATCGAGGCTTATAACAAACAAACGGCAAACATACAGCGTATAAAGGAATACAGGCTTTCGAATCCTTTGCTCACAATTCCGTTTGACATAAAAAAAACGAGCATTGCAATGTTCATAGCCGAAGTGCTTTACAAGATAATCCGCGAAGAAGAGCCAAACGAAAAAATGTTCGATTTTATTTACAACTCCATTTTGATATTCGATAAAATTGACATGGGAGCAGAAAACTTTCATCTTCACTTTCTTGCAAACCTGTCAAGATACATTGGCTTTTACCCGAGCGGCATTTACGATGCGGACGGATTTTTCGATATTAAAAGCGGACATGTAAGTCCGGTGAAGCCAAAGCACACGCTGTATTTTGATATGAAAAACACGAACATACTGAAGCAAATGCTGAACATACAGGTAAGCAACCTGCATCTGATAGAATTAAACCGCGCACAGCGCAATGACTTTTTGAAAGTTATGCTTGACTTTTACAGCTATCATTTTGAAAAATTAAGTCCTGTCAATTCGCTGAAAATTTTTACCGAACTGTTTAACAGTAGTATCTGATAAAATTGAGTATTGATACTGCCTTATTTATCAGGTAAGGATATGAAAGTCAACATAACATACTGCTTGAAACCGATATTAAAAAAAATATTTTTTTGCCGCGTAATCAAAAAGTTATTAACTTTGTATCCAACAATTTATTTTATCTTATCAAAAAATAAAAACAATGCACATAGCCATAGCAGGTAACATAGGAAGCGGAAAGACAACTCTTACGCATTTATTATCTCAGCATTTCAAGTGGACGCCCATGTTTGAAAAAGTTGAGGATAATTCATATCTAAACGACTTTTATAAGGACATGCAACGCTGGTCGTTTAATATTCAGATATTTTTTCTAAACAGGCGATTTAAAAATATTATTGATATAAAACGAAGCAGTGAAACAATAGTTCAGGACAGAACCATTTACGAAGATGCATGCATCTTTGCAGCTAACCTGCACAGGATGGGATTAATGTCGTCGCGTGATTTCGAAAACTATATATCGCTGTTCAATTTGATGATGGATCTGGTTGCCCCGCCCGACCTGCTTATTTACCTCAAAGCATCAATACCCACGCTTGTAGCGCAGATACAGGAACGCGGCAGAGAATATGAAACGGGAATACGAATTGATTATCTTACGCATCTCAACGAGCTTTACGAAGAATGGATAGATTCATATAAAGAAAGAAAACTGATTATTGATGTTGACAAAATAAATTTTGCAAAGCGATCCGGAGATCTTAATACCGTCATTGACAGGATAAATGCCGAACTTTACGGACTTTTTTAGAATATAAATTTTAAATACATACTATCATGAAAAAACTATTATTACTTGCATTCATTGCAATTGCAGCATTAGCCTGCAGCGAAAAAAAATCGTACACCATCAACGTAAGTGTTGACGATGAGAATTTGAACGGGCAAACAGCCTATTTGAAAAAAATAGCGGACAAAAAGCTCGAATCAACAGACTCGGCAGTCATTGCCGATAAAAAATTCACTTTTAAGGGAAAAATTAATGAAGCTGAAATTTATTACATCGTTTGCGAGCAGAACAGGTACCCCGTTATTGTCGAAAATGCCGTCATTGATGTCAGCATTGATAAAAATAATGTAGTCATCAGCGGAACGGAACTCAACGGTACCGTTACGGAATTTCTGGCGCAGAGAAGCGTGATAACAAGCAAAATCAATGATGTTTACGAACGCTACGACAGGGCAAAGCAGGATGGCACGGCTACCAAAGAATTTGAAGAAGCTCTTGATGCCGAATTTGAAAATATAGAACAGGAATATTCGGATTTCGGAACGGCGTTTTTGAAGGAAAACATAAACAACAAAGCCGGCGAATGTTTCGTACAGGGCATTGTATCGCAAATGGAAGCTGATAAAATCGAAGAATTATTAGCCATCGCAACCGAAGAGGCATTAAATAAGGATGTATTCAAAGAAATTGCAGAACGTGTACAGAAAGCAAAGTCAGTTGCTACAGGGCAGCCTTTTGTTGACATTGAAATGCCTAATCCTCAAGGCGAAAATATAAAACTTTCGGACTATGCCGGCAAAGGAAAGTATGTTCTGGTTGACTTCTGGGCATCGTGGTGCGGACCGTGCCGCGAAGAAATTCCCAACCTTATAGAAGTGTATGCAAAATACAAAAACAAGAATTTTGAAATCGTGGGCGTATCATTTGACAGGGAAAAAGAAAAATGGCTGAACGGCATACGGGAACTCAAACTTACATGGCCTCAAATGTCGGATGTAAAATACTGGCAAAGCGAAGGCGCACGACTTTACAATGTGCAGGCAATTCCTCATACGGTTCTGATTGATCCGCAAGGAATCATTATCGAAAAGAATCTTCGCGGAGATGGCTTGAAAAATAAACTTGCAGAATTGCTGAAGTAGCCTGATATACTGCAGCTTTACAAAACAAGGAGACTGTCTCGCTTTTGAGGCAGTCTTTCTTTTTATGACTTTCACAGCATTTTTCTATCTTGAAGCAACGGTTTTGCTGAGCGTTATAAAGCCTGCTGTCAGCGACTGTCCGGCAATTACAACTGTCGGTCTTATGCGGATGCTGACTTTCGACGAGCTTTCGCCAACGTTGGCAATGTTCATTGCAAGATTAAGCAGGTTATCTCTGGTTTCTCCCTTAAACAGTTGGAACAAATCTACTCCTAAAGTAACAGGAATAATGGCAGAGCCTCCGTTTGAAGGTATGCTTATTACCTCGCTTACCGTTCCGTTCAATATTTCTTTCTGTTCCAAATCTATCGCCCAGTCAAGGCGTTGAACGGTTGCCGCAATGTTTCCGGGATTTGTTGCCTTAACATTTACCGTTACGCTTAACGGAAAATTTTTGGTGGCAAAAGCTGCTGTGAGCTTAATCAAATCCATTGCCTGTATTTGACCGGAATTTGTTATGTTGTTTAAGCTGACGCCCGCAATCACAGGATTGGCAACGCCTTCGATGTCGTATTTGCAATTAACGATTTGCAACGCACTCTGCAAGGCGCTGCACGACAAAAGCGCCGTAAACAGCAAAAATCCTGAAAACAGTTTTATTTTTTTCATATTATTTACATATTTTAATTACGCTGCAAAGTAACAAAATAATTTACAAACGAAGCCAAAATTTTAAAAAAATACTTTCAAAGCGTGATTGAATGTTTTTGAAAAACCGCTTATTCTATAAGATATTGCAGGATGCCTTATGCTTTGCCGTTACCGTGAAAGACTGCAAAATACACTTGCTGTTTACTCATATCCGAAGAAGCTATTCATAAAATCGGCAGCGCCAATAATTATTAAAATTATTGGCGCCGCCTACAATATAAAAAACAACTAGAAATGATTCTATTTAAGTCTCGCCTGCGATGAGCCTATTGATTTTCCATCCATGTAAGCCGTTACTTCGTAAACGCCTTTTGCAACTTTCACATCGCCGAAAGTGTAATAAATGCACAGTTCTATTTCTGCTCCCTGATAGTCAATATCGCGTGATGCCGAAAATATTATTTGCTCCCCGTCAATGTCAAAAAGATTGTTTTCGTTTGTTGTCAATACAATTCCATCCGGACCTTTTACTCTGATATAAACTGTTTTCGTACCGCGCTGTGCGATAGAATTTTCGACAAGAGTAATACATGTCTTTATATGGCTTGTTCTGCTTGCGCGTTCCGTGTCCTTATCTTTTTTTGTAATTCCCTGCACCGACATTCCGCGAATTTTTATAACCGAACCTTCCTGCACCTTTGTTGTAAGCTCTTCGGCTCGCTGCGTTACCTCTTCATGTTTGCGCGTTATTTCCTGAACCTGCTCTTTTATTTGAATATTTTCGGAAACAAGCTGCCGGTTCACGGTATTCAGCGAGTCGATTTGCACTATGTAATTTTGCATTATTGCCCGCAATGTTCCGAGTTCTTTTTCGTAAGCGCGTATTTTTTGCAAATTTCCCGCTTCGGTTTTCTTGACTTTGTCAAGCAGCAGTTCTATTTTTTCCTGTTCCTGCAATAATGCCTGATTTATGGAATCGTTGCTGGTTTGCAGTGTTGCATATTCATGTTTAAGTCCGTTAAGTTCGGTAATAAGATTTTCCTTGTCGTTTGTCAGGACAATCACTGTTTCCTTTTTGCTTTTTGATTCCAGATAAAGCAATGCGCCCAAAATAATTACGGCAATACATAAAATGCCTGTTACCGCTTTGAGTATGGTTGCTGTTTTGTTGTTTCTGCTGTCTGCCCGTTTTATTTCTTCCATAATTTCAATTTTAATTTGTGATTATTCTAAAAACTTCTTCCAAATGCCGTTCTTCTTCACGTAAAGTTACAATTGTAAGATTATTATCTTTTGCAAAGTTAAATATTTTTATTCTTATATCATCATCAACGGTACTTTCAATTAAAAAATGTTGATGAGTGTATGCCGATATGATTTTACCGAATGTTATTTTTTGAATTTTATCCGTATTCCTGTTTTGTAAAAATTCAACTTCGACACGCTGTACAGGCTTCAGCGACATTGACTTTAATGATTCTATTGATTTATCTGCAACTATTTTTCCTTTATTTATTATGATGGCTCTGTCGCAAACGGCTTCAACTTCCTGCATTATATGAGTCGAAAATATTATTGTTTTTTCCTTGCCTATATTTCGTATCAGATTTCGTATTTCTACAATTTGATTTGGGTCTAAACCTGTTGTAGGCTCGTCCAGAATCAAAACATCGGGATTGTGCAGTATCGCCTGAGCCAGTCCAAGCCGCTGGCGAAAACCTTTCGACAGCTGTCCTGCCTTTTTGTGAGCTTCGGGCATCAATCCGGTGAGCTGTAAAACTTCATCTATTCTGCTTTTCAGCTTTCGCCTTATTCCGTAAATACGTCCTGACATGTTGAGATATTCCCGCACGTACAGGTCGTAATAAAGCGGATTGCTCTCGGGCAAATATCCTGTCATTTTACTTGTTTCACGATTATTTTTTTCGACATCGATGCCGTTTATCCGTACCTGTCCGTCTGTGGCGGCAATGAAACCCGTAATTATTTTCATTGTCGTTGATTTTCCTGCTCCGTTCGGACCAAGGAATCCTAAAACTTCGCCTTTTCGAGCTTCGAAGCAGATACTGTTCAAAACCTGCTGCCTGCCGTAGAATTTGCTTATATTATTAACAGAAACGGACATAATCAGCTAAAAGTCTATATGGTTTGCATGATTTAGTTCGATATTAATTGAAAAATTCATCTAATTTTTCCTTATCTGCTATTCGCTGCTTCAGAATATCAACATATTCGTCTATGCTGTCATCAATTCTGGTACGCAGCATTTTTGCCTTTTCGAGCCATTTGATTGCAAGGTCAAAGTTTTCGAGCATTTCACACGAAACCGCAATATTGTACATTATTTGCGCCTGTTTTGATTTTGTGCTGTTTTCTTCAATTGCATCAGTCCAGTACTGAACAGCATTTACCCAGTTATTTTCCTTTATTGCCGAATTATAAGCCCTGCTCAGATTGCTGTTTCGCCTGTCGTAATACGAATCGTAAAATACAAGCCGTTCTGCAGTTTCCCATGTCGGCGTTATGCGCTTTGCAAAATCGCGACCTATCATTTCGGCTGTAACCCGTCGTGCATCTTCTATTCTCGGCGCGGGAATGTAATTTCCATCATCATCGTACGATGCCGGAATCATAACATTGTCCTTGCCCGTATATGTCATTACCTTGCCTTTCGTATTGACGTCGTAGGCGTTTATTCTCGTTGAAAAATTTACATTTGTTACCAGTGGACGCCGCTTCGACTGTTCAAAAATGTACTGCGCGTTTATATCAATAAATTCAACTGCGATAACGATTTGCGCATCCGACTGCTCCGCAATAATTTCGAGTTCGGATGCAGGCATGTCTTCGTTAATCATCGCCGTATCGCTGTAAATATTGTAAACGGGAATTTCGGCATATTCAAAAACCGGCGATTCTTCGAGCGTTTCCTTTATTCCGTTTGCAACGGCATTTACGATAATGCTGTCGAGAGCAAATATTTCCGATTTCTGTCGTTCGGCGTTTTCGTAATAATGTATGGCTACGACAGCTGTATTTTTATCGCTTCCGCCAAAATTTACCTTTTTTTCGGGCGGCGATAACAGTTGTATTTCTACAATTTCGGCATTTTGCGCCAACATCGATGTTGCACAAATTGCACATAATACAAGGCTTGCAATTCGTTTCATAATTTCTGCTTTTTTTATAACTACTGACATACAAAAATAATACCATTTTTTAACAAATGCAATATGCAACCGATATTTTTATCATAATTTCACATTTTTATTGATTGTATCTGCCATATCCTGCATGGAAATAATGATTTTTTCATGTGCAATACGGAAAATGCAAATTGACTTTTAAAATTTACAGTTTATCCGAACAAGCAGCATCTATGGTAAAATATAATTTATAATTTCAAGAATGTTATAAAGTCATTCCTTACGAATAAATTCATTATCAAATCTATATCTTTCTGCTGCAATATATTGTTATGTTTGGACGTTTTCCATAAAATTTCTTTTACAAAAAAATTACATGAAATTTGCATTATATACAAATAATATTATAACTTTGCGGTTGGTAATGTAAATATTGTATGCTTATGGAGTGAAATAATGCAAACAGTACGCACATTTTAAGTTTATTGGAAAAAGCGTTTAGCTTGTATTCGTGTGCTTGAAACTTCGACAAATTCGAGAACTAACAATGAATAAAGCAATGAACGCTCACGCTGTTTCAGGCGTGGGCTTTATTCATTTATTTTGTTAGTTAGGTAGTCGAAGACCTCAAGTGCAGATAATTTAAGAATTTGTCCGCGCTTTTTTTATGTGAGTATTCAAATTGAATTTGAGTTTGGACAATTGATGGTAACGATATTCCTGCAAAATCATCTTAAACAAAAGAGCGGGACGGGTATTAGAAAATCGAAAAGAGTAGAAAAAAATTATTAATTTTCTGCAATAAGGATGCGGACGCTAAACAGTAAAGAAATGGATATTAAAAAAAATTTATTCACAGTTTGTTTGCTATTAATTGGCAGCAGCGTTTTTGCACAATCGAAAGACCTTGCAAAAATGTATGACGAACTTGAATCTTTGGAAAACAGGATATTGGAATTGAAGATAGAGAATGACGAAGCTGTCTTATCTTGTATTTCTAGTAAAAATTGGCGTCACGGTGCATGCAGAGATGCAGTTACAAGATTATCTGGAGACGAAGCATTTTTTGAATCAGCAAAATACACACAACAAATCTGTGAGTGTATGGTTGGCAAAAAGCACGAAATAGAAGCAGTTGAAACTAAAATAAAGCAACTGGAAAGAAGAATAGAATTGCTGAAATCCGACAGTAAGCCGGCTCAAAATGAAAAAAAGTAAGATTCTCTCCGTTCAGCGTAGCATCCGACTACGATGGAGGTACGACAAAACCTAACAGGTTTAAAAAACCTGTTAGGTTTTACTTTGAGTTTAAGGGTTTAACAAATCGTCAATGGCAAATAAAACAGCAGTAAATAGAAAACCCTGTCCGGCATAAAAAAACCGACTTATAAAAGTCGGTTACAATGAAAATTAAAATCAAAAAACCAAAGCTATTTTTTATTTATTCCCGAAGCGATTGTTTCTATCAGTTTCTTTGTCAGATTGCCCGAAAAAAACAAAATCGAAAGTTCGTCAGGTTCTGTTGAGGCAATTAACAGTCCTTCGCTTGTTGTGTATATTTTTGTAATATCTTTTTTATCTCTTGTTTCGATAATCAATTCTGCTTTGGAATCTTTTTTAATTATGCCGTTTAATTCGTCCATCACGGATGTTATCGTTTTTTCGGTTTCCGATTCCAAGGTCAGCACTTTTAACCCTTTGAGCTTTGATAATTCATCTTTGACATCATTACCGATATCATCCAATTTATTGTTAATAAAACTTAAGCCTAATTGAATTACGCCCGAACCCAGCGATACGTAAGTAAAACGGCTGTCGTTCGAATATTTTTCCAATAGTTTCTCAATTCCTTGAGCCTGTGTTGTTATTGCCGTTAACAGCAATGCTACAACTAAAACTGTTATTTTTTTCATATTTTTATTATTTAATGTTTAATTTTCTCGAATGTATGCTGTATTTTAGTTTTTATGTATTCTACCTTCTGCAGCGACTGCAGGCTTTTGTATATTTTATTTATATTTCTTACAGGTTTCATGCCTGATTTCAGCGATTCCGAAACTTTGTTTATTTTTGCCTGAGCTACCTGCAGGGCAAATTCACTGTTGTTTATGCGTTTTCCGTTCATTATGACATAATCATCATAATATTTGGTTTGAAAAATTCCTGTCATCAGTAAAATGCTTGCTGCTATTGCCGTTGATATCACAGGCATGAAGAAGATTTTTCTGCTTATTGACGGCGTTTTTATTTCGGGCGGATTTTCGGGATATTTTTCCGACTTTTCAGCTTCGAATGTTTTAAAAAGTTGCTGATATACTTTATGTTCCGCGTCGATATCGTTTGAAGAAAAATATTTTTTCAATTCTTTTTCCTGCGTTATTGTTGTTTCGCCGGCAAAATACAAGTCCAAAAGCCTGTTTATTTTTTTCGTTTTTTTCATTTGTTCCATTTATTAATTTGCCAATAACTGTTCTCTTATTTTCTGTCGCGCCCGCGAGAGATTTACGCGAACGGCATTTTCGGTCAACAATGTAATTTCTGCAATTTCATTAAGCTCAAATCCTTCTACATCTCTCATTCTTATTACTGTTCTCTGCAATTCGGGCAAGCGGTTTATCAATACTGTCGCCTGTGATGCCATGTCCTTTTTTTCGAGTTTCGAATAAGGGTCAGATTCATTATATTCCAAATCATCCGGCAATTCGTTTTCAATATGCTTCTGCCGTAATTTATCGAGGCACAGATTTCGCATCGAGCGCAGCACGAATCCCGTAATATTTTCGATTTTATCCAGTTCATTACGTTTTTCCCATAATTTCAAATTCAAATCCTGAACAGCATCCAGCGCTGCATTTTCGTCGCACAAAATTGATTTTGCAAGTCGATAAGTCCTGTCTGCATGTTTAAGTATTCTATTGTTAAATTGCTTCGTGTTCATTCTTTACATGTGCATTTATATAAATAACGTAATTCGGAGAATTTTATTACATCAAAAATAAAAAATATATTTGAAAAAAGCAAAACACGACGCATAAAATGAATAACAAAAAGCTGATTTACTTAATATTATGACATTTCATGAAATAACTGAATTACTAACCATTATTTATACAATACCGGCAAAGAAAGCCATTATTATCAACGCATGAATATTTTTCATCTTTCAAAACCTGTATTCAGCGAGTTTTAAACCGTTGCAGCGCAATATGTATCAAACGTCATAAAACTTTCCATATTATTTTCTTACCTTTGCAGGCTTTTTTAATAAACTGCGTATTTTTTAATAGAATAAATGTCTGAAGAAAAAGAAATAAAAATCACGGGAGCGCGAGCCAATAATCTGA
This sequence comes from Prevotellaceae bacterium, assembly GCA_031265155.1. GTDB lineage: Bacteria > Bacteroidota > Bacteroidia > Bacteroidales > UBA932 > JAIRKV01. The sequence continues at coordinate 6,029 of JAISDB010000117.1, read as the reverse complement.
AAAATGTTGATGTAACTATTCCCCGCAATAAACTTACCGTCATTACCGGATTGAGCGGCAGCGGCAAATCATCACTGGCGTTCGACACGATTTATGCCGAAGGTCAGCGGCGATACATGGAAACACTGTCGGCTTACGCGCGTCAGTTTTTGGGAAATATGGAACGTCCCGATGTTGAAAGCATTAGCGGATTAAGTCCTGTGATAGCAATAGAACAGAAAACCACAAATCGCAATCCGCGTTCAACCGTTGGCACAATTACCGAAATATATGATTTTTTACGGTTGCTTTTTGCCCGTGCATCCATTGCCTATTCAAAGGAAACGGGCGAAGAAATGGTACGCTATACCGTTGAACAGATTGTAAAAATGATAATAAAAAATTTCGGCGGCAAAAAAACCATGATTCTCGCACCGCTGGTAAAAGGGCGTAAAGGTCATTACAAAGAACTGTTTGAACAGCAGCGAAAAAAAGGATTTATCAACATACGAATTGATGGCAAGGTGCAGGAAATTAAGCCGTTACTAAAAGTTGACAGATATAAAAATCATTTCATAGAAATTGTAGTTGACAAATTAATACCCGACGAAAAAGATGAAAAGCGTTTGCTCAATTCCATAAAAACGGCAATGGTACACGGTAAAGGCACAATAATGGCTATTAATATCGAAACAGATGAGCTGAAATATTACAGCCGCAATTTAATGTGTCCCACAACAGGAATTTCGTACAACGAACCTGCGCCGCATTCGTTTTCGTTCAATTCTCCGCAAGGAGCATGCCCGCACTGCAACGGACTCGGAACAGTGAGCGAAATGGATATTTCAAAAATCATTCCGGATACTAAAAAAAGTATAAGAAACGGTGGAATAGAGCCGCTTGGAAAATATACAGGCTCGCATATTTTTTCCCGAATTGAAATAATTCTCCGAAAATACAGACTGTCGTTATCCGACCCAATCGAAGATATTCCCGAAGATATTATAAATACCATACTTTACGGCTCGGACGAATCGTTCAGAGTTGATGGAATTCAAGGCGGGGCATCTCAATACTTTATTACTTTTGAAGGCGTCATAAACTTCATAAACGAGCGTCAGGCAACAGGCAGCGAATGGTCGCAAAACTGGGCTGACCGGTTTATAAAATACATAGAATGTCCGGTTTGCCACGGAAAACGGCTTAACGAGCAAACTCAATATTTCAAAATTGACGATAAAAACATTTCCGACCTGTCTGAAATGGATATAAAAATGCTTTATGAATGGTCGAAAAATGTAGAAGCGCTATTGACAAAACGGCAGCAAAGCATTGCACGTGAAATAATGAAAGAAATACGTTCCCGTCTTTCGTTTTTAATAGACGTCGGCTTGGATTATTTATCTCTGAACCGTTCCACATATACGCTATCGGGAGGCGAAAGCCAGCGCATAAGGCTGGCTACGCAGATAGGTTCCAAACTTGTGAATGTGCTTTATATTTTAGACGAGCCAAGTATAGGACTGCATCAGCGCGATAATGCAAAACTGATAAATTCGTTAAAATCGCTTCGCGACGATGGTAATTCGATAATTGTTGTCGAACATGATGAAGAAACCATTCGCTCTGCCGATTATGTTGTGGACGTTGGTCTGCTGGCAGGAATACACGGCGGCGAAATTATTTTTGAAGGAACGCCAAAACAGCTTTGCGAAAAAAAAATCGATTCGCTTACGGCAAAATATCTTTCGGGAAATATGAATATTAAAATCCCCGACAAACGCCGCGGCAGTTCCGGAAAAATGCTTGTATTGCGAGGCGCTAAAGGCAATAACCTGAAAAATATCGATGTAGCTTTTCCTCTCGAGCAATTTATTTGCGTTACAGGAGTTTCGGGTAGCGGAAAATCAACACTGATAAACGAAACGCTGCAACCGATATTAAGCCAGAAATTTTACCGCTCACATCAAAAACCACTGGATTTTGATTCTGTCGAAGGAATAGAGCATATCGACAAAGTCATACAGGTTGACCAGTCGCCCATAGGTCGCACTCCGCGTTCAAATCCTGCAACATATACAAAACTGTTCGACGATATTCGCAAGCTTTTTGAGCAAACGGTAGAAGCCAAAATTCGAGGATACAAGGCAGGGCGGTTTTCGTTTAATGTAAAAGGAGGACGTTGCGAAGACTGTAAAGGCGCAGGCGTACAAACCATAGAAATGAATTTTCTGCCCGATGTTTATGTAAAATGCAAAACCTGCAACGGTAAACGATACAATCGCGAAACACTCGATGTTCGTTACAAAACAAAAAATATCAGCGAAGTTCTTAATATGACAATCGACGAAGCCTGCGATTTTTTTGCGAAACTTCCGGCTATCTATCGGCGATTGAAGGCATTGCAGGATGTAGGTCTCGGCTATCTTACGCTCGGACAGCAGGCAACAACGCTTTCGGGAGGCGAAAGTCAGCGCGTGAAACTGGCAGCCGAACTTGCAAGAAGCGACACGGGAAAAACATTTTATATTCTCGACGAACCTACTACAGGCTTGCATTTTGAAGATGTGCGGGTATTGCTTGGCGTTCTCAATCAACTTGTTGACAAAGGCAATACGGTGCTTGTGATCGAGCATAATCTTGAAGTTATAAAAGTTGCCGATTACATTATTGATTTGGGAAAAGATGGAGGCGAAAGAGGCGGCGAAGTATTATGTGCCGGAACACCCGAAGAAGTTGCCAAATGCAATAACAGCTATACAGCCGAATTTTTAAGAAAAATATTGAAATAATAAGAACGTCATATTAACTTCAGCCGACAAATGCAGTTCAGGTAGAAGAAACTCTGCTTAAAGATATGTTATTATTATAAGGAGTTAACAAAATAATCACGGAACAGTCGTAAGAACTGCAGTTTTTATGAGCATGTCACATCTTTTAAAGTTAAAATTAACAAAAGACACAGAAAATTGCTTCGCCTTGAATATCCGACAGTAAAAGGGTTATGCAAAACAGTTGAATTTAATATTTTCATATGCGAAAGAAAAAAAATTAAATAAAAGATTTGTATTAGAAATAATTGTATTATATTTGCGCTTTGAAAATTAGAAAACACTTAATTAATTTTAATATTTACAACTATGACAAAAGCAGATATTGTAAACGAAATCGCCAAAGTTACTGGCATTGAAAAAGTAACAGTACAAAAGACCATAGAATCTTTTATGGACAGTGTAAAATCATCGTTATCAAAAAACAAAAATGTTTATTTACGTGGTTTTGGTAGTTTTATTGTGAAGAAAAGAGCAGAAAAGACGGCTCGGAATATTTCAAAAAACACTACACTTATTGTACCGGCACATTTTATCCCTGCATTTAAGCCGGCAAAAACGTTTGTTAATAAAGTAAAATCAAGCGTGAAAAAATAAGATTTAAACAGTAAAATCTGATCGGAATATGCCAAGCGGAAAAAAAAGAAAAAGACATAAAATGTCAACACACAAACGCAAAAAACGTTTGCGTAAAAATCGACATAAGAAGAAATAAAATTCTGTGCGATTTTTGAAGATGAAAATATTAAACCTGAAGAAATTTTCTTTGGGTTTGTATTTTATTTAAATAAAAAAACAGACAATAATACATACGCAAATGAGTGAAAATGCTATGGTAAATAACGAGCTTGTTATTGATGTAGCGTCCTCTGAAATATCAATAGCTTTGCTTGAAGACAAACGTCTTGTTGAGTTTTCAAAAGAAGTAAGTAATTCGCGTTTTCTTGTCGGCGATATTTATTTTGGACGGGTAAAAAAGTTATTACCTGCTCTTAATGCAGCTTTCATTGATGTAGGTCACGATAAGGATGCTTTCATCCATTATCTTGATCTTGGCGCAAATTTCAACACGCTAACAAACTTTGTGAAAGATACTACAGGCGCAAAACAAAAAACAGCCGGCTTCAAAAAAGTAAGACGATGCCCAATATTGGATAAGGAAGGCAAAATTCAGGATGTTCTCGTGCAGGGGCAGAATATTGTTGTTCAAATTGTGAAAGAACCAATTTCGACAAAAGGTCCACGCCTAACATCCGAAATATCGCTTGCAGGACGAAACATGGTGCTTATTCCTTTTACGAATAAAATATCCATTTCGCAAAAAATAAGCGAACAGGAAGAGAAAAAACGATTGCGCAATTTGATAGAGAGCATTATACCGCCGAATTATGGAGTAATCGTTCGTACCGCAGCCGAAGGCAAACGCGCTGCCGTACTTGATGGAGAACTCAAAATGCTTATTCAGCGCTGGGAATCGTGTTGCGAAAAACTTGCATCCGGAATTTCTCCGCCTCAGCTATTGGTAAACGAAGTAAACAGAACGACTGCTATTCTGCGCGACATATCGAACGTGTCGTTTAATAACATTTATGTTAACGACCTTGACGTTGTTAACGAGATACGGGAATTTATCTCGACAATATTGCCGGGCAAGGAACGGATAGTAAAATATTACGAAGGTAATGTTCCTATTATGGATCAGTTCGGTATAAATAAACAAATAAAAGGAACTTTCGGACGCGTTGTCCCCCTGAAAAAAGGAATTTATCTGGTTGTTGAACGAACCGAAGCTCTGCATGTAATCGATGTAAACAGCGGAGCGCGCCATAAAACGGAAAACGATCAGGAGACAAGCGCTCTTGGAGTAAACCTTACTGCCGCTGAAGAAATAGTGCATCAAATTCGACTGCGCGATCTCGGCGGAATAATTATCATCGATTTTATTGATATGTATAATCAGGAAAACCGTCAGCTGCTTTACGAAAAAATGTGCGCCTTGCTCGAAAACGACAGAGCCAAACACAGCGTATTGCCGCTTACCAAATTCGGATTAATGCAAATAACGCGCCAGCGCACACGCCCGGAAATGCGAATAAAAACAGATGAAATATGCCCTGCATGTTCAGGATCCGGTCATGTTGCTCCATCAATTTTACTTGACGACCAAATCGAAAATCAGTTAGCCTATTACAAAAATGAAACAGGCATGAAAAGCGTTACCCTAAAAACCCATCCGTATATTGCCGCATACTTGCGAAAAGGATTTCCATCGCTGCTTGCAAAATGGGCGGTAAGATACAAATGTTTAATAAGGCTGGAAGTTGTAAATTCATTTTCATTCCTGGAATACCAGTTTTTCAACAGGAAAGGCGAAAGAATAGATCACTGATGCAACAGAACGAGGCTTCACAGTGATTTCAGCTGACAGGTACAACTTTAATTTTAAAAAACTCATTCACGGATACTCTCCGGAATGAGTTTTTTTTATCACGCAGGTAAAGCCTATTAGACATCTTCGGAAAATGAATTATATGTTATCAATGATTTTGAACAGGTGATGTCTGAATTTAACCTGTCAATAATGAAATCAAAATATTAAAAATGATTATATTTGTGCTTAAAATAAAAATAACTAATAAAATGATATAGAGAAAATAAAATATTATAATTGAGCTTTGCGCTCTTATTCTCACTTCTCGAAATCTGGTAAATTTCATCCGGGAATAACGTTGCGAAAGATCACGTCTTTGGGCGTGAGCTGTTTGTGCTTATTTGGATGAAAGGGTTTACCAGAGCCAAGAGAAGTAAATAAGCAATCAACGAACAGTTTACGTCTTTTTGTTTGCCTGAATGTTTAAGAGACGAAGCCAAAAATTCTTAGACAAATATGACAAGCAAATTAAAAACAATGAACAGACTGATTAAATTTTTTGTAAGGCGCATACCGCGTCCGGTACTTATTCGTTTTTCATTTATTTTTGCCGCCTTGGCGCGTCCGTTTTACTTCGGCAGCAAAGTAGAATGTCCGATATGTCAAAAGCATTTTAGCGCTTTTTTGCCCTATGGCAATCAGGGTTGTTTCAACAGACTTTGTCCCGGATCTAAGTACATGACAAAAATTTAAAGACATCTATCTCAGCTCTATCCATCGGGTTAAGCAAGGCTGTTGTAATAAGTTCTAAGCCATACTTGAAGAGACTTTTTGCCCGTTTCCCGTGC
>JAISDB010000093.1 GCA_031265155.1 Prevotellaceae bacterium | reverse complement strand
TTGTCGGGAAACTGTTTTTTTAGTTCCTCGCTCGAAACTGTTATTCGTCCCTTTTTTTGAATAAGAAATATTATATTTTCAATACTGTCTCGCATTTCTATTTATATTTTGTTTGCAATACTTCTCTAAAAATAAGAAGTATCGCAAACATTTTCTGTCTGCGAAAGTACACATTTTTCGTGTACTGTCGCAAACAAATTATGGCTTTTCCTTTTCAATGTACTTCCGTTATATTTTCCGTCCGATGTAAAACACGTATCCGTAGTACTGTTTGTATCGGGAATACATCTCCGCCTCGCGACGCATGTTTGCAATCAGGGATTCGGCGGTTTCGTTGCCGGGATATTTTTTCAGGAACGCTTCCTGTGCGGGGATTTGCGGGATGTAAAAGTTGTCCGTCCAGCAGTTTTCGGGCAGGATAAATGTGGCGACGGGGATGTAACCGGCTTTTTGCATTTGAGCCGTTTTGTTCGGGATGGCGTCTATTTCGGGATAGGCGTCCGTCCAGAAGGTCTCGATTTCGTTCGGACGACTGCCGGTAAACCACGACGCTTCCGTTACGGCGATATAACCGCCTGTTTTCAGGAACTTTCGCCATTCGTTCAGTCCACGTTCAAAGCCGATGTTGTAGATGGCGCCTTCCGACCAGATTACGTCTAATTCTTTGTCCTCGAAAGGAAGGTTTTCCATTGAACCGACAACGCCTTTTAGCCTGTCATGAAGGTTTAATCTACCTGCATTTACATTGAGTTTGTCAATAAAGGAGGGAAACAGGTCGATGCCCTGAATCTGTGCCGGTGTATGTTGCGCCAGTATCATTGTTTGACCGCCCGTGCCGCAGCCGAGGTCGGCAATGAGCGATTTATCGGTCAGGTTATCAATAAAGCCTAACGCTTTTATGGTTGTTTCGGGACTGCCCGGTCCCTGACGTTCCACGCTTGAAAAGTATTCGCAGATTAAATTCACGTCAAATTCGTGAATGGATGTATTTTCGCTGTCCATAATTTATTTTATTATTTTTATTCTCATTCTCATTTTTAAATTTTCCTTTTTTGTTTTCCTTGAATCGTTTAAATAAATATCATGTGCAAACCACTTTTTTGCGTTCAAAATTCATAATACAGAGATATTTGCTTTTAAGAGTTTTTCTTTTGTTATGGTAAACCTTCCCGAATTAGCAATCCCCACACACGAAGTCAAAAGGGATATTGAAAAACCATGTTTTGCTCCATCAAGAGCGGATATTCCAACACATGAGTTACCGTCCACTCCTGCTATTTCAATCTCATTTACTGCTTTATCTGTAAGGTAAGCCACCAAAGAACTGTTTGAAAAACAACTTGCTTTGTTCTTCTCGAATACCAAATCAGAAACGAGCCTCAACCCTGCAACAAAATCTGATATGCGTTCAGATTTCCCCTTGTTTTTAATGTAGATAACCGAATGATCATATTGTTCATAATCGGTAATCCTCATGTTGATATTTTTTATTAACTGTTCGGAATTATACGGAAATCTCTTTCGATTTCTATTATGCCCGACATATTCATCCTGCATATCAATAACAATCAAGGCTCTCATTAATAACCAACTTCCCATATCTTACCTTCCATTTTATCCATATTTGTTTTCATTATTTATTCTGTTCATTTTTTGATTTTGATAAAAGTAGCATGTTTTTCCTTCAATGAGATTTTCCCGACTTCATATCCGTATTCTTTTGCTTCTTTCTTGTACGTTAAAAAAGAATGGTCTATGTCGAAGCCAATAATCGCTTTGATTTCTTCAAACGTGAGCTGAAACGTATTGCGTCCGTCGTTTTGAAGATGTTGCCATAATGATTCGTATTTACTCATAATCTTTTAATTATCGAATATCTGCTACAAATTTCTCAATATCCTTTTCTCTGATTTGTGAAACGCTTTTATCCGTCTTTGCAATACGCTTGATGATAGCGCGTTCAAAGAAATTCATTTTCTCGAACTGAAATTTGCCGCCGGCAAAGCACTTGGATACGGCATATCCGTACAATTCCTGAGGATATGCATTTGCCAGTTCCTGTTGCTGTTTGGTCACGTCAAGTTCCATTCCGCAAACAAATAACGCCAATCGTTTTTGTTTCAATGTTTCGAGGTTTTCCTTGCAGAAACGCTGCATCGCTTTTGACGATGTGCCTGCATAGATGGAAGTTCCTAAAATAATCCCGTCATAAGAATTGACGTCGGGATGTTTATCTTTTTTCAAATCAATGGTTAAGACCTGATTTAATCGTTCGGCAATCATTTGTGCAACCTTGGCAGTCGTTCCATGTTTGGAGGTGTAGATAATTGCTGTTTTCATATTAATTTCAATATTTTTAAATCCTCTTTCCCGTATTTATGACTGCCTGTTTGTGTCTTTTTGTAATTCCAACATTTAATACAGTCTTCTTTTGTCAAGCCCTTGTTATCCCGAAAGAAATCTCTTGTATATTGGTTATATTCAAACTGCTTGCCGATTGAAAATTTCTTTCCCGCTTTTTTGTCCGCCGCTATTTGATTGTAAATCTCTATTGCCTCGCGGTACGTTTTTTCACCTTTATTTTCGTTCAGCCAGTTTATTAACGGCACATTAAACTTAAAATGTTCGCCGATAACGCTTTTGAAAAATGCACGGTGTGTTTCATTGTTTCGATAATTCACGTCAATTATTGCGTCCAATGACGGAACGAAATTGCTGTTTTTTTTTGCGGTTCGTTTCGTGACAGGTCTGTTTTCAATAAAATTACAAATGTTTTCCAACAGGTTTTCTTTTGAGCCTGTCGCTGGCAAATTGTATTTTCGGCACAATTCTGCCAACTCCTCCTTGAGAAAATAGGCGTTGTACAAATCTTCTTTTGTTTTTGAAAGTTTCATTTGTTTCAATATTTATTCCATCGTACTACTTCGTCAAACTTTTTCCGCTTCTTATCACGTTGAATATCGGTAGAGTATCCGAGAGTTATCAGCAGAGCGACACGACGGTTGTCCGGTATACTGAGCAGAGTTTTTATTGACTTTTCGTCGAAACTTTCGAGCATACATGTTCCCAGTCCGAGGTCGGCGGCTTGCAGACAAATGTGTGCGGCGGCAATACCCATGTCGAGCGAAGTGAAATCAATTTTTCGCAATGCCGAACCGAATTTTGACATAAACAAAGGTTTTTCTGCTACCAGCACAATGATTACCGGCGCCTGTTTTACAAAAGCTCCGCCCATCCGGTACGCACTTTCGGCAACGCGGTTTTTCTGTTCCGTATCGTCCACTGTTACAAAAGTCCAGCCTTGTGCATTGTTTGCCGACGGCGACAGTCTGCCTGCTTCGAGGCACAGTTCGATTTTTTCTTTCTCAACCGCTTTGTCCTGATATGCACGGTTACTTTGACGTAATTTTACCAGTTCTTTGAAGTCCATATTTTTTATGAATTTAACCTAATCCACATTATCATACGCTTCCAGAGCCGGAATCAGGCAACTTGCAACGCCTTTAATACCGCAAACGGTGGTAGTCATCAAAATTGCTTCTTTCAACTCGTCGCGAGTGGCTCCCGCCTGTTTCGCCATCGGTACATGGGATGTTACAGCCGTCGTTTCGCCCTGCGAGGCGCGAATGGCGATGTAAATCAACTGTTTTACCTTGGGTTCCAATGCCGGCATCTGGCTGACGGCTTGAATCAGTCCGCCGAACGCCCGTGCTACTTCAGGAGCTTCGTCCTGAAATACTTCCATTAAATTCTTTTTTGTATTCATGATTATTCTTTTCTTTTAAATATACTGTAATAATGCAAATCCGTTATTTC
>JAISDB010000062.1 GCA_031265155.1 Prevotellaceae bacterium | reverse complement strand
ATATAAAAGAAAACAACCGAAACAGAAAGAAAGCAAAACGGGGCAGAAAGAGATTTTTCAATAAAGATGTTTACAAAAGAAGGTTTGTCAATGAGCGAGCTTTTGCATGGCTGGACAGTTTCAGAACGCTTTTAGTCCGATTCGACAAATTAGATGAATCCTGGCTGAATTGGCATTATCTAGCGTTCTCATTGATCTTGTTAAAAGTTTAAATGAGTTTATAATTTATAATCACCGGCTGTGAATAATTCATAATTTATTAATACTTTTACGTGGAATTTAAAAATAAAAAAACATGGCAAAAAACAGGATTTTAACAGGATTTGCGGTATGCCTTATCTGTTTATTGAGCAGTTGCGGGCAGCGGGCAAATCTGACGCAGGAACAAAAACGCAGGGATTTTGAGTATTTGTACCAGACATTAAAGCAGAACTATCCTTACTTTGGGGTGGGTCTTCGCAGGACAGGCATTGACTGGCTTGCCAAACATGATGAATTTGTCGAAAAAATACAGGCGACGAACAGCGACAGCGCCTATATTTTTGCGCTCCGTGATATTCTACGCGAACTGGGGAACGGGCACGCCGATATGAGTTTCGTGTCGTACTATGAAGATTATACAAGTCTGTATAAAAAGATTGCGGATGAATACCCCCGCTATAAAAAGTGGGTCGCAACGCTTGAAGACCGCAAGGCACGCCCGCGGTACTGGCAGCGACTGCTCAATGGCAACCGGCAGGAAGCCAAATCGAATACCGCTCAAACCGTCGTCAGTCCCCGCGTCGACTATTCCGACAGCCTGCTGGTGAAAGAGAAAACAGGAATAATGTCCGTCACGTCCTTTAATTTATTTAACATCGAAAAAGACAAGCCGCGCATTGATTCGTTTCTGCATAAAATCAGGGATTACGACCATTTAATCATCAATATTCAGAACAATGGCGGAGGCGCCACCCGTTACTGGAAAGAAAATATTGTGTCGCGGTTAATTCGGGATACGGTGATATATCCCCAATATACGGTAATTAAAGACGGCTCGATGAACCGGCATTTTTATCCCGCGTATGTTGACAGTGCACGTGTGGTAGCGAAAGAAGGAACGTTGCAGCATATTCCGGTCGAATTGCTGGACGGTACTTTTCGCTTAAAAGTAGAAACGGATACCATCATTCCGCAAAACCCCGTCCCGTTTAAGGGGAAAATTTATTTGCTGGTCAATAGCGCGGTCTTTTCTTCTGCCGAAGGGTTTGCCTACTTCTGCAAGGCAACGAACTGGGCAACCGTAGCGGGCGTGCAAACCGGCGGCGATGGAGTAGGGAGCGATCCGGTACCTTTTGTTTTGCCCGAGAGCGGAATAATTGTGCGCTATCCGGCGCTGACAGGGTTTAATGCGGACGGCAGTCTTAATTTTGAAACGTGCACCATTCCTGATATTATAATAGAATCCGAGAATAGTCACGAACGATTAAACAAGTTGATTAACGGCATTCGACAAGAACCATAAAAAACATCTTTATTATCTATTCCCTCTGAAAAATATACTTTTTAGGGAACGACTGATTACAGTATGAAAATATCGCTCGGCGATGTGCGCGGAAGCACGTAAAGACTGACATTCAAGCCTTTTTCATTAAGCTTTTCGGCAACTGTTTTGTATGCAAGTTCCGGAAGGTTGTTTTCCCTGCTCAAATGACAGAGCCAGATATGACTTAATTTTTCGTTAATATTTTCCGACAGAAATTCAGCTGCCTGTTTATTGCTCAAATGTCCCGTATCCGCCTTTATCCGTTTCCTCAGCGAAACGGGATATTTTCCCTCATCAAGCATTTGCTCATCATAATTTGCTTCGATAACCAAGTAATCGGCACTGCATATATGTTTTTTTGCATTTTCGCAAATATAGCCCAAATCGGTAACAAGCGTAAAGCGCTTATCATTAAAACCGACCGTATATCCTACATTGTCGCATCCGTCGTGCGAAACGCCAAATGCTTCAATGCAAAAATCATCAATCACAACAGGCAGGTTTTTTTCTATAATACGCTTGCATGAACTGACCGTTTGCCTTATAATATCATTGTCGGCTATTGCATTGTGAGTTTTTTCGGTTGCATATACAGGCAAAAACGCTTTTTCACTCAAGGCGCCGACAGACTTTACATGATCAATGTGATCATGAGTAATAAAAACGGCACGAACATTATTCAAGTCAAATCCTGCAGTATGCAGGCGTTTTTTTATGCTTCTGACGGCAATTCCTGCATCGATAAGAATACCGTACTCTTTTGTTCCTATGTAAAAGCAGTTTCCGCTGCTGCCGCTTGCAAGGCTTATAAAATTAATATCCATATTCATTTTCTGATGTGCAAAGGTAAAAATAATATCCAGATTGAAACCCGTACAAGTGTAATATATATAAAACCATAAAGCGATAATCAGGCTGTTTGAATGTATTATGGAATTATCATTCAGTGGCAATTTATTATATAAATTATATTTTCAGATATGAAAAATTTATGTACTTTTGCCCCTATAAATTCTTTCAAAGAACAAGGGAATTGGTAAATTGAGATAGATGTATAGATATTAATTGTTTTGTTTACTGCTGATTACAATGTTGATTTCTATATAAACTTACTAATTCCATTAAAAGATGTAAAATAAAACCTGTTAAGTTGGTTTGCTGTAGATAGCGTTCTCCGCAGGTCGCCGCCTTGTGGTTATGAAGATATTGTTTTGACACAAAAGTAACAGGAAAAACATCTTCATTATCGTTTTCCTCTAAAAAATATACTTTTTAAGAAACTATTGTTTATCCTGTGTATTTCTTGCCAATTCAAACAGTTCCGGATTTATGTGGCAGTATCCCGAAGGATTTTTTCGCAGGTATTTTTGATGATAATCTTCTGCCGAATAAAAATTTTTCAGTTCCGATATTTCTACGACTACGGGCTTAGTGCAATCGGTCGAAAGTTGATTTATCATCTTTTCGATAACCGGTAAATCGTCAGCTCTCGTATAATAAATTCCCGTTCTATATTGAACTCCAGTATCGTTGCCCTGTCTATTAAGACTTGAAGGATCAATGATTTTAAAGAACAATGAAAGTATTTTTTCGAGTGAAATTGTATTTTCATCATAAATTACATGAACGGTTTCGGCATGTCCTGTATTATTATTGCAAACATCCGAATATGATGGATTCTCTGTTGTTCCGTTGGCGTATCCGGCTTCGGTACACACAATTCCACGTATTAAACTCATAAAATGCTCGACTCCCCAAAAGCAGCCGCCGGCAAGATATATTTCGCTTTTTTTCATTTCTGCAAATCATTAAAGTTCTGTTTCCTTCAGGCGTTCTGCATTTTCGGCTATTTGCAGTTGTGCTATAATTTCCGCAATATCGCCGTTCATAAATGATGGAAGATTGTAAACAGTGTAATTTATACGATGGTCGGTAACGCGACTTTGCGGATAGTTGTAGGTGCGAATTTTTGCCGAACGGTCGCCTGTTGATACCATTGTTTTTCGTTTGCTTGCTATTGCATCGATGTATTTTTGATATTCCATATTATAAATTCGCGTTCGAAGTTCGGAAAAAGCTTTGGCATAGTTTTTCATTTGCGATTTTTCATCCTGACATTGCACAACAATTCCGGTAGGAATATGCGTTAAGCGAATTGCCGAATATGTTGTATTTACAGACTGCCCGCCCGGACCCGACGCACAAAACGTATCTTTGCGAATGTCTTTTTCGTTCAGTTCGATGTCAAATTCTTCGGCTTCCGGCAAAACCGCAACGGACGCTGCCGAAGTATGAATACGTCCCTGCGTTTCGGTTTGCGGAACGCGCTGTACGCGATGTACTCCCGATTCGTACTTCAAAATCCCGTATACTCCGTTTCCTGTTACTTTTGCCACAACTTCCTTAAAACCGCCTACAGCTCCTTCGGATATATTGGTAATTTCAATTTTCCAGCCTTTTGTTTCAATAAATTTCATGTACATTCTCAACAGATCGCCTGCAAATATTGACGCTTCATCTCCGCCTGTTCCCGCCCGTATTTCAAGTATGGCGTTTTTGCTATCCTGCGGGTCTTTGGGTATGAGAAGTACTTTTATTTCTTCTTCTATGGCTGTTCGTCGTATTTCGAGATTTTCTATTTCGGCAAAAGCCATTTGGCGCATTTCGTCATCTTTTTCGGTTTTAAGCAATTCTTTTGCCGATTCTATGTTTGCAACCGTTAGCTTATATTTGTCGAAAGATGCAACTACAGGTTCCAGGTCACGGTATTCTTTGTTCAGTTCAATAAACTTTTTCATATCTGCAATGACATCAGGATCGGTAATCTGCAAACCTATTTCTTCAAATTTATGCTTTATGCCTTCTAATTTGATAATTATTCTGTCGTCGTTCATAAAAAATCAAGGTAATATTATAGTTTAATAATCGGATGCAAAGGTACACGAAATATTTTAATTACAGCATGCTGAAACATTTGTACGGTTAGTAAAATCAAATATTATGGCATTAAAGTCATTCTTAATTTCAGTTCTCAATTAAATATCTCACTTTTTTCGACAATATGTCCGTATAAAATGTCATGGAACTAAAAATATTCTGTTGAAATTCTACATGGTTCCAATCCGTATGCACATAAAACGTTGCATTTATGTTATTTTTTCAGGCTGTTTTCAAAATATTTGCAATATTTGCTTATTCCGCAATCACAGCAATGCGGAGAGCGTGCCGTGCAAACATATCTTCCATGCAAAATGAGCCAGTGATGCGAAATTGCACGAAGTTTTTCGGGAATGTTTTTTTCTAACCGCTTTCCGACTTTTTCAGGCGTTTTGTCCAATTCATCTGCCAAGCCTGTACGATGTGCTACTCTGAAAACATGCGTATCTACTGCAATTACGGGCTTGCCGTAAACTATCGAAGCTACAACATTTGCCGTTTTTATGCCGACTCCGGGCAATTTCTGCAAATCGTTAACATTTTCGGGAACAGTACCGCCGAAGTCGTTTTCGAGCATTTGAGCCATTGCCGTAATATGTCTTGTTTTGCTGTTAGGGTACGATATTGAACGGATAAGCTGAAAAACATCTTCGCTGTTTGCTTTTGCAAGCAATTTGGAAGTTGGATATTTTTTGAAGAAACCAGGAGTTACCATATTCACTCTAATGTCAGTGCACTGTGCCGATAATATCACTGCAACCAGCAATTCGTAAGGATTTTTGTAATGCAATTCGGATTGGGCAAAAGTCATATTCTTTTGAAACCAATTTATTATTTTACTGTACCGTTCGCTATTTTTCATTTATTTTTTAACTTTACATTTCGGACATAACCCGTAAAAATACAAGACGTGGTAATTCACTTCAAAGCCTGTTGAAACGGTTACGGCATCCTGAATTTCTTTTACGGCAGGATCCCAAAATTCAACAACCTCGCCGCAAGCCGTGCATATCAAATGGTCGTGATTGCCGCCTCTAAACGATTTTTCGTAGCGCGAAGTATTTTCTCCGAATTGATGTTTTTTTATAAGATTACATTCCAGCAGTAGTTCAATGGTATTGTAGACCGTAGCAATGCTTATTGCATATTTTTTTGTTTTCATTTTTCCATAAAGAGATTCGACATCGAAATGCCCGCGTATGGAATAAATTTCATGCAAAACATCAAAACGTTCATGTGTTTTTCTATAACCTTTACGCTCAAGATAAGACGTAAAAATATGCATTACCGAATCTTTTTCCCTGCTGTGTTTCATAATTTGATTTTTATGGTTTTACGTATCGAACCGGTGCAGACGCCGTACGTCTTCCATGCCTTTTATTCCTGATATTTTTTTGATAAGATTTTCCAAATCGTCTGTACTGTGAACATAAAGCTCTATTGCGCCTTCAAATATTCCATCGTGGCTTTCGACATTCATTTTTCGCATGTTTACGTTCATTTCGCCTGTAATTATTCGCGTAGTATCATTCAAAATTCCTATTCTGTCTATGCCTCTCATGGTAATAAGCGCAAGAAACGACTGGATTTTGTGAGTAGTCCACTTTACCTTGATAATTTTATCGCCGTGTTCAGCTGCAAGCTTATTGGCTTCCGGACATTCCTGACGGTGTACAACAACTTTTCCATCGCTTATTTCAAAACCGATAATATTATCGCCCGGTATCGGATTGCAGCAAGTTGCCGCTTTATAAGTAAGTTTTTTTTCAAAAGTTTCCTTTAGCAGGAATGGCTTTTTTTTGTCGATTTTGGCTACCGATTCGATTACTGTTTCATTTGCATTTTCATTTTCAGGCTCATCTTTTTTTACAGTTTTTTTTGTACCGGGAATTATTTTTTTTATCAAACCAAAGCCCCAGTATATGGCTGATTTTTGTGGAGGGTTTTCTTTCAACTGCTTTTCAAAATCGTCGAGTTGAATGATTCCCGAACCTACCTTGCTGTACAGTTCACGTTTGGTTGCCACGCCGTAGGCGGCACATAATTTGGTAAAAACTCTTGATTGCGGTTCTACATTGAACTCCGCCAGTTTGTTTTTTATAAGTTCTTTTCCGTGATCTATATGCCCCTGCACTTCGGCTTTCAATGCTGTTTCGATACGCGCTTTTGTTCGAGGCAGCTTTGCATATTCAAGCCATTCGCGTGCCGGCTTTGCGTTTTCGGCTGTAAGTACTTCTACCTGATCGCCGTTATTAAGTACGTAACTCAACGAAACCAGCTTGTGGTTTACTTTTGCTCCTATTGCCCTGTCGCCGATTCGCGAATGAATAGTGTAGGCAAAATCGATAACCGTTACGCCTTTCGGCAACATTACTGCCTTGCCTCGCGGAGTGAACAAAGTTATTTCTGACGAATACATGTTGAACCTGAACTGATCCAAATATTCTATCGCATTGGTTTCAGGATTTATAAGCACATCGCGAATTTTAGCAAGCCATCTGTCGAGTTCTTCTTCTTGAGCAGTGTCATCTTTGTATCGCCAGTGAGCTGCAAATCCGCGTTCTGCTATTTCTTCCATTCTTTTTGTGCGGATCTGTACTTCAACCCACACGCCGAAAGCCATCACAGTGCAATGCAAAGCTTCGTAGCCGTTTGTTTTCGGCGTACTTATCCAATCGCGCAAACGTTCGTTTTTCGATTGATAACTTTCGGTAATAATTGAATAAATATGCCAGCACTGAGTTCGTTCGGGAACAAGATCCGTAGGCTCAAAAATTATTCTAACTGCAAACAAGTCATATATTTCTTCAAAATTAACGGACTTGTTGCGCATTTTATTCCAGACGGAATATACAGACTTGGTACGCGCGCCTGTATTGAATTTTATATTGCTTTCTTTCAGTTTTTTTTCTATAGGTTCTATAAACCTGTCGAAAAAATTTTGTCGCCCTGCTTCGGTAGCGTTAATTTTTCCCGATATTTCATTAAATTCTACGGGAGATAAATATTTAAGGCTTAAATCTTCGAGTTCGCTTTTTATTTCAAAAAATCCAAGACGATAGGCAAGCGGAGCAAAAAGGAAAAGGGTTTCGTTGGATATTTTCTGCTGCTTTTCGACAGGCATCGCATCGAGAGTACGCATATTGTGAAGACGATCGGCAATTTTTATAATTATAACCCGAATATCGTCGTTCATTGTCAATAATATTCGTTTAAAGTTTTCAGCCTGACCCGATTTATCCTTGTCGAATGCGACATCAATTTTTGTAAGACCGTCAACAATGTAAGATATTGTCTCGCCAAAAACGCTTTTCACCAGATCGATTGTAAAATTCGGATTATCTTCGACAACATCGTGCATGAGCGCCGCGCATATCGATTTATAGCCAAGACCTATTTCCTGTACAACAATTTTTGCAACGGCAACAGGATGCAATATATAGGGAACTCCCGAACGGCGCTTTATTCCCCTGTGCGCTTCGTTGGCTATTTCAAAAGCTTTTTTTATAAGAGCAATGCCCTCTTCATTAGTATTGTTACGGCACATTTTTATAAGTTCTTCAAACTCGCGCCGTATAAGCATTTCATCATATATCTGAAGCTCGCTCATAATGTTTATTGATAAATTAAAGTTACAGTGCCTTTTTGTTCAAATACCTGATCTGAATTTTTAAATATAATTTTCACATAATACAGATAAGTATCTTCCGGAAGTATATTGCCTTTTGGAGATGCTCCGTTCCAGATATGTTCGCTTGAAACCGGCGTATCCATTGGTTTTGTCGTTTCAAATATTATATTATTCCATCGATTGAATATTATCATGTGATATTCATAGTCGCTTTCATTGCCGCCGACTACAGGCGCAAACTGATTTCTTTGACGACCGGTTTCGATATTGTTTGTAAACGTACTTGTCGGGTCTATTGCATTTGGCATTGTTACAGGCTTGTAAAGACTTATGCAATACCTGCGCGAAATACTCGCATAATTCGTAAATCTGTCAACAGCCTCAATTTTATAGCAGAAATCGTATATGTTATTATTAAAATCATATTGAACATCCATGTCTGTGAATTGCAGATTGTGCAAAGTTAGCCAAAACAAGCCGTTTCGATACAAATAATATATTGAATCGCTGATAAAACCGTTCCACGATACTTCAATATTCCGGTTTAAATATTTCACATTCAAAATTATACTGTTGAGCGTATCGCTGGTTACAGCAGGCGTTTCGTTGCAGTGTGCAATATTGTTGAATGCCGTTACTCTGTAAAAATATTCTGTGTTGGCATTGCATGTACTGTCATCATAAACAGCAGTATTTTTATCCGAAAATACATGTATTGCCTCGAAAACACCATCGAGGCTTGCAGAGCGCTCAATCTGAAACTTGTTCATTTGCGTGGAATTTTCTATTTCAAAGTGAAGATGATTGTGAGTATCGAACGATACCAGCGAGTCCAGTTTTATGTACTTCGGCGCATCAGGAATATCGTTTCCATTAACAGTTTCTTCGCGTACGTTAGAATAGCTTATTTCGCCGTTGGGCAAATATATTTTCAGGCAGAACAGATAATTTTGATTTACAGTCATTTTGAAACTGACAGCCGTATCGCGCGTAACAGGGCTGAGCGCATCGGCATTCGACAAATTAAACGGCGAACCCGCAGGCGCAATATAGCCTATAATCTGACAGGCTACCGAATCGTTGAATTTTTTGTCGGACGGTCTGATTTCAAATGCGTCTCTGTAAGATGTTTTATATGGACTCCACGACACGGTTGCCGACATTTCGCACGGTTCGTAATGCGCTACGGTATTAAGAAATACGGAGTGATGATTTTCGGAATGTTCGTTGCCCGACAGTCCTGATTTTGTTGTCATTCTGTAAATTTGCGAACGGGTGTCTGCTCCCGCATTTATGTCGGTATAGTTTGTCGTTCCCGCCGGAACAAGCGCCAGCAAATAAAACTGCTGAATGGCATAATCATACTTGTATATTTCATATCCGGTTGTAGTACAAAGATTTTCGGGATTCTCGTGCCACTTGATTATTACATCTCCATCGGCAGTATTCGGAACAACAGTTATACTTTCGATTATCGGCGGCGGCGGAAAACACTGCGAACTGGCGACTGTTATTTTCACTGTCATCAATACCAATGTTAGAAGAATCTTCACTATATTTTTCATTTCAGCGTCTCCCTGATATTACTGTTGTAAATGTATCGGCATCCAAATACCTGTTTGCTAGGTCAAGTACTCTGTCCGCCGTTATTTTCAACACTTCATCAAGCATTTGTTCAATATATTCGAAATTTGCATTTATCTGCAGTAAATCTATACATGTATCGGCAATTTTCCATATTCCATCGATTGAGCGAAGAATATTGCCTGTTATATAATTTTTCACCAAAGATAATTCATTTTTTGCGATTTTTTGCCGTTGAAGACGTAAAATTTCATTTTTTATTTCTTCCAGCGTCAGTTTCACATATTTGTCGCCAACTTCGGCTGAAATTACCAAATAGCCCGAATCTTTCATGCACGCCATATTTGAATATATTCCATAAGTGTATCCTTTTTCTTCGCGAATATTCTTCATAAGGCGCGACCCGAAATATCCTCCAAGAACAGTATTAACAAAAAACATTCCAAAATAATCGCAGTGACTTTTGTTGAACAGTACTTTTCCGATGCTGATTGCCGATTGTACTCCATCGGTTTTTGGCACGTGAACTGTTTTTTCAGGCGAACTGATAATTTTCTGCTGCACGGCTTCGGCTTTCGGCGCTTTTCCCCATGCTGCACTTCCGAAAAAATCGGATACTGTTTTTATTTCCCTGTCCGAAATCTTTCCCGATACAACCATAAACGCATTTTTGCTTGAATAATGCTGTTCGTAAAATTCTTTCAGAATATGAGAGTTTAATTTATCGTAATCCTCGGGCTGCGCGAACGAGCCGTAATAATGATTTTCTCCAAACAGTGCAGAGACAAGCGTTTCGCCGGCAATTACGGAAACTTTCCCGCGTTCGATAATAAGCTGCTGTTTGTGATTTTGCCTGTAAACATTCAGTTCCTTTTCGGGAAATACAGGATATTTTATAATTTGTTCGGCTATTTCCATCACTTTTTCAAAGTGCCGCGCAAGAGAATAAAACGTTATGCACGACCAGTCTCTGTCAATATCAACATCTATGGATGCTCCGTAAAAATCAAGCTGTTCGGCTATTTCTTCCGAACCGTATTTTTCTGTTCCTTCGGTTAACATGTTCAATGCTGTACCTGCAACAAGAAATTGCCGCTGATAGCGTGTTCCCGCATCGAACACAATGCTGAAGCGCAAAACATCGACTGTTCCTGTGTTTATTGCATAAAGCTGCAATCCGTTTTGCATGCCGATACTGTTTACGGCAGGCAGTGATATTTTGCACGGTAATTTAAATTTCGGCGCAACAGTTCTGTTTAATTTCAAAATATCGCTCATTTCTTCACAGTCATAAGAATTATTTTAATTTACGCTTTTATAATAAAGCGTGGAGCATTTTTCATCGGCAAATACGCTCTTCGATACTTTCATAATGTCATCAGCTGTAATTGCTCTGTAATAATCAAGTTCCTCATTTATCAAATCAATATTGCCGAGCATTTCGTAATATCCGAGCATCATTGCCTTGTTCAGAATGTCTGTTTCGGAATAGACATGAGATGCTTCTGCCTTGTTTTTAACTTTTTCGAGTTCATATTCGCTTACCTTTTCAGTTCGCATTTTTTCGATTTCACTTTCGATAGCCGCCTCTGCCTTTTTTACATCAACGTTCGGAAGTAAATTTGCCGACACCGTAAGCAAGCCTTCGTCAATATCGCCAGAAATGAACGCATTTGCGCGTGCAAACAGATTGGTGTTTTTTACAAGATTTACATATAAGCGCGACGATTTCCCGCCCGCAAAAATATCGGTAAGCAAATCGCAAACATAATAATCGGGATTTTCGCGGCGGCACATTTTATAGGCTTTATAAATGCACGTTAGCGGCACCTTGCGTTCAACCGTAAGCGAGCGCGGTTCCATTTGCTGCGGTTCTTGAGGAAATTTGCAGTTTGAAGCAGGTCGAGCAGGAATTTCTCCAAACCATTTTTCAACAAGTTTATAAATTTTTCCATATTCCATATCGGAAACTATGCTGATAACCGCATTGCACGGCGAATAATGCAAGTCAAAAAAGCATTTTGCATTATCGAGAGTTGCATTTTTAATATGTTCAATATTTTTTCCTATTGTAGCCCATCTGTAAGGATGAACCTTATATGCCAAAGGTCGCAACAGCAGCCAGACATCGCCGTATGGACGATTCAGATACCGCTGATTAAATTCTTCGATAACAACGCTGCGTTGCGTATCAATATTATGCTGAGTAATATTTGGATACAGCATTCTGTCCGATTCTATCCAAAGCGCCGTTTCGATATTTTCTTTCGGCAGTGTTATATAATAATTTGTATAATCGCTGCACGTGAAAGCATTGCTTTCACCGCCTGCAACCTGCAATTCATCATCAAACGACTTTACATTTTTCGACCCGCTGAACATAAGATGTTCAAATAAATGAGCAAAACCTGTTTTATGAGGATTTTCGCTGCGTGCACCAACTTTGTAAAGCACATTAACAGCCGCAAGAGTACTTGACCTGTCGCGATGCGCAAGTAACGTCAATCCGTTTTTCAGTATAAATTTTTTATATTCAATCATGAAACAAAGATATAAATTTTATTCGACAGACTGTCGTATTCTTTATGCATAACCGTTACGAAAGTTTTTTTACTGATTGTAAATCGTTACAGGCGTTATGATTTGCAATCATGCAAAACAGTACTTTAGTTCGGCGCCTTTATCGAATTTACGGTAAGAACCGGCTCAATTATGTTAAACAGTCCATAAACCAGTTTACGCGTTGCAATGTCTGTATTTTCATAAGGAATTTTTGTACGCGGTACTATTGTTTTTGCAGCCGAATTAACTACTTCAAATTCCATAATATCCGTTTTTCCATTATTGGTAAATGATATTTTAGCCTTTGGCGCATCTATAGCTTTTTTATCGGCAATGTCAATATTATAATTTTGAAGTTTTTGCAATATAATATCTTCGGTTGCGTTAGTTCCGTTACTGCTTACTTCCAGTCGAAAACTCATTCGCAATCCGCTGTACGGCACAAGTTGCGGATACGTATAATAAAATTTCAAAAGATTTTCCTTACGTTTTTCCGCTGTTTGCGATATTCGTGCGTACAGTTCATAAACGCGAGCCTGAAATAAAACTTCATATTCGCTGTCGATATATTCTATGCCGGTTAGCTTGTCGAGATGCTGCAATGCTTTCGATTTTTCGCCGCGTTCGGTAAGAATGCAAGCCAAGTATAACCGTATATATTTTTTAATGAAGGAGCGTTTATCGCTATCTAAAAATTTTTCGTACAGGCGTATAAAGTACTTATTATTGAAAGCATCGTGCAGCGCCGACATTATTTCATCAAAAGTAACGGTAGATTCAGACGAAAATATACGGAAAAATACTTCTTCGCGTTCGGGATTTGCAGCTAACTGATTTAATAAGACAAGCCTGTTCAAAAATAAATTAGCCTTACTTTTTGCAATGCCGGTAAGCGATTTAAACGACATCCAGTAATTACGGTTTTCAAATTTTTCGGCTTCGATTTTTTGTTTATCAATTATCGCCTGCAAAAATTTTATGGAACTGCTGTAATGGCTTTGTCCCCATGTTGTGCCGATGTGAAGTTCCTTGAAATTTTGCGCTTTTTTCAAATGCTGTTCGGCTTTATCAAGCTGACCGTTGTACAGAAAACCGCGGGCAAGCGCAATATTATACCAGCCCCAGCCTGCCGAACTTCCGTTTTCGCGTATCAGTTCGTTTATTCGTTTTATTCCTGCCACCGGATTGCTTTTCATCACTTCAATAACAGTATTGTAGTATTCGGATTCTTTCAATCGCTTGTCTCCCGTTTCCTGCGAACGTGAAATCTTGAAATATGTATCGGCATCAGAAAAATAACCGTTTATAAAACAGAATATTGCATAATTATTGTATGGAAAAACAGAGTAATATTCCATTTTTTGAAAATAATAAAGCGCCGAATCAGTATTGTTTTCATAATCGTGAATAATTGCCAAATAATGGTAAGCGCTCAGTCTGTCGCCTTCGACAGCAAGATATGAAAAGGTTTTTTCGTTCAAATCGGCTTTTTTATTCGTTTCGGCAAGACTTTTATGCAAATAGTAAAGAGCCTTTTTATCGTTTTCCCGTATCGAATTTTCGAGGAAGTCATATTTTTCTTTCGTGTAAAACCGGTTGCGGTGAATTGTCCACGCAATATAATTATCTGCGCCCAGTATGTCGCGCTGCAAATTCCATGATTGATAATGTTTGAGAATATTTATCACAGAATCTGGATGTTCGAGATTGCTGTACGCTTCCATCAGACAAAAAACAAGCATACGATAATCCGACTGTACTATTCTCAACGGCTCATATTCCTGATACGAACTGTAGTTAGCAGAAAGCTTTGCCGAAAAATCTTTTTCAAGAAGCCGTATCGCTCTTTTCAACGGAGCAATGCAGTTTTTAAATCCCAAATAGTCGGCTGCACGCTCGTATTTGAAAACGCCTTCATACAGGTGTCCCACATAATATGTTGAATCAAGCCGAATAAATTCTCGGGAACGGATAAGCGCTTCACGACTGTCGTAATTAAAGTCAAAGCGTTTTACATCGATTTCGTAGCGCGCCGCTTCTTTCGACTGGGCATTTGCGAGATTGCACATTGCAAACAGACAAAGAAATATGTAATTTTTTTTCGACATTGTTTTAATTTTATTTCAGACAATTTGGTAACATTATGAGAAAATGCAGGCATTTGTCATAATTCAATTCATAAAAGTTAACACCCGTGTTTATTGTTTCGTAATATTTCTGCTGATTGTTTTTATAATACTCTTCGGATGGAATTTTCCAGTATTTTTGTCCGAGTTTTTCGGTTATAAACCATTTTTCCAGCAGGCGTGCAGTTCGCCCGTTTCCATCTCTGAAAGGATGTATGTGAACAAAACGTAAATGCATTAATGATGCAAAATAAAAAATCTCTTCTTCAGTCAAATTATTTTCCAACAGTTCGTTAACGGCGTCAAAAAAGATTTCCATTTCCCTTTCGACAAATTCGGGTTCGACAGCCAGATAAACAATTCCCGATTTTCCGAATATTCCGACCGGTTCTGTTCTGTATTTACCGCGTTTGCTTTTTATTAATAGTGTTTTTGACAGTATTTCGTGAGAAGCTAAAAGATTTTTTTTCGTTAATTTATTATTTTGTGCAAACCCGTATGCCGCTATCAGGTTTTCGATTTCTTTGATTTCTTTTCCCGATTTGAATTTAATATTATTCAGCCTGTAATTCATGAACGAATTTAAATCAATGCTGTTGCCTTCGATATTTGATGAATAAACTGCCGATGCTTTTGTGATATAATCAAAATCAATTTGATTTGCCGCAAAATCAAACCGCTTTATCAATCCATGTATTTGATTTCCGATCAGTTCGGAATATTCTTTTAAATATTTTCTATCGGTGATTTTCATTTATATTTATTCGTCATCGTGTGATGTCCATATAGTTCCTGTTTCCCATAATTGTGTAAATTCTGCCAAATATGCATGGTACAGAAAGTTATCATATCCTATTATATGCATTACCGGTCTTTGAGTTTCGGGCAAACTGTATGAAATTACAGTCATATTATCATCTATTATATTAATTTGATTTTTTATACTTGAACTGTAACATTGTTTAATACAGAATTGTTTGTATTGTTTTCGTTTTAGGAATTTTACTAATTTTGTTTTTGCTTGCTCTACGTTTTTTCCAACTGGTGCTGACTGTTTATTACATAATATGACTTTTATATCTATGTATCTGTTAATGAAAGGTTGGTTTTCTTGTTTTTCCAATTCATCAATGAAGTTATCAATAGTATCAATCAATGTTGTACCCATCATATATATTTTTGAACTTGCAGACTTATATTGTGACAACCAAAAGGGATTGAATGTTTTCTGATCAATATAAGTTTGCAAAGATTTATCATTTTTACCAATTTTTTCATTTAGCACTTTTACTTGGGTGTTTAGAGCAATAAATTCATTTATGGTATTTTCACCGAGACTCTTCTTGACCAACTCCATAAACCATATTGTAATCAATGATGACATAATAGGTAGGGTAAAATTCCATCCATATTCACAAACTATATTCCAAAAATTGCTCAAACATTTGTTTTTATCCAAAACAAATAATGCAATGTTTAAAAAAAACAAAATAACCCCAATTGATACAATAATTCTTATGTAATTAGGATATTTTTCATTAGATTTTTTCATATTATAAAATTTTAACAATTATTTAGTTGCTGTTACACACAAAATACCCCATTCCCTCATCTTTATTTGTGTGTTTAAGATGAAAATTCTGCAAACAAATGCGGGCAACATTTGTTTTTAGATATTGTTTTAAAATACTTATCCACCATTCTGCTGTTCTTCTGATTATATGCCCTATGTCATCTACCTGTTTGCCGCAAATGTATTTTCCGCCATCAAATTTTGTCAATGGAACAGCCACAAATAATTTTGCGTTATAAGATTTTACATTTTTCAAAAAAATAATTAATTGATTGACAGTCAAATGCTCTAAAACATCTTTTGCAATAACCCAATTTACCGTTTCCAACCCTAATGAATGCAGCGATTCCGATTGAATTACAAAATCTGCTATTGTTTTATCTTCTTTGGCTTTGCGTATTGCATATTCCGAAGTATCTATTCCATACGCCTTATAATTTAAATCTCTGAATGCTTTTACATAATATCCGAAAGCACAACCGTAATCAACAATCACATCATCATTTATTCCTAATTCTTTGATTAATTCAGACACTTCGGCATTGGTTTTTTGGGGCATCCACGAATAGTTTTCGTAATTACTGATATTATAAGATTTACCATTCATATAATAACGTTCATTGTAAATATCGCAATATTTATTAATAGATAATTCGTGTTCGCATTGTAATTTGGCAGGATTTACAAAGCAAAGACGGTCGTAAAAAATATCATATTCGTCGAGTATTTCGCTTGCACATCCGCCTGAACATTTTAATGTTTTGTAATGCTTGCAAGAATAGCACCTGCTTACTTTTTTTAAATCTCTGTAATATTGCAGGCTTTCTGAAAATTGCCAAATATCATTGATATTATCCTCCAATATATTTCCACCGCAGTATTTATCGCCAATATATTCCAAAAAATCACAAAAGAACACTCTTCCGTCATTTAAAATACTTACATTTTTTGTTGCCGGGCAAACATCATCTTGCCAAACAGGATGGTGTAGCGGCGTAATATCTCCAGCAAAATCATGATAAGCAAGCATAAAATTACCTTCTGGATACTGTTTTCGCAGTTTATTGACTTCTGATGCTATCTGATACATTTCTTTTGAAGTTAAAACATCGCTTGTATTATTCCCGTTTCCAATATGCCTCATTGGCGTATATCCCACATTGACACTATGTTTTACTGCAATTTCTGCGATATGTTGCATTTTGTTAATACTATTATTGGAAACAGTCATATTAATTCTTGTTTTTACATTATGCGCAGATAAATATTTAAGCAAATTTATCACTTTATCGTAAGAACCTGCAGTTCGTATATTGTCATGCGCTTCTCTGTCGCCATCCAAACTTATAAGAACTTCATCAAAATTAAGGTCTGTGATAAGTTTTATCTTTTCCGGCATAAAATACCCGCAGGTATTCAATATCAGATAAAACCTTTTGTTTTTGGCATACTGTACAATACGAACAAAGTCACTGTTATAAATTGCTTCAAATCCCACAAACCGCAATTCAAAGACTCCCATTTTTTCCAAATCGTCTATCAGTGACAATATTTTTTCGGTATTTATTTTATGAGAATATTTAATATGGCTTTTAAAGCAATGTTTGCAATTCAGTACGCACGAATTATTGATTTCAAGATAAGCAATAAGCGGAGCAGAAAGTTTAATGTTTGGATTTTTCGGAAGAGTATTTTCGTAAAAAAATATTTCGGTATTTCCGTTCAATTTTTTTTCATCCAACCCAAGTATATTAAAAATTTCTGTCGCTGTTGGCTGTTTTTTAGTTTCAAAGTAATGATATTGCCTGTTTCTTGCATTAAAAGCGATATACCCCAATTCTTTTTCTTTACGAATTTTGATTTTATATATTTTATTATTATTCATATTATTTGACAAAATAAAATCCCTGATTCTCTATTTTTAACTTCGCAAGTCTTGTAATTTCCTTATCAACCAGAGCGTTCAGGGCTTTTCTGCGGGCATCGTTGTTTTTGAAAATTATTCGATGATGAAGTACCGCGTGTGCAAGCGTTTTTATATCGTCTTCGATTACAAATGTGCGGCTGTTTACAAGCGCAAATGCTTTCAGGCACTTCATAAACGTTATTCCGCTTCGCGTAGAACATGGCAGTAAAATATTTGCATCACTGCGCGTGCCGACAACAATATTCCGTACCGACGCTGTTATTTCATCGTGAACATAAATTTTATCCGTTTCGGCTTGCAGTTCCAATATATCCTTAAAATTCAAAACCTGCTTTACGGCGTGTAAATTTTCGTCAATCATCAAATAATTGCGGTAAATATCGGCTTCGGTTTCACCGTCAACATAATCAAGCGATAATTTCATAAAAAACCTGTCGAGCTGCGCTTCGGGAAGCGGATAAGTTCCTTCGATTTCGACAGGATTTTGAGTTGCAGCAACAAAAAACAGATCTTGCAGCTTATAAGTTGCATCTCCGACAGTTATTTGATTTTCAGCCATGCTTTCGAGCAGAGCAGACTGTACCTTCGGCGATGCTCGATTGATTTCATCTGCAAGCAAAACATTGCAAAACAGAGGTCCTTTCTTGAAAATAAAATCTTTTTTGCTGTCGTCGAAAATGTGCGAGCCTATCAAATCCATAGGAAGCAAATCGGGCGTAAACTGTATTCGCTTGAATTGTAAGCCGCGAGTATTGTCGGCTGCAATCGACTGCGCCAAAGTGCGGGCAAGCAGGGTTTTTCCCGTTCCCGGATTATCTTCGAGCAAAACGTGTCCGCGAGCCAAAAGCACGCTTACAATCATTTCTATTTTACTGCGTTTGCCTTTTATTACTGTTTCGATATTGTCAATCAGCAATTTTATTTTGCCTGTTACCTGCGATTGCTGCTGATTTTGTTCAACCGTTTCATTTTGCTGTTCCATAATTATTTGTATAAAATTTTAGTGTTTGTTTTATATTCAAAAATCTTTTAATAAATTCGACTTTACTGTGTTTCTTATTGATTTTACTTTCAAAATTACGATAAAAACTATTTGCAAATTCTTTTTCTTCATTTGTAAGCTCGATGTCGGAATACTTGAATTGCAGGTATATCATTATAAATTTTTCAAATTCGGTTTCATATTTTTTATCAACCTCAACAGACGCAAATTGCAGGGGAGTTAAATTTTTACGCTCGCAATACAGCTGATTAAGCAAAAACAGCGATGTTCTGTAAACATAAAACATGTTCGCATTTTTGCTTTTGCACTTCGACCTGCATTTATAATATTTGAAAATCATGTAAGGAAATGCAAAAGCAAAAATCAGCAGCGCTGCAAAAATAATCATGCATATCACAAAAACCGGAACCTTATTTTTTTCATTTTTTTGCGAACTGCTATCTGTATTTGTTTTTTCATCTTCTTTTTTGCTGTCTTTACTGACATCTATTCTGAATTCATCTATCTTCACGGGTTTTGGAATCATTTCCAAAATCTCATTTTTCGACTTATTTATAGGCGGATGTATGTTTTTCAGATTGTCATCAAAAGAAAGCGACAAGCCCGAATCATTGTTTGAAAGTTCCGAAAATTTTAAATTCACGGTATCGCGCAAAATCTTTGCCAGCGTCATATCAAGAATTATTTGCTGCGGAGGCTCAAAGATGTATTCATTATCGTTTATCGTCATTTTTTCCAGAGCAAAGTCAACATGTTTATTTGCCGTATCTGTCGCTATTATTTTCCCGCTGCCTGCAAAGTTCGCCTTATTTATCTGCATTGGCGGCGTTCCATCGGGTTGCGGCGATTCTTCCATGTCATCGTTTCCTATTGTTGTATCAAAATCAAGCCAGCCGAATTTCGGAAAATATATTTGAACCCAAGCGTGAGCCTGATCTTCATAAAACCAGTACCAGCCTTTGTTTTTATCACTTCTGTCAACTGTGGCAAAACCTACGGTTAATCGTGAAGGAATGCCGCAGGCACGCAGCATGAACAGCGTTACTCCTGCAAAATGAGCGCAATATCCTCTGTGCGATTCAAAAAGAAAATGCGCAAGTTTTGATGCTCCGGGTATTCCCGGTATTCCGGGATTTTCGGTATATTTAAACACAGGTTCGCCAAATTCGTCAACTGCAAAAAAATAATCGCGTATGGCAATGATCTTATCAACAGGATTTTTTGCAGCGGCGGTCATTTCGGCTGTGAGTTTTTTCAGACTGTCGATAAAGTCATTATCAGGCAAACTTGTGTAATAACTGTAAAATATTTCAGGCAAATCATCAAAATTTTCTACCGTTGCAAGTATGTCATAACGCTGTTGCTGATATATCTGCATTATTTCGTCGCGCGAAGGATAAACAAAATATGCGCCGTTCAGGTCGCTCACAACGGATTTGACCCGATATGCCGATTTAAATTGCGTTTTGTAATCGTTTTCGACTGCAACAGGCTGATAAAAAAACGATGTTATCGGAGCAACAAATTCTTCGGGCGAAAGATTGATATTAAACACATCCGCGTCAACAGTTTTTGTGAGCGTATCTTTCAGTGCGGTGTTCATTATCGCCGTATCGGTCTTGCTGAAATATAAATTAATTTCAGACGGTACGGGCTGAAAC
Organism: Prevotellaceae bacterium; assembly: GCA_031265155.1. Classification (GTDB taxonomy): domain Bacteria; phylum Bacteroidota; class Bacteroidia; order Bacteroidales; family UBA932; genus JAIRKV01. The sequence continues at coordinate 10,746 of JAISDB010000062.1, read as the reverse complement.
AAATCGTTGTATGGAACAACGGAATCCCTTTCGAAAGTTTCGGTAAACGAATCGAAATTTGTAAGATAGTGGGAAACAAAATAAAGAGGATTTGGAATTTCCTGCCTGTCATCGAGATAATTATTTATATAAGCGACAAACATCGGTTCGGGATTTTCCTTTCCTTTGCCGAATGTCGGATTTGGACGCATTCGGTCTTTAATTTTGTATGTGCTGTCGCTGCTGTTTCGTTCGAGCAGTCCATCCAATTCGCTTTTTGTCGTTTTGTTATCCCATGTTGCTTCTATCTCATCAAATGCGGATTTCGTCAATAATCCTGCAATAAGCATCATTAGCAGAAACAAAGCGACAATTCCAAGCAGATTGCGTAAAAAAGTAAAAAACCGTCCACGCGAAAATGTAACAATATTACGCACTGCCGACGACATGTAAACTATATAAAATGCGAACAGAATTATCGGTAAAAATGTTTTTAATATTCCGATAAATGAAAATTCGGATTTTGAAACCGTAACAAAAATTCCTGCTAAAATTATGACAGCTGCAAATATTATCGCAAAATTTTTCAGTCGCGAAAATCCCCAGCCGCAAATCCAGCCTGTTATGAAAAGCGCTGATAATACATGAAACCGAACAAGATAAAAAAACGTATCAAATTCGGATAATTCGATATTTGAGATTACTGCTCTTGCCGTGATAAACGCGCATATAATGATTGCAGTTAGCGGTAAAAAACGCAGGCGCAAATTAAACAGGACGCAGGCGATAAAAATTCCCGCAAGGAAACAGCATGTCTGTATAAGCCAGTTATTGTCGAAAACGGTATAATGTTCGTTCAGTCCTTTCAGTGCAAACGCAGTTGCAACAACCGACGGAATACACAAAAAAATCAACTGCAAAAGTATTCTTATCAATATGTCTTTTTTATCTTTTTTCATATTATGTAAAATGTGCTGTCTTCTCTGTTCAACAATTCTATTATATTTTTTTCGTTCGCCAGCAGGCGTTTGCGCAATGGCGAAAATAAAAATTTCAAGCGCAGTTCATCCATGCTGCCACGCTTTGGCTTTATAAAAATATTTTCTGCAAATAGCTTAAGCTTATTTGATTTCAATGCCTCGCTGACTTTTACAAAAACAATAACGGCAGATTTATTTGTAATATTCAGCAATTTTGCCGCATCGTCTGCCGTTATTAACGACGGCATGCACAGCATTGATACATCGCCGGCTTTGTAAAAATCGGCAACAGGAAGGTCACTTTGCCATTCTGCCGTGCTTATCTCAAACATTTCTTTTGACAGTGATTCGCTTTCGGATGTAACATTTACCGTCTGGTCAAACTTGATGCATGTATCAAGCTGTTTATTTTTTTTCATTTCCGAATAAATGCCGAAAACCGAATTTTTATAGTAAGTCAGAAAAGCGCGCGAAAAACTGTCCGTCTGTAAAAATAAGTCTTTGTTATTGAAAAAGCTTGCATACAGTACATATTTGGATGCATAATTATTTCTCAATTCCTGAGTCCGCACGACAAGCTCCTTATTTTTAGCAAAAATTTTCCATACAATGCGCCGCACATCATCCGAATTTTCAAAATCCTTAAAGCGTAAATATTCGCCCGGCAGATGCTTTACAATACTGGTGCGAACCTGCGTATTTTGCTGCGATACGGGATTGGGAACAATATCAAGCTTGCTTTTATCGGATGGCAAAATATAAAACTGAACATTTGCCGAACGTTTCAGTAAAAACGAAAACAGCGAAAAGTAATCCTCAAAATAAAACTTTACTGATTTTAGAACATAATTCCTGACATAAGGAAAATCAAATACACATTCTGTTTCAAAGTGCCGTGTCGAAAACAGCCTGAACTTTTTTGACAGCAGGGCATATTTTTTTGTTACAAATTTGTTTTCAAACACAAAGCGAATTTTTACAGAACCGAATAATGGAAAAAATAATTTATTGATTTTCAATTTCGCAGAACTTGTTATGCCGCTTTCATTGTCGCCGGCAACATCAAACATAATTTTAAAGTATTCGCTGTTGCGTTTTGTGCGTACGGCAAATATCACGTAAGCAACCAGCGCGCTTACAAATCCAAAAGCAATAACAGCAAATACAAACAGCAACAGATATTCGGCAATAGCTGCAAATACCGCCTGCGCCGAAAGCTCTTCGGCAGTATAATTATCGGCAAGGTACGAATATGCCAAAACAGATATAACGGTAAATACGACAGCCGTAAGCGTAAAAGGAATTACATCAAAAAAAGTAAAAAACCGGCGCGATACTTGTGTTCGTTTCATTGTCTGCAAAATATAATTATTCATTTTGGCGACAAATGTAACGAAAAGTTTGTAAAGTTTAAAATATTTAGCACCGAGATAATGCATATTCGATATGTCGTTATTGCGGGGAGTGCAGTGACAAGGCAGCCTGGAAAAAGTGAAAAATGATTAGCCGCTAAGCAGCACACAGCGATATGATAAAATAAATTTGTAAAAAACTTTACAAAAATTTGTTTGTTTAAAATAATATTTTATACCTTTGTAACACTGTTTACAAAAAAGAGGTTAAATAAAACATGGCAAAAACGTATGTAAATACTAACGAAACTGTTGATAAAAAAGCTGCCGGATATTTGGCGGTTTCTGATATTTTGTTAACACACACATTCCCCTAACATACATCCCGCCCTCCGCGTCATGTCAGAAAAGTGCAAAGGAAGATAAAAGTTTTGGGCTCACCAGCAAAACCCTGTGTTTGTTTTATAGGTCAAAAAATGGAAAAGTGTTATCTTTGTAGTCTATGAAAACAGAAAATCCATATGTAAAGTTGTTTCAACTCATTCTTCCGGTGGATATCGCCCTGTTTTTTGATTTTGTTGATGTAAGGGAAGAAACCGTGACAGACAGGCGGGAACTTCATCTGTATTTAGACGAAAAGCCAATTGTTCCCACCGGCTATAAATCTACCGATCTTTCTCCCAATGGTTTTTATGAAGGCGGAAGTATTCAAGATTTTCCGATACGTGACAGACGTGTCCATTTGCACGTTCGCCGTCGCCGGTGGTTGGATAATTCAACAGGGAAAAGCGTGTCGAAAGACTGGGATTTGGTTGCCCAGGGTACCCGCCACTCGAAGGAGTTCGCGGCTTTTTTAAAAGGATTGCTTGGAGAAATACCCGATTACGGCCCGCTCTCTTGAGCGTTTTTTTCATGTCAGGAGGGATGATTTTGAACGACAATACAAAGAATATCTGAGTGGTTATCAGTGTTGGGGTCAACTCTCCTATGTGCAGGAATGGCTTCTTTTCCCGGAAAACATCGGCCCGTATCTGAGCATAATGAATAAAATTTGGATGTGAACATAGAATTCCCGATGTGAAACGTCGGGTTGAAATCATGCATCATTGTACCGGAGCGACGTCACACATACACCCGACGTTAAAACGTTCGGGCGATCCAGATAGCTATCCAGATAAAATCCGTTCCGGATTAGCTTACGCCGAAGCCCAAAGTTCCACATCAGATTACCGGATGCAATCCGTTCCGGATTCCGGATACGATCTTTATCTCACAATTTTAAACCGTGCGAAGTATAATCTGATGGTAATGCCCGTTTTCAGGCTATTTTTGTCTTTTCCGAATTCTTTGCGTTTTCTATAAATTCTTTGATGCAGCTATCTATTTCTTGGGCAATTTCTTTCACATAACGCTGCCTTTTGCGCAAATCTTTTAAGGAGTCGAAACCAACGGAGTTTAGTTTCCAGAAATCAAGGCGATGCCTGTAATAAGGTACTCTATAGCCCAGCCATTGACTGTTGGAAGTAAATTCCTTTGAAGTCTGATGTATCCATTGTTTCATCTGCGAGTTGCTTACTTCGGCTGTGCCTTCTTCTTTACGGGGGAATCCATAAAAATATTCATTTCCCATTTCAACCCGGAACGGAATTGTTTTGTAACCGGTATCGAACGTAAAACCATATCCGCGATGTCTGTTTCGAGCGCTTGCAGCATAAAAATCACAGACGTCGCGGGTGAAATCTTTTTCTTCTATGATGTAATCTTTTAATCTGAGTTGCTCCATCAATTCCTTCCAGAAATATTGCTGGACTTCATTGCTGTCGAAATCTTTGTCGTCCAGCGCAAGATCACATTCCCTGAATATGTCGTTCATCTTGTCTTTGGTAATCGTTGCCGTATCCTTACCGTGAAGATCGGCCTTGAGAACAGCGATGATTTTGAATAACTCCCTGGATAGAGAAGCGTAAAAATTCGGAAGATCAACCGGTCGATTTTTTTCGCCGGAATGAACATCGTTTAATATCTGTATCATACTTGTAATCCCGTCCGAAACTCCATCGATCGTTGCTTCCGACGCATACAACTGCAGATAACCCAGTTGAAAAATAAAATCTCTCAACTCATCAATCATCTTCCCTGAATTTTTGTCTTCAGTTTTTACACCCACTTTTATTTCTCCGTTTTGGATGATTTTTCTGAGTTTTTCTAAAAAAGCATGATAGGTCTCCTGCTTTTTTTCAAATATTTTCGCCTGTTTTTCTCTCTTCTCATCCTGTCCGGACTGCCGATCGGATGATTCGTGCCGTAATTTAAACCGTTTGTCCAAAAACAGGTACACTACAACAGTGAGTAGAGCGCCCCACACAGCGCCAACAGTCACCATAAAAAAACCAGAAGATCGCATCCCTGTAATCACAAAAACGGCTCCCCAAACCAATACGATAACTGCTCCCATAGATAGCCACAAAGCTTTATTTTTCTTCATATTACAAAAATAAAATTATAAATTTAGGAATTCTGCGCCAAAGGTAGAAAATAATATCGAAACAAAAAAACCGACGCTAACAGAAAGCATCTCAAATTGCTGCGCAACCCTGCGGGTTATACGACAATTTGAAACTTCCACATAATACAAAAACATTGAAATTTTTCCCAGAAAGGTTTTGGGGAAATTAAAATTTTTGCGTAAGTTCGCCCGATTTATCACATTATATACAAACATATTATGCACGAACATACAACACATAAACAGGCGTATCTGCCGGCGCTGCTCCCTATTGCGCTATGTATCATATTGCTATCGAGCGGGATGATCTTTCGGTATTTGAATATCGGCTTCTTTTCAGGCATCGTTGAAGTGATTTGGTTTGCTGTCGCCTACCTGCCGGTAGGGTTGCCGGTCGTCAAAGAAGCCGTAGAATACTGCTCGAAAGGAGATATTTTTACTGAATTCTTGTTGATGGCTGTTGCCTCTATAGGAGCTTTCGCTATCGGCGAATATCCGGAAGCAGTAGCAGTCATGCTTTTCTATGCAGCGGGGGAATTTTTCCAGCAGTTGGCGGTCAATCGGGCGCAAGCCAACATACAGGGCTTGATTGATCAGCGGCCAGATACCGTACATGTCATTGACGGGAACAGCAACCGAACCGTTCAGGCGAAAGAAGTCGTCACAGGAAGCATCATTCAGCTAAAACCCGGCGAAAAACTGGCGCTGGACGGCGTGTTATTATCCGCTCACGCGCCTTTCGACACTTCGGCATTAACCGGAGAAAGCAAACCCGACAACAAAAAACAGGGCGACGCTGTCCTGGCCGGAATGATTAACCTGAATACACCTGCAACAATCCGAGTAACAGCAGCTTATGAAGACAGCAAACTGTCGAGAATATTGCAATTGGTACAGGACGCTACGGCACAAAAAGCGCCAACGGAACTTTTTATCCGGAAATTTGCACATTATTATACACCATCCGTCGCAGGAATTGCCGTACTGATCTGTGTCTTGCCGCTACTTTTCGTTTCGCCCTATATCTTTTCCGAATGGCTGTATCGGGGGTTGATATTCTTAGTCATCTCCTGTCCCTGCGCCTTAGTCATCTCCGTTCCACTCAGTTATTTCGGAGGTATCGGGGCAGCTTCTCGCCGGGGGATATTATTCAAGGGAAGTAACTACCTGGACATCATGGCGTCTGTTCAACATGTGGTCATGGATAAAACAGGAACATTGACGCAGGGAGTTTTCAAAGTCAAAGAAATCGTGATACAGCAGGGTTTTGAACAGGCCGACGTCTTGTCGCTTGTCAGCAGCCTGGAAAGTCATTCCACCCATCCCATTGCAACCGCCATTACCGCATATACGGGAAAACATCCGGATTTGCAGGTCGAGAACGTGGAAGAAATTGCCGGATATGGATTGAAAGGAATCATCAGCGGGAAAGAAATATTGGCCGGCAACCACAAACTGTTGGATTGCTACGCCATTCCATACCGTGTTTTACCGGAAAATGATTCGGATACCCTTGTCGCCATAGCGATCGACGGAATATTCGCCGGCTATATTACCCTTGGCGACGAATTGAAAACAGACGCCCTGACTACCATTCAACGCTTGAAGCAATGCGGCATCCGAACAAGTATGCTCAGCGGAGACAAAGACACAGTTGTTCAACGGGTGGCTGCAAGTCTGGGTATCGATCACGCCTACGGCAACTTGCTTCCGGAAGACAAGGTTACGCAGATGATAACCATCAAACAGCAACGCAACGAAACAGTCGCTTTCGTGGGCGACGGCATAAACGACGCTCCCGTCATAGCCGTCAGTGATGCCGGCATCGCCATGGGCGGGTTGGGCAGCGATGCCGCTATCGAAATAGCAGATATTGTTATTCAAAACGATGAACTGTCCGGCATACCGGTTGCCATTCACATCGGCAAAGCCACCCGGCGAATTGTATGGCAGAATATCATTCTGGCGCTGGGCATCAAATTCACAGTGCTTATATTGGGCGCTACAGGAATTGCCAATATGTGGGAAGCAGTATTTGCCGACGTGGGCGTAACTTTTTTGGCTATTCTCAATGCCATGAGGCTGTTATCTACCTCTTCCCTTCATCCGGCAACGCAAAATCCAACTGCTTGCGCTCCAGATTAGCTCTCACAACCTTGATCGTGATGGGGTCGCCCAAGCGGTATTGCCGTTTGTTGCGGCGTCCGATCAGGCAGTAATTTTTATCGTCAAATTCATAATAATCATCGCCCAGGTCGCGGATAGGAACCATTCCTTCGCATTTATTTTCGTTAATTTCCACATACAATCCCCATTCCGTAACGCCGGAAATAACCCCGTCGAAGACCATGCCCAAGCGTTCGGACATAAATTCTACCTGTTTATATTTGGTCGAGGCGCGTTCCGCACCGGCAGCCGTCTGTTCCATATCCGAACAATGTTTGCAGATATCTTCGTATTTTGCGGAAGAAACCGATCGCCCGCCGGAAAGGTATTTTTCCAGCAAACGGTGCACCATCATATCCGGATAACGGCGGATGGGCGAAGTAAAATGCGTGTAATACTCGAACGCCAAACCGTAATGTCCGATATTATGCGTAGAGTAAACGGCTTTTGCCATGGAGCGAACGGCGATGGTCTCTATCAGGTTCTGTTCCCGCTTGCCCTGCACATCGTCCAGTAGCTGGTTGATGCCTTTAGATACATCCGTCTTTGTACCGTTGGTTTTCAGTTTATACCCGAAGCGGTTGATGAAGGTGACAAAATTGTCTAATTTCTCCGGATCGGGCAGGTCATGAATCCGGTAGACAAACGTTTTCGCCGGTTTTCCTTTGGGCGTTTTACCGATAAACTCGGCAGTGGCTTTGTTGGCAAGCAACATAAACTCTTCGACCAACTTGTTGGCATCTTTCGATTCCTTGAAATATACGCCCATCGGCTTGCCCTGTTCGTCCAACTCAAACTTGACCTCATAACGGTCGAAGTTAATTGCTCCGTGAACAAATCGCTTTTTGCGCAGAGTTTTTGCCAGGCGATCTAACGTCAGAATCTCCTCTTTCAGGTCTCCGGAACCGGTTTCGATGACCGTTTGGGCTTCTTCGTAAGTAAACCGGCGAATAGAGCGGATGACCGTCCTTACAATACGGGAATTTTTCACCTCTCCACCGTCCGACATTTCAAAGATAACGGAAAAACAGAGCTTGTCTTCATCCGGACGAAGAGAGCACAATTGGTTGCTCAACCGTTCCGGTAGCATTGGAATGGTGCGGTCTACCAGATAAACAGATGTAGCCCGCTGTCCGGCTTCCCGGTCAATCAAACTTCCGGCCTGTACATAGTGTGTAACGTCGGCAATATGTACCCCAATCTCCCACAAGCCGTTTTTCTTTTTGCGGATGGAAAGCGCATCGTCGAAATCCTTGGCATCCTTCGGATCGATCGTGAAAGTAACAGTGCCACGAAAATCTTCCCGCCTGTCGATTTCTTCCTGCGGTATTTCTTCCGATATCTTTTCAGCTGCTTTTTCTACCGATTCGGGATATTTGTACGGCAGACCATATTCGGCGAGAATGGCGTGCATCTCCGTGGTGTTGGCGCCGGCATCTCCCAGTATGTCAATAACTTCTCCTATGGGATTTTTAGCCTTGTCCGGCCATTCGAGCACGCGTACCACTACTTTCTGACCACTTTTAGCGCCTTTCAGTTTGTCTTTCGGAATGAAAATATCATTGGCCAATAACTTGTTATCGGTCACTAAGAATGCGAAGTGGGAAGAAGTTTCTATCGTGCCGATAAAAACATGCTGTCCTCGTTCCAGTATTTCAAGCACTTCGGCTTCCGGATCCCGTCCTTTGCGTTTGGCAAACAATTGTACCTGCACGCGATCGCCGTTCATGGCGTGGGCGGAATTTCGTTCGGCCACAAAGATTGGGGTTGTTTCCGTTCCATCCGGGACAAACCAGTTTTTGCCATTGCTTTTTCGCTGAAAAATCCCTGTCGCAACCAGTCCGATACCATTCAGTTTGTATTTTCCGCGATTTGTTTCCGTGAGAAAATCATCCGCCGCAAGCTGATTGAGAATTTCGGCAACCAACAACTTGTTGACTTGCGAAGTAGCTCCAATTTCAGCGCTGACTTGCTTGTAGTTTAGGGTTTCTTTGGAATTTTTGTTAAACAGTGTGATAATACGGTTAACCATTTCCTGTTTTTTCATTCTCTTTTTAGGCTTTCTTTCTTTTCTGTTACTCATAATTGTTCAAATAATGGTGCAAAGGAAACAAATAATATGGGAAAAATCAAATGATAGCGGGATTAATTGAGAATGTAACAATCATGAGCATTGGATTATCATCTTCATCTATTTGCTCTGCAATTTCTTTTAAGCGCCCTGTTAACTGACCGCTTTCCAAATATTTCTTCAATCTATGAGTCGAATATTCTTCGAAGTATTGATTGCTTTCAGCCATTTGATTCGTTCCGTTTAACCAAAAATCAAAAACCTTATCCGCCCTGTTGGCATCGTAAAAATTCTGTTCAAAAACTCGCCCTGTTTTTTTATCATACATCACTGCTGTCGTCGGGAATCCACTTTGTGTTTTCCTGTCGTATTCCTTTTTCTGAATAAACATAAATTGATAATGATAACTGTCCATTAGAAAACTAAGATATTGCGGATGTTCTCCCATGGATTGCACGGATGGCGTTTGAGCCATTACCGGAGTAAAGCTAAAGTCTTTCGACAGCAAATAGACTGTATCGGATGATACTTCATTCAATATCCATCCATTTCCTGTTTTCACAGCCGGTTCCGGCTGAGGATCTCCAAAAAATACCTGCCCGACATCACCTTCGCTGAAATAATACTTCGTCGATATTCGTTTAGAAAATGGTATGTCAAGATCTTTGACAAGTTTTCCGGTTTGTCTCGAAACTATCTTGAACGGATATTTTTCTTCCTCAAAACTATATCTTACTGTTAGTCAATTGATTTTATTGTATTATGTACAAATATGGTACAAATAAATTAGAACTAACAATGAAACAAAAGAGATTGATTTGCAAAGATATAAAACGTTTTTGATAAGTAAATATAAGTTTGATTGAAAAATAACAATAAGGCACGAAAAAAGCCGCTTACAGCGGCTTTTTTTCTGTAATAGAATAACCCTAAAGCGGCAATTTCTTTTTCAATTTGAGCATGAAATAAATGCCCACAAGCAGCGAAACTGCAAGGGCAATGCGCCCGCACCATACTTGAAAATTCTGTCAGCCGGACAAAGGCGCTTTTACCTGTTTGACTACTTCCACCGGATACGGAACACGAACTGTGTCCTGAATAAAAACAGAATCCCGAATGATTTTGTCTTTGTACAAATACCGGTAACGTTCCATAAAAACCGTATCGCCTTTGTCCTTGACAAAAACAGAATCGTAACGAAAAATTGAATCGCGAACGAAGTTTTCGCGATATTCAGTTTTTGATGTTTCAACCGGAATATATTGCGGCGTTTTGCAGGAACTGCAAACGCAAAGCAATAGAACGGTGAAAGTGCCTGTCTTTTTCATTGCACTGTAATTTTTGATTGAAGATTAAAACCTGCCTGAACTTGCGAAATATCGGCATTTTTGCCGTTTTCCACAAAACTCATTGCGGCTACAATCAGGATGTAGTCCGCGCCATCGGCGGCGGTCAGTTCTTTGTTGCGTAGAACGCCGGACCACTTTTCGACTGCGGCAATGTAGCCCGATGTGTTGTTTTCGCTCGGTGGCGCCCAGTGCGATATTAGCTTTTCGATTGTGTTCCACCCTCGCGAAAGGTAGGTTGCAAGCGTTACAAACGCGGCACGATAGCCGTAAGGCATCGAAGAAAAAGTTTTGAAACTTTTGTCTATGCCTTTGATTTCGCCCTGAAAAACATCGGCATTGTGCC
>JAISDB010000027.1 GCA_031265155.1 Prevotellaceae bacterium | reverse complement strand
GTATTTGAAGAAAGCGACCCCGAACTTGACCACGCAGGCGACATTGACTATATTGCAAAAGTTGGCAATAAAGCGTTTGGTATTCAGATAAAACCTGTTACCGCAAAGTCAAATTTTGGCGGCTACTCTGCAAGCGAAAGAATGAAAGCAAGTTTTGCTGACTTTGAAAAAAAATTCGGAGGAAAAGTATTTGTCGTTTTCAGTTTAGACGGAGAAATCGCGAATAAAGAAGTCATTGAAGAAATCAGGCAGGAGATTGAACGGTTGCAAAATTATATGACCTGTAAATAATAATTGTAGAAATAAAGAAGAAATAAAAACATAAAACATGAACAGGCTTGCCAGATACATAATCATTATTGCCGTGATTGCCATTGTGCTTTTTACGGCATGGTATTTCAGCAATATTATAATTTACATATTGATTGCGTCTGTTCTTTCGATTATAGGTCGCCCGATTGTTAATTTTTTTGACAGGATCAGGGTTGGCAAATACTTTTGTCCTCACTGGCTTGGCGCAGCGTTGAGTCTGGCGGCAATTTTCTTTGCAATAGTCATGTTTCTGTACACTTTTATTCCGCTGATAAGTTCGCAGTTGCAGGAGCTTTCGTCGGTAAACATATCGCAGCTTGTAGAGCAGATAAGCAAGTCGATGAGCGGACTTGAACAGCAAATCAACAAATTAATTCCGGGAAAAGAGAGCTTTTCGCTTAATCAGTTTCTCGCTGAAAATTTGACATCGTACTTTAACTTTTCGAGTATAGGCTCTATTTTCGGTTCTGTTGCCAATATGATTATAAACTTTCTAATAGCAATATTTTGTATATTTTTCATTACATTTTTCTTCCTTAAAGAAGACAGTCTGCTGCTGACAGGAATAACGGTTCTGTTTCCAAAGAAATATGAAGAAAATATAACTCGCGTTTTGAAATCGATAAATACGCTGTTGATGCGATACTTCATAGGAATGTTAATAGAAATAACATGCGTGATGACTGTTCTTGTTGCAGGCTTGACGCTTTTCGGAGGCTTGAAGTTTTCAACGGCAATGGTTATTGCCCTGTCTGCAGGAATCCTTAATGTTATTCCATACGTTGGACCTCTTGTCGGCGGCGTGCTTACGGTGATTGTTTCGCTGGCTACCGATGCAACCTTTATCACAACAGGCAATATAGGCATAATTGTTCCCATAGTTATAATATTTGTAATAGTGCAGCTTGTTGACAATATTGTTTTTCAGCCTTTGATTTATTCGAACAGCGTAAAATCGCATCCGCTCGAAAATTTTATAGTTTTGCTTGTTGCAGGAAACATTGCGGGAATATTGGGCATGCTTGTAGCAATACCCGCTTATACGGTAATTCGAGTATTTGCAAAGGAATTTCTGTACAGTTTCCGGCTGGTTCAAAAGCTCACCGAAAATATTTGATTCCGCTGTCTTTGTTGCAGATGCAATGAACCGGTTTCTGTCGTTTGAATTGAATTTTCTTCGCTGCAATAATCCGATTCGACAATTTTTTTATTCGAAAAGCCCAAAAGTGAAAATAATTCCATAACTTTGCAGATAATAAAACAATTGTTTAGATTTTTAAAGTATGAAAAAGTTATTGATTATTGCAGCAATGTTGCTGGTGGCAGCAGCTGCAGGCGCACAGGGATTGACTCCCGTAAAACTTAATGAACCGAATAAAGACAGAGGCGCATCTGTTATGAAAGCGTTGAACGACCGCCATTCTACGCGAGAATTTTCTACCGAGAAACTCAGTTTGCAGGATTTGTCGGATTTGTTGTGGGCAGCAAATGGAATAAATCGTCCCGATGGACGCAGAACCGCAGCAACCGCGCGAAATAACCAGGATATTGATGTTTACGCAATCATGGAGGAAGGCGCTTATTTTTACGATGCAAAAAAGAATGAATTGACGCCTGTTGCCGAAGGTGATTATCGTGCGCTGATTGCCGACAGGCAGGCATCGGTACTGGATGCTCCTGTTTCTCTGCTTGTTGTATCCGACGTATTGAGGTTTACGGGTCTTGATGCTGAAATGCAAAAGCAGTGGGGCGCGCTGGATGCAGGAATAGTTTCACAGAATATTATGATTTTTGCTTCGGGCTGCGGTCTTGTTACCGTGCCGCGAGTTTATATGAACAGCGAAGAGATTAAAAAAGTCCTGAACCTTACGGAAACGCAAATTCCAATGATTAATAATCCTGTTGGCTACAGGCGCTGATACTGCCTTAATGTCGCTTTAGCCTTTCAGACGTTTTTAGAATCACTGAATTGCAGAATCTTTAACAGCACGTCGCAGGCGACGTTCCCACAGGTCACAATTGTAAATCGGAGCTATCGTATAGTGTCGGCTGTTCTTGATTTTTTGCTTCTTTTGTATCAAGACAAAAGAAGAGAAGAGCAAACAAAAGCAACAGAAAAAACTGCTGCCCGTCCCATTTGTCTCAATCGTTCCTTCGTCACTGCGAGGAGTGTAACGACTAAGCAATCCATAAAAGAACATGGCAAACCGGATTGCTTCACCGCAAGCGGTTCGCAATGACGTTTCAATAAATAGATGAATTTTAAGCATATAATAATCTGTTTTATACAATATTTAATAATGTTTTGTATAATCTAATTTATTTTTATACTTTTGGCTTTAATTTTAATGTTTCATTTTAAAAATAAGAATTATGTCAGTATCTTATGTATTAACTCAAAAAGGAAATCCGGGAAATCCCGAAGCCCCCAAGAAATTCTATGCACAGGCAAAAGCAAGCGGCGAACTTACTTTTAGAAAGCTCAGCAGGGAAATTGCAGAGGGCGGTACAACGGTTAGCGATACCGATGTGCTTGCAGTGTTGAACGACCTTACAAAAATCCTGAAACGCCACCTCGACAATGGCGAGATTGTGCGTTTCGGCGACTTTGGTTCTTTCCAAATCAGCATAAGCGGCGAAGGCGCCGAAACGGAAGAACAATACCATCCGTCGATGATTAAGTCGAAGAAAGTTGTCTTCCGTCCGGGTATAGACTTGAAAGAGATGTTGAACAACTTAAAGCTTACGAAGTTCTAAAAAAGGTCGAAACCTTTTGTTCAAATCGTTTCGACGTTTTTCGTAAAAGGTATCCGGCTTTTTGAGGAAAGTTAGCAGGATGATCGAAAAAACATGCTGATAAACCGCAATTATTTCTGCTGTTTCTTTGTTATTGCATGCTTATGAAAACAGAAAACGTCAAAAGAATAAAAGAGATTGCATTTTAAATATTACAAAAAGATTCATGACTGTAACCGATTATTTTCCTGCAAAAAAGCATTTCAGACAAAATTACCGACATTCATTTTTTATTAATTCTAAATTTTTGTTAACTTTTATGTCTATTTCAAAATTACAAACTATATTTGTGCATAACTTAATAAAATTTACAGGGTGAGTATAAAAAAAATATCATGCATAATTGTAGCTTTTCTTTTGTTTGCCGGCAATATACATGCGCAATACGATAAGGAACAGTTCTTTTTTCGCGGACGGCAACAGCTGATCGACAGCAAATATGCAATGGCTATCGAGACATTCAACACGCTTATCAAAGCCGATACTGCGCTGTATGAAGCATTGTTTTTTCGCGGAATAGCAAAATATAATCTCGGCGATTTTTACGGTTCGCAGGCAGATTTTTCAAAAGCGATAGAATTGAATCCCGTATTTACTCAGGCATATCATTACCGTGCAATATCATACGGACAGACAGGTCAATACGATAAGGCTCTGCTTGATTTGGAACAGGCTATTCAGCTGCGTCCCAACTTTTCGGGATTATATTACTCGCGAGGAATAACGTTTTTTTTGCAGCAGCAGTTTCAAAAGGCAATTGAAGATTTTAACCAGTATATTCGCTATGAACCCAAAGAATATTACACTTATATAAATCGCGGAACCTGTTATCTGCTGCAAAAAGATACGGTTCGCGCTCTCGAAGACTACAATCAGGCTATGCTTCTCAATCCTTTCGATTCGGATGTTTATTCGCGCCGCGCCAGAATATATGCAATGAGAAAGGAAAACGAAAATGCGCTTGCCGACTTCAACAAGTCACTGCAGCTTGATTCTGTGAATACATTGAGTTATTTCGGTCGTTCACTGCTGTATTATGAGAACAAGCAGATTGCCGAAGCGCTTGAAGATTTGAACAAAGTACTTGAACTTGACCCAGACAATTCGCTTACATATTACAACAGGGCTTTGATACGCTCCGAAATAGGCGATCTGGATAATGCTCTTGAAGACTACAGCAAGGTAATTCTGTTTAATCCGGGCAATGTGCTTGTCTATTACAACAGAGCCTTTGTGCTTTCCGAGCTGGATCGCAACTACGAAGCAATAGACGACCTGAATAAGGCTATAGAACTTTATCCCGATTTTGCAAACGCATATATAAACCGTTCGTATCTGAAAACTCGAACAGGACAGCTTGCCGATGCAAAAAAAGATTATGAAACGGCTCAGCAGAAAATCAGGGAATTTCGCATAAAGTTTGCCGACAGCACTTATGTTGATGATTTTGCCGATACAAGCAAGCAATATAACAAACTGCTTGCTTTTGATGCCGACTTTTCTAAAAAAAACTTCACACAGGATTTACTTACAAGCAGAAGAGTGGACATAACGATAAAACCGTTATTTAAGTTTGCTGTTGGCGTTCCGTCAAGCAAGCTGCCGCTGAACAAGCAATATTTCTATCCCAAACTCGATGAATTTATCAAACAGGCAGGCGAACTGCTTGCAATAAACATAAGCAATTCCGAACCAAAAGCGAATACAGCAGAACTCATTAAACTCGATTCAACCGTAAACGAACGAATTGCACAGTCGAACAAGGAAAACTCGATGCTGTATTTCAGCAAAGCCGTATTGCAGGGACAGCTGCAGCAATATACAAGCGCAATGAACTATTATACGCAAGCCATTGACTTCGACCATTTGAATCCGTTTCTGTATTTCAACCGCAGCGCAATAAACAGCGAAATGACGGATTTTGTTTCATCAATCGACAACAGTATTCAATCCATTGTTCTTGATAACAGCGGAATAGGAAAAGCAAAAGCAAAGCAGGAAATAAAAATACTGAATTACAGCGATGCAATAAACGATCTCAACAAAGTTTTAAAACTTATGCCCGATTTTGCCTATGCCTATTACAACAGAGGCAATCTTAACTGCCTGTCGCAGCAAATGCCCGAAGCAATAAACGATTATACCAAAGCGATAGAACTGTATCCGTATCTTGCCGAAGCGTATTTCAACAGAGGGCTTGTTCTGATTTACCTTAAAGATACCGAAAAAGGCTGTATGGATGTAAGTAAATCGGGCGAACTTGGAATTGAAGATGCCTATGCAATCATTCGAAAGTTTTGCAAACATGATAACAACTGATAAAATATGAAACATATAATATCTCCTTCAATACTGGCTGCCGATTTTGCAAACCTTGGCGCCGAAATAGAAAAAATCAATGCAAGCCAAGCCGAATGGATTCATCTTGACATAATGGACGGAGTGTTTGTGCCTAATATTTCGTTCGGATTTCCTGTTATCAGACATATCAGAAAATATACGGAAAAAATTCTTGATGCACATTTGATGATTGTTAATCCCGACAATTATATCGAACAGTTCGGAGATGCAGGCATCGGCTATCTTACCGTGCATTACGAGGCATGTACGCACTTGCATCGCACTTTGCAAAAAATACATTCGTGCGGAATGAAAGCAGGCGTTGCAATAAATCCGCATACTCCCGTGAATTTGCTTTCGGAAATTATTCAAGATGCGGATTTGATTTTGATAATGTCGGTAAATCCCGGATTCAGCGGACAAAAGTTCATATCAAACACATACGGCAAAGTAGCGCAAACAAAAGAACTGCTGCGGCAAAAAAACGCAAATGCAATAATCGAAGTCGACGGCGGAATAGACTTGACAAACGCGCCCAGACTTTACGAACTCGGCGCAGGCGCTTTGGTTGCAGGAAATACAATATTCATGTCAAATGACCCGATAAATACAATCTATCAATTGAAATGCGAATGATTGATTTTTTTATTTAATTTTGCAGTGTAAAATTATTAACTAAAAATTTTTATCATGGATAATAACGAAACTATTTGTCACTGCATGGATGTTACACGCGGTGAGATTATCAAGGCAATAAAAGAGTTAAATCTCAAAACAGTTGAAGAAGTAGGAAAAGCAACAGAGGCAGGAACGGGTTGTGGCGGCTGTCAGCCTGTGATTCAGGAAATTTTAGACGAAATCAACCTGTAAGATTCGGTTGACGGTTGACAAAACAGAGAATAATTTATGACATAAATATTGAATTTCATTCATAACAGTCGAACCACAAGAAAAAAAACGAATGAACACTGACTCAAAATCAGCAGTCAACGATCGGCAGTCAACCGTAGATTCGCTTAAACTGCTGCTTGTTCAGCACGATGTTGTTTTGGGCGATGTTGATGCAAATCTTAATAAGATTGATAATTTGCTGAATTTGTTTACTCAAAAGGCAGATATAATTATTCTTACCGAAATGTTTTCTACAGGCTTTTCGATGAAGCCCGAACGGCTTGCAGAAACTGCGAACGGCAAAGCTGTAAAATGGCTGATTGAAAAAGCGCAGGCATTTAAATCAGCCATTGTTGCAAGCGTGATGACAGAAGACGATGGAAAATATTACAATCGAGCGTTTTTCGTGTATCCCGACGGACATTATGTTTATTACGACAAGCGTCATTTATTCGGTTACGGAGGCGAAGATACAAAATTCACAGCAGGAAAATCGCTGTTGACAGTTGAGTATTCGGGCTGGAAAATATGTCCGCTTGTCTGTTACGATTTGCGTTTTCCTGTGTGGAGCCGCAATGTTTGCCGTTACGATTTGCTGATTTATGTGGCTTCGTGGCCTGATGCGCGGCAAAATGTCTGGAGCGTGTTACCTGTTGCACGCGCAATGGAAAATCAATGTTACGTAGCAACAGCAAACCGTGTTGGCAATGACAAAACTGGCAATTATTCGGGCGAATCTAAAGTTGTAAATCAGTTCGGCGAAACGCTTGCTCAAAGTATTCCGGACGCAGAATGTTTAACGTTTTGCGAAATATCGCTGTCGAAACTTCATGCCGAACGCGCTGACTTTCCCTTTTTGGATGATGCGGATGCCTTTTGTTTGAAATTAAATCAATAAGAATTTTGAAGATAAAGCATTATGCATACTTATTGATTTGCACTGTAATGATTTGTACTGCCGGGTTATGGACAGGAAATATCATTATTAAATCCGGTTACGTTACCGGACAGATTATCGACAGCATTAACGGCGTTTACGTTTATTACAACGGCGATGTCGATAATGTTTCGGGTCGTAACGTTACGGCAAACGGTTACAATTTGGGACAAAAATATCAATGCGTTGAATTTGTAAAAAGATATTATTATGAATACTTTAATCATCAAATGCCCGACAGCTACGGAAATGCAAAAGATTTTTTTGATTCAAAGCTGAAAGATGGACAAACCAATTCCAAACGGAATCTTGTGCAATATACCAATCCGAGCAAAACACAGCCCGAAGAAGGCGACATCCTGATATTCGACGGAACGGTTTTCAACAAATACGGACATGTTGCAATAATATCAAAAGTAACCGGCAGTGAAATAGAAATCATACAGCAAAACAAAGGCGCAAAATCACGGCAAAAAATATCTTTTACAAAAAAAGACGGCAAATACAGAATAAACAGCAAACGCATATCGGGCTGGCTGCGGAAAAAGAAATAGTATTATTTCTTATAAGCGGAAAATTCCCTGATAAAATTTTCAATTTCTGTTCAATAAAGACTGGTTATTTTACTGTTTATTTATTTTACCTGTCAAGATATTTTTCTACGCTTGCGACAAAAGTATCTTTCAATAAAACTGTTTTGTCTTTGTCGAGGAGATAAAGCGTAGGAATAGCGCGTAAATCGTATATTTCGCCGTTTCTTATTGCGAGTTTTTTATCAAAGGCGTTTATCCAGTTTACAGGCATTTGTGCTTTGTATTTTTTCCATTCATCCATGTCTTCGTCGGGATAAACAGCCAGCACGGTCAGCCGCTTTTCATTTAAAAGCTGCTGTATAATCATCGAATTTTGTATGTGTTCCGCATATTGTTTGCAGGCATTGCAGGCGGGATTGTTTATAAACAGTAAAACAAAGTCGGTTTTTATGTCATACAGTTTGTGAGTTGTTCCTGTTTCGAGCGTGTATTCAAAATCGGCAGCAGCGTTTCCCGTTCTGTTTTTCATTGCCATTTGCAACCTGTACCCGGCAATGATTTTATAATTTTCGTCGATTATGTCTGTATTGATTATGCTTTGCAAAACAGGAATATACAATTCGTCGCTACGATACGGTGAATTTGCTCCGTACAGATATCGCTCGCAAATATTTACAAAGCGTATGTATGCAGTACTGTCGGATTCTGCTTTCAGCATCATTGTTTCCACGCTTTTCAGTATAGTCTGCAAATCAACATACTGTAATACAGTCAAAAAATTTTCAAATATTTGATTTGTTGACTGCCTGTATGCTGTTGAATCCGCAAAATTAAAATCGTTCCAGTAATTAAGCGCAATATATTTATGCGACTCCTGTTTGTCGGTAATTACAACAGGCAAATTCGGCAATGTGAAATCTGACGCCCTTTCAATTTTATTCTGTGTTGCATTATTACATGATATTGATATTGACAGGAATAAAACAAGAAAAAACTTTTTATTCGGCTGTTTCGGTATCTGCTTTTTCTGCATTGTCATCTTTTTCAAAGTCAAGCATATCGTTATTTTGCAACTGATTGTACCAGTCCATTATTTTTTTCATGTGTGAAACGTACAAACGGTCGCGGTCATAATCGGGAAGCAATTCTTCAAAATATTTTTTAACTGTTTCCGGATCTGCTTTTTTTGCTTCAATACTTATTGCATTGCCGTTTTCTTTTTCTTTTATTTTTTCAATTACTTCAATCAGATGAAGTTCTTCCGTATTTGTAAATACCGATATGTCCGACAGTGCGCTTACTTTTGCCGATTCGCCGAAAGCAGTTCTCTTTTTATCGTTAATATTTTCGACAACAATGCCGTTTTTTGTCTTGCCCACAAAAGCAAACAAGCTCGAATATCCGGAAACGGACAGTATTTTTTTTAAATCAGTTTTTTTGTCGCTCATATTTTTCAAAATTAAATTCACTGCAAAATTAATAAATATTATTAATTAATCCGAAAAACATTA
>JAISDB010000092.1 GCA_031265155.1 Prevotellaceae bacterium | reverse complement strand
CACTGTCCTTTTCGTACCATACGTAAGTGGCAGATGATGTATAGGCTGATGTATTTTCTACATATAACAGCAAGCTGCTCGATCCATCGCAAAGCTCCGTAAGGTCGCCCTGTGACCGCAATACAGGCTTCGCCGTCGTGCCTGTCGGATTTAACGTTACCGATATCACATTAGACTGGGCAGAACAGTTATCTACCGTTACAAGAACCTTGTAGTCGCCCGGATTTGTCGCATAATAATGGCTTGATGTGGCGCCCGTGATAATTGCAGTATCATACCACTGATAGCTTACATTGCCCGTGTATGATGTAATCAAATTAAGCATTACTCCCGATTCGGAGCCGCATATTTCCGTTGAACCCGATTCCGACTCAATAACAGGAACCGTGATGCCCGGAGTTGTGCCCTGTGTTATCGTCAGAGTATCCGAACCCGAACCGCAACCATCGGCTTCATATACATATACGCTGTATGAACCCGCTGTCGTGGCTATGTATGAATACAGTCCTGTTCCGCTCAATACAACACTGTCACTGTCATTTTCGTACCATACGTAAGTGGCGGTTGATGTGTAGGCTGATATATTATCTACATATAGCAGCAGGCTGCCAGTGCCATCGCAAAGCTCCGTAAGGTCGCCCTGTGACTTCAACACCGGTTTCACCGTCGTGCCCGTCGAATTGAATGTTACCGATATCACATTAGACTGGGCAGAACAGTTATCTACTGTTACAATTACCCTGTAGTCGCCCTGCGCAGTCGCATAATAATGGCTTGACGTGGCGCCCGGTATTACTACGGTATCATACCACTGATAGCTTACATTGCCTGTGTATGACGTAATCATATTCAGCATTACCCCCGATTCGGAGCCGCATATTTCCGTTGAGCCCGATTCAGACTCAATTACCGGAACCGTGATGCCCGGAGTTGTGCCCGGAGTTATCGTCAGAGTATCCGAACCTGATCCGCAGCCGTCAGCCTCATATACATATACTCTGTATGAACCCGCTGCCGTAACTATGTATGAATACAGTCCGATTCCGTTCTGTACTATTTCATCATTGTCATGTTCGTACCATACGTAAGTGGCGGTTGATGTATAGGCATTTGTATTTTCTACATATAGCAGCAGGCTGCTCGATCCATCGCAAAGCTCCGTAAGGTCGCCCTGTGACCGCAACACAGGCTTCGCCGTCGTGCCTGTCCAATTGAATGTTACCGATATCACATTAGACTGTGCCGAGCAATTATCTACCGTTACAATAACCCTGTAGTCGCCAGGATTTGTCGCATAATAATGGCTTGATGTGGCGCCCGGTATTATTACGGTATCGTACCACTGATAGCTTACATTGCCTGTATATGACGTGATTATATTCAACATTACGCCTGATGATGCGCCGCATATTTCCGTTGAGCCCGATTCAGACTCAATAACAGGAACGGTAATGCCCGGAGTTGTTCCCTGGGTTATCGTCAGAGTATCAGAACCCGAACCGCAACCATCGGCTTCATATACATATACGCTGTATGAACCCGCTGTCGTGACTATGTATGAATACAGTCCTGTGCCGCTCAATACAACACTGTCGCTGTCATTTTCGTACCATACGTAAGTGGCGGATGATGTGTAGTCTGTTGCATTATCTGCATATAGCAGCAGGCTGCTCGATCCATCGCAAAGCTCCGTAAGGTCGCCCTGTGACCTCAACACCGGTTTCGCTGTCGTGCCTGTAGGATTTAATGTTACCGTTATGACATTCGACTGGGCAGAACAGTTATCTACCGTTACAAGTACCCTGTAATCGCCAGGATTTGTCGCATAATAATGGCTTGATGTGGCGCCCGGTATTATTACGGTATCGTACCACTGATAGCTTACATTGCCCGTATATGACGTAACCAAATTAAGCATTACTCCCGATTCTGCGCCGCATATTTCCGTTGAGCCTGATTCGGACTCAATTACCGGAACCGTGATGCCCGGAGTTGTGCCTGGAGTTATCGTCAAAGTGTCCGAACCTGCTCCGCAACCGTCGGCTTCATATACATATACGCTGTATGAACCCACTGATGTGACTATGTATGAATACAGTCCTGTGCCGCTCAATACAACACTGTCGCTGTCATTTTCATACCATACGTAAGTGGCGGTTGATGTGTAGTCTGATGTATTATCTGCATATAGCAGCAGGCTGCTAGATCCATCGCAAAGCTCCGTAAGGTCGCCCTGTGACCTCAACACCGGCTTTGCCGTCGTGCCTGTCGAATTTAATGTTACCGATATCACATTAGACTGGGCAGAACAGTTATCTACCGTTACAAGTACCCTGTAGTCGCCCTTCGCTGTCGCATAATAATGGCTTGATGTGGCGCCCGTGATAATTGCAGTATCATACCACTGGTAGCTTACATTGCCTGTGTATGACGTAACCAAATTAAGCATTACTCCCGATTCGGTGCCGCATATTACCGTTGAGCCCGATTCGGACTCAATTACAGGAACGGTGATGCCCGGAGTTGTGCCCTGGGTGATCCTCAGAGTATCCGAACCCGAACCGCAACCGTCGGCTTCATATACATATACGCTGTATGAACCCGCTGCCGTGACTATGTATGAATACAGTCCTGTTCCGCTCAATACAACACTGTCGCTGTCATTTTCGTACCATACGTAAGTGGCGGCTGATGTGTAGGCTGATGCATTATCTGCATATAGCAGCAGGCTGCCCGTTCCATCGCAAAGCTCCGTCAGGTCGCCCTGTGACTTCAATACCGGCTTCGCTGTCGTGCCTGTAGGATTCATCGTTAACGATATGACATTAGATTCTGCAGAACAGTCATCTATAGTTACAACAACCTTATAGTCGTTCGGATTTGTCGCATAATAATGGCTTGATGTGGCGCCCGTGATAATTGCAGTATCATACCACTGATAGCTTACATTGCCCGTATATGACGTAACCAAATTAAGCATTACCCCCGATTCGGCGCCGCATATTTCCGTTGAGCCTGATTCGGACTCGATAACAGGTGTGGTGATATTTGTCGTGCTCTGAGTTATCGTCAATGTATCGGATGTTACACTGCAACCATACGCGTCATATACCCGCACACTGTAATCACCTGCAGATGTAACCGAATATGTGTACATGCCCACGCCTTGTGCCTGTTCTTCACTTCCATCATACCACACATATGTAACATCCGAACTGTAATCATTTGTATTGTTTACATACAAAACCAAGTTGTTGCCTGAACATAATATATTGGAATCATCCGTGCTCCGCAAATCTACTACTGCAGGCAGTTCATATACCGTTACAGTCACCGCCGTGCGCGTTGAGCTTTCGCAGTTCGTTAATGTATTTTTTGCTGCTGCGTATGCTTTTGTCGCTCCGGGTTCGGTGCGACTTGGCGCGGATGCCGTTTCCGTTCCGGTTGCCTCTTTATACCATACTATTATTTCGTCTGTATCTGCAGTTGCGCTTCCCGTATGTGCTTCTCCATCGTAGCACGCTGTTGAATCGTTTGCTGTTGGCGCTGACGGCAAATCATATACGACCATTTCTACTTCCGAACTGTCGACACAGCCGCTTGTACCCGTAAAAATATAACGTACAGTTGCAGTACCAGCCGTTAAGCCCGATACTACGCCTGCCGAATTGACAGTTGCCACTTCAGGATTTAAACTTTTCCATTCTCCATTAGCCGGAATTCCCGTCAACTGTTGCTGACTCATTTTGCAAACAAAAAGATTGCCGGTGATTGATACATCCGATGAGCCTATAACGATATCCGTACTTACCCACTTTCTATCTCCGCTTAAATCCAGTACGTCCATTTTTATCGTATGAGCGCCCGGTGACAGCGTTGTATTCCATTCAAGCTGATCTGTTGCCGATGCTTCCAGATTACCGTCTATATACCATTGCAGATAACCCGGTTCTGTAGTTTTTGCATGCTGCAGCGTTGCCTTCAATGCCACACTGCGCGTACAGATCGTATCTCCGGATATATCCTGATAATTTATTCCGTTAACCGTAAACATCATTTCCAGATTGTACATTGACGAGCCTCCAAGATAGTAATATGACTCGGATGCACCCAAACCGAATACCAGCACCGTCAATCCTGCAGGGTTGCTGAATGTATGCGGAGCATCGCTTGTCATTTGGTATCTTGTATAGGAATATCCGTTTCTTTCTGTCCAGCTTCCGCTCAGGCTTGAAGTTGCGCCGTTACCTATCTTCACCGTGGTATTCCCTCTGGTACTTGTTGGAGTTACAATGACGGCATAAATAGTATTTGCGTACGTACTGAACGAGCTGACAGTAGTTGAAGCGACACGCTGTTCCACAGGCGGAATCCATACCATAGCAGGTCCTCCATTGTTTGTAACAAGCGGAGTAGAATATGAAAGCAGGTATGAACACACGCCTACAGGCTCATTTGAAGATATAAAACAGCCTGTATTTGATATTGACATGGTTACAAACTCTCCTTTGTTCAAAGACAGTGAACCGCTTGTCACAGTCCCTCCCTGCTGTGTAATTACTGTTCCATCCTGAGACGCCATAACTCGCACCAGCAGGGGATACTGTGCGGCTATTCCAATATCCGG
The DNA here is from genome assembly GCA_031265155.1 of Prevotellaceae bacterium. Classification (GTDB taxonomy): domain Bacteria; phylum Bacteroidota; class Bacteroidia; order Bacteroidales; family UBA932; genus JAIRKV01. Next base: position 17,460 of record JAISDB010000092.1, on the reverse strand, counting down.
CACAAAAAAATTCGTACCCCAGGAAGTTGTTGGCGCCAATTGCTGAAAAAGGTTATCTTGATTACTTTTTGTGCTATTAGGAATCATTGCTCCCTGGTGAGTTACAAAATAAGCTACCGGTTTGTCCGATGTTACATGCCATCCGGTAAGATCAGTGTTTTCATTTGCCGTTATATACCATGTGGCTCCTGCGCTTAAATCCCGATAAATAGAACCTGTACTGCTGGTGCAGGTAACCCTTCCAGTGGCTGTCGCAACAATCGTAATTGCGTCCCGATAATCTATCCAGCTTGGGGGATCTCCGACATATCCGGTATATCCGGTATATGAAATATGATAATAATCCGTTCCCAAAACGTTTGTCGGCAGGATATTGGTAGCGTCGCTGGTGAACTGAGCAGCGTTTAATGCATACACCGATACAGGATTGTTGGATGTTATATGCAGGGATTTATACGCCCATGCTGAACCGGTCGAATAAACAGCATTTCTTTCAGCCTCAGTCAAAGGTATCGTATAGGTAGTACCTGGAGATATATTTATAGTTCTGTTTGAAGATGACAGACTGCTGAATGTCAGCCTAACTTCTGCTGCATTGGTCGTTACTATTTTTATCTGGAAAGTAAGTTGCGACATTGATCTGTCAAGATTTTTTCCGAAAGCTATCCAGAAATCCGTTCCCTGTGTTGTCTGTGAATATAATTTGCCGCCTGCAAGCAAAATGCATGAAACAGCGATTAAGTATAAAATGTATTTTTTCATTTTTCAAAGTTTTATTAAAATTTTAAAAGAAGCGTTTACTGTTTTTTCAAGCATAAAACGGTGTAATAATGCCGGATTATCCGCAATATGCTGCGGATATTTTGTATTTTGCCCGATGCAGCTCATTTTTCTGTAAGTTATACTGTTCATTTTTTCTTATTTATTACAATTTTTAGAATATTTCAGATTTAAATTTTCATCTTTAAAATTGTGCATTTTCATTAGGGTTTATATTCAGTAAAACATTATATGCCTTATCTGCCATATATTATTTTGCCGTCATTGCGAGGAGTGTAACTACGAAGCAATCCATAAAAGAACATCGCAACCGGGTTGCTTCACCGCAAGCGGCTCGCAATGACGTTTCAATAAATTGATGAATTTTAAGCATATAACAATCTGTTCCATATAATATTTATTATTAAATAAAAATTAATTGAATTTTAATTTTTTATATTAATATTTTTAACTCTAACACAACATACTGTTTTTGAGGTGATTACATCAACTATAAGTGCGAAATTTTAAAAACGGGTGCAAAGTACGTGAAAAATAACATACCGATTTTTATAAAAAAAATCCCATGTTTGCCTGATTATAATTTTTTTGCTTAAATCAAGAAGTATATTTCAATATTTAATGTCAAATAATAAAATATTATAAGCAAAAAGCAATCATTTGCATAAAAATGCTTTTTTATTTAAGCATCTGTCTGGCACGAAGAGCGCCCGGAGTATCGCCAAACATTCTCCTGCAAAAGTTATTCATGTGCGCAGGAGACGAGAATCCAAAATCATACGACAGCTGCGTAAACGTTTGACGGCTGCAGGTGATTTCGTGAAAAAGACGCTTTGATTTTTCGTCGCAAAGCCATTTGTATGCCGATATTCCGAAAATACGGTGAAAGCGCTTCTTAAAGCCCGACAGGCTGTAGTTCATCTCCTTGGCTATGCCTGTCACGGTATGCACGTTTTCGCATATCCGGTAAACCATCTTTGAAAATGCTATATCTCCTGTCAGTATCGGGCTGAAAAAAACATAAAGCTCGTCCTTGCTGTAAAATTCGCCAAAATAATACAGAAGCTCCTTCTGTTTCATCTGAAAAAATTCAGCGCTGTTTATACCGTTAGATATGCACTGCTTCAAGTGTTTCAAACAGTCGGAAATCATTTTATTTGTCTTCAAACAAATAACAGGCGACAATGCCGCGCCATTTTTTTCGGCAAGAGATTCCAGCGGGAAATTATTGCAAAAATTCAAATCCACCGTCAAATGAATTATAAGTATCTGAATGCTGCTTTTTACATCTATTACGCATTTATGGTGCGGCGGCACCAGAATTACCTGCCCGCTATCAAAGCGAACATCAAACTGCTTTGCGCTGTAAAATGAACATGAGCCTTTCTGTATAAAGAAAAGCCGTATTTGCGACGATTCTTGAATATTTACCGTACCGCGTTTAGTGCGTTCTATGGTTTCTACGTAAACATCGCCGTGTACTGCGCCGGTTGCAGGTTTAACCTGTTTTTCCTGATTTTTCATAATTTTTTCCTTTTTTACTTAATTTGTTAGTTAAATTTATTATTTTTATATTTTTTGCAAATTTACATAATATTTTTATAAAACACCATTTAAACAAAAATAAATTAAACAACAGTATTCTATAATTGACTTAATTATAAACAGTTTTATAATTATTTTTTTTCGATACAAGCTAAAATATTGCCAATTCACCAGATAATAAAATATTGCTTTTTCGATTCAATCCGTGATATTCTATAATTTCCGAATTTTGAACGGACTGAAATAACAACATATTTTTGCATTATTACCTATAGTCAAAAAACATTGGATAAACCTCCGTTTTTTTATCAAATAATTATCGTTTTTATTATTTCAAAACCTATTATTTGGTATTTCAGCATGGATTTGAAAGATAAAATGCACGTGTTAAGTGCGTTTTTACAGATAAATTTCTTCAAGAGAAGATACAGACAAAACTGTTTTACATATTATCCAAATAAACTCTGTAAACTTTCAACAAAATACATACAGTATTTTAAGTGGTGCAAAGGTCGGGCTTTTTTGTGAAACAATATTACAAAAACTGTTAAAAAAAACTTTTTTTTATTAATTCAAAAATTAATATATTGATTTACAGATAATTATGATTTTAAATTTTTCTCATAAATTTATCTGTTTTTATATATTGACTGATTAACTTTCAGAACAGGCATACTTTATGTGCCGTTCGGTAAAATATTTAATGCACATGATTTAACAAATGCGCACTCAAACTATTTTGTTTTCAACTATTAACAGTATTTTATTTTCCAGCGAACAGGCGCTGTCGGCTATTTTTTGAGCCTCTGCAAGTATATTTTCCGCGAAAGCCCTATCGACCAAGCCTGAAGCATTTATTTTCACATTCAAAAATGCGCCCAAAACCGCCGAGCGCAGGGCTAAGGCGCCGACTCCCGCATCGCTTACCGAATTGGGGTTTCCAAATTCCGCCATTGCTTCTATTAGCGGCATCGCATCAAGGCAAAGCCGCATGACGCTAAACGGCACTTCGATGGCATAACGCGTTGCTTCCTGTATTTTCTGCTTCCGGACTTGCCTTTCGCCATCGGTTTTCTTCGGCAATGCAAATGCATCCATTATCTTATTGAAAGCGTCAGTATCTTCATCCACTTTTTTCAAAAGAGCATCCATAAATGCCCTGCCACGCTCCGCCCGGTCTGAAAATTCTTCCCAGCGCTCGTCCCAGCCTGCCTTGTGCGCCGATAAATTTGCAACCATTACGCCAAGCGCAGCGCCAAGCGCTCCGATATACGCAGATATCGAACCTCCGCCGGGAGCGGGCGATTCGGCTGCCGTTTCGTTTGAAAATTCGACAAGATTAAAATCAGTAAGCAGTTTTTTACTTTCCCTGTCGGCAAGAATATATTCGATTATTTTTTTTCTATGGTCGAAAGGATATAATTCGCTTAATCCCAATGATTTTACCGCAATTTTTATTATTTCATCATCCGAGATCCCCGTAGAACGCTTTTGTTTTTTTAAAAAATATTTTCCGGCATCCAGCATAGCTTTAAGAGGAACAACGCCAACAAGTTCAGATCCTGTAACCCGTAAACCGCGCTGCGCTGCACATTCACATGCCTTGTCAAATGCAACATGCATTGGCGTTACATTAATATCGGTCAAATTCATTGATATTTGCGCAATGCCGTATTCTTCGATAAACCAGCCAATGGCTTTTACCGACTTTAATATTCCGGGAATCCTAATTTCATTGCCGCTTTCATCTACAATTATTTTGCTTGAAGGCGATGAGGTTTCTCTTTTGGGACGTCCCTTTTCGCGTAAATCGAAAGCAACCGCATTTGCCCTGCGCACCGATGTAGTATTAAGATTTATATTATAAGCAATCAGAAAATTACGCGCTCCAACAGCAATGGCTCCCGTTTCGGGCAAAAATTCCGCATTTCCGAAATCAGGCTTCCATTCGGGCTTTGACAATTTTTCCCTTAATCCTTCGTATTCGCCTGCCCGACAATCGGCAAGATTTTTCCGTTGAGGCGTAAACGCCGCCATTTCATAACAGTAAACAGGAATATGAAGCTCATCGCCAATGCGTTTTGCAAGGCTTCGAGCATATTCAACCGTTTCGTCCATGGTAATATCAGAAATTGGAATAAGCGGAAGCACGTCTGTTGCTCCAAAGCGCGGATGCTCTCCATGATGCCTGGTCATATCTATCAGCTCGCATGCCTTTTTCACTGCGCGAAACGCAGCTTCGCAAACATCTGCAGGAGCGCCTACAAAAGTAACAACAGTGCGGTTTGTGGCTTTGCCCGGATCAACATTTACAAGCGTTACGCCATCAACGTTTTCGATGCTGTCGGTAATTTGCCTGATAATATTCATGTCGCGTCCTTCGCTAAAATTAGGCACGCATTCCATTAACTGCGATTTTTCGGTTTTATTATCCGAATTATGTATTGCTGTATTCATTGCATGTTCCAAAATAAATTTACTGCTTCACTGCTATTGTTTCAATTTCGACAAGCGCGTCCATCGGCAAATTTGCAACTTCAAAGGCAACGCGCGCAGGCGGATTGCATGTATAAAATCCGGCGTAAACTTCGTTCATTGCCGCAAAATCCTTAATATTATCAAGTAAAACCGTAGATTTCACTACATTTTCGACAGAATATCCCGATGCAGCGAGTATTGCTTCAATATTTTTCAAGCATTGCGCCGTCTGCTCTTTTATGCCGCCGGCAACAAATTCGGATGTTTCCGGGTTAATCGGCAGCTGTCCAGAAATATAAAGCGTTCCGTTCGCTTCGATTGCCTGACTGTAAGGACCAACGGCTTTAGGCGCGTTTGGCGTAGAAATTATTTTTTTCATAATCTTAATATTTTATTTATTATTATTTTATTAATATCCGTATTTTTATAACAGTTAAAATCAATAGAGTTTATATTTAATAAAACAATATATGCCTTATCTGCAATATATTATTCTGCGTCATTGCGAGGAGTGTAACGACGAAGCAATCCATAAAAGAACATGGCAGTTGGATTGCTTCACCGCAAGCGGTTCGCAATGACGTTTCAATAAATTGATGTATTTTAAGCATATATAATCTGTTCTATATAATATTTAATAGCTGTAATTATCGTAAAAACTTGAATGTTTTTCATATTTTACGGCATCGCTAAGCATTCCCGATTTTGCGCGAATAGTAAATCCCCAGTATTTCCTCATGCCGAACGGCGACCACGAAAAAGAAAACTCAAAGCAGTGCAAATCGCGAAACAGGCTTAATGATGTTGCCGTTATTTGCTTGGCAATCAAATCATATCCCGACGTAAACGATATTTTCCAGTTTTTGGTAAGACTTAAATCGCCGTTAAAATCAAGAGTCGGAGAATGTCGCTTTACCGTATTCAGCGTTTTTGCCGTTGAATTATAGCTGTATGACTTAGTAAACGTATAATTAAAGCGAAAGCTTAACGACCACGGAACATTAAAGTCTATGTAATACGGTGTATAATTGTAATCTTCATCGGGACTGTCAGTATTCTGAAAGTTATTCTGGCTGTTTTGACCGTTTATTGACTGTCCCGGCGACTGCGAGCCGCTTCCGCTTTTGCTATTGCCCGATCCTCCGCTAAGGCGATAATCGGTTGAAAAATTAAATGACGTAAAATCGCCCAGTCCGAAATGCTTTGCCCAGTAAAACCTGTTTATACGGCGTCCGCGCTCGTCAATATCATACGGATTCAATCTGAATCCGAAGTTAAAACTTAATCCGGTAACAATGGTAGAACGCCCGTTAAATGATATTTCGGAAAGATTCATTGAGTCGGCAAGCAAATTATAGCTTGTAGAAATATTAAACGATTCCAGTATCTTTATTTTCTTCTCGGCATTTTCTGTTGTATCGCTTTTGGAACGGACTTTAATTTCCAAAGTATTGCCAAGCGAAAAATTAATGCTTCCGCTTGCCTTGCTTTGCGATGGAGAACCGGTATTTGCCGGAGCGTTATATATATTATAGTATTCTTCTTTCCCGCCTGCATCGGTTTGTACTTTTCGCCAGCCGTTTGCAGCTACCATTTGGTTTGGCGTATAGCTGAACGAAATATCCGGCGTCATGACATGACGAATTGCCCTGATTTTGGAACCGGGCTTGAATTTGTCGAACAGTCCGTAAATTCTTGTATTAAATGAAATTCCTCCCGAATACGTATGCGCTACCCCAAAATCGCCAAACGATGATGTTGTATCGGCAATTACCGAACTTGTTGAAGTATCCCATTGACGCTTTACGCTTTGAAAATACCATGTCTGTCCGTATCTGATGCTTGGGCTTGCGTTAATATACTTTGCAAGCGTGAAGGACGGCAGGGATATCGAAAAATTGTGATTCATTCCATGCTTCATTGCGTCCCAAAAGGCATCTTTAAACAGGTCGTCTTCCTTTACATTTGAAACACTGTTTGAAAAATTAGTATTATATCCAAAATTTATATTTTCATAAAATTTTCTTTTACCTGTGCCCGCCTTGCTTCTGAAAGGATAAACCGTTGTCATTGCAAAGGTAAAATTGGGAAAACCTATGGAATAGGTACTGTCGCGCATGTTCTGGCTGTGATTGAAACTTGCAGTCATGCTGAATGGAGTTCCTTCCCAGTTTTTCGAGAATGAAATGCTCGAACTCGCCGTATTTTGAAGATAGTCGTTGTTTGTCGTCTGTTCGTTATATCTTTTATGCGTTGATGATGAAAAGTTCACGTTTGCCTGAAAAGTAGTTGTCGGATTGGTTTGCGGCGCCTTTTGATGACTCCATGACACGGAATAGCTTTTCGACACGCTGTAGTCGGGAGAACCCTTATCGCCGGTTTTTATTGTTGACGACTGATAATTAAACGAACCGGAATATTTATACCGTTTCATATACCGGGATGCAATCTGATAACCCCACGAGCCTTTTGAATACCAGTCGCCGGTAAGAGTTGCATCAATATGGTCTTTAAGCAAAATAAAATAATAGCCGAACCGCTGCAAATAAAATCCGCGTTCGGCTTCTTCGCCGTAAGACGGAATTATCACACCCGACGAGACATCTGTCATTAGAGGGAAAAAGCCAAAAGGTAAAAAAAGAGGAAGCGGAACATCTTCGACAACCAGATAGGCAAAATCGAATAATACCTGCCCGTTTTTACCGCCTTTGCCATCCGTATCCGGCTTTTTCGAGGGAATCATTTTCGACTTTCTCATTTTTATGTAAAAATGAGGATGATCTTCATCGCAGGTTGTAAATTTTCCGCCTCGTGAAAAGACGGTATTGTCGGGCATTTTTTTTATGGTATCGCCGTGCATGTAAGCTTCTCCGTGCTGAGTAATCACATGAATTATTTTTGCAATTTTTGTTTCAAAGTTATAGTAAACTTCCTTGATTTCATACACATCTTCGCCATCTTTAAAAACAGGATTTCCGACAACATTGCCCGAAGTATCGACAAGTCCCTTGGCATAAATAATTTTTGTATTTGCATCAAATTCTATATAGTCGGCTTTTATCTGCTTGTCCTGATATGTAACTTCGGCATTTCGGTAAAGATATGATTTTCCATTTGCTATATCATAAACAATGGCGCTGTCGGCGTTTTTAAGCACAGGATCGTCTATGAGCTTTTTTTCACCCGCATTTTCAACAACAATAGAATCGGCATAAATAGCAACGGAATCAATAACAAAAGAAGATGTATCCTGTATTATTATTGTATCCGAAACAGTTTGCGGCATGGAAGCAAAACCATGCAAACATCCCGACAGCAGTATAAATGTTAATGATATATAACGTATTATTTTTGTCATTAAAAGTTATTATATTTGCGCTGTATTTGTGAACACAGGCACAAAAAAACGTACAAAACTAATGATTTTTAGTAAATAATTATAATATGAAAAATAAGTTTTTGACATATTTTGAAAATAACATACGGTATTCCATATATTCTTTAACCTTTTTTTGCGTTTTTTCCATTTGTGCAAACGCTCAAAATTATGTTAGCCGGCAACAGATCGGGAAAATTGTAATAGATGCCGGACATGGCGGAAAAGACCCCGGAGCTGTCGGAAAAAAAAGCAAGGAAAAAAATATAACGCTTTCGGTTGCGTTAAAACTGGGCGAGCTTATAAGTAAAAATTTCGCTGACGTGGAAGTCATTTATACGCGAAAAAAAGATGTATTTGTCGAACTGGACGAACGCGGAGAAATTGCCAATCGCAATAATGCGGATCTGTTTATTTCAATCCATGTCGATGCAAACAGCAACACAAGAGCGCGAGGCACATCAACATGGGTAATGGGCGAACACAAGTCGCAGGCAAGCCTCGAAGTTTCGCGGCGCGAAAATGCCGTAATCACAATGGAAGACGATTATTCATCAAAATATCAGGGCTTCAATCCCGAAACGCCCGAATCGTATATCATATTTAAGCTCCTGCAAAATTCGCACATGAAAGAAAGCCTTAAACTTGCCGATATCGTTCAAAACGAAATGGTAACGCAAGGACCGATAAAAGGAGATCGCAGCGTGCGACAGGCAGGATTTCTGGTTTTGTGGAAAGCGGCAATGCCAAGAATACTGATAGAATTGGGATTTTTGTCAAATCTCGAAGAAGAAGCAATTTTAATAAAAGATGAAAATCAGGAAAAAATAGCGCAGAATATCTTTTCGGCATTCTGCAAATACAAAGAACAGTACGAAAAAGGCAACATCACGGAAGATATTCCGCAAACAGCCGATAATCACGAATCTCAAAAGGAAAACGACACTGTAAAAATTGATAGAAACAGTGATTCGATAAAAGAAAAACATGAAGTCAAAGCAATTGAAAACAATATGTCAGCAAACGCTGCTGCGCCGCAAAAAACGTACAGCGTGCAAATAATGGCAATAAAAAAACTTATTCCGACAACAGCAAGAGACTTCAAGGGTCGAAAAGATGTGAAATATGTGAAAACAGAAAACTATTACAAGTACATAACAGGCAATTTTACAAGTTTAACCGAAGCAAGACGATTGTGCCAGTCGCTGCAAAAAGACTTTAAAGGCGCATTTGTAGTTGCAGTAGAAGAAAACAGACTGACTCCAGTTAGATAGCTTTGCCTTATTTTACGGTTTCATCATTTCATCAAGATCGAAAGTGAAAGGCAGCATCAAACTCACGCTGTCAACAACAATAACCGACTTTGCACTGCCCATTATAAGTTTTATTTTTGTGCTTTGCCTGCTTTCGCTTTCAACCAAAACCTGCCGGCACGCGCCGCAGGGATAAACCGTGCTGTCGTTTATTTTACTGTCAACTGCCGATGATATTGCAACAGCTTTTATTGCAACATTCGGATATTTTGCATTGGCATAAAATACTGCAACCCGCTCGCCGCATAATCCCGACGGATACGCACTGTTTTCCTGATTGCTTCCCGTGATTATTTCTCCGTTTGCGAGCAAAACCGCCGAGCCTACATTAAATTTTGAATAGGGAGCGTATGAAGTTTTTGTTGCTTCGTTTGCCGCTTCGAGCAATTGACGTTCCGTTTCGTCAAGTTCGCTTATTGAGCTGTAATGCCTTGCCTTGATATTTATCTCAAATTCATTCATTTCAAATATCTTTTTTGTAATTTTGCATTGAAAATTATCAATTTAACTGTTTTATCAGGCTGCAAATATAATATATTTTTTTATTTTAATAATTTTGCAAAAAAAATCGGATATGGGAAAAAAATATTTATTAATTATATCATTGATACTGTCGATGAATTTCGCTTTTGCTCAAAAACTTACTCGCGAACAGTATATCGAAAAATACAGGAATATTGCTATTCGCCAGATGAAATCTTATGGCATACCGGCAAGTATAATACTTGCACAGGCTTGTTTGGAGTCGAACAACGGAAGCAGTTCGCTGACCGTTAACGGAAAAAATCATTTCGGCATAAAGTGCGCAGGCTGGCAGGGGCGCAAAATTTATCACGATGACGACAAAGCCAACGAATGTTTTCGCGCATACGAAACCGACGAAGAATCGTTTGTCGATCATTCCGATTTTCTTCGCTACCGTCAGCGCTACGCTTCTCTGTTTGATTTGAAGATAACCGATTATACGGGCTGGGCGCGCGGTTTGAAAAAGGCAGGCTATGCAACTGCGCCTAATTATGCCGAAATGCTGATAAAAATCATTGAAGATTTTCAGCTATACAAATATGATGATAAAAATTACGCGCCACCGTCTTCATCAGGCACATCCGGCAAGACTCACGACAGGCATGAAAAACAGACAGCGCCGGTTGAAGCTGTAAAAAAACCTTCGGAAGCAATGCGCAGCTATAATATTGATAACTTTGTGATAATACTCAACCGGCATGTCGGCAAGCGCAATGGAGTGAAATATATAATTGCCAAATACAACGATACTTACGAAAGGATAGGAGATGAATTTAAAATGTCGGCGGAACAGCTTCGCAAATACAACGATGCTGCAAAAAACGAACAACCTGCCAAAGATGATATTGTTTACATAGCCGCAAAAAAATCGAAAGCTGGCGAAGATTTTCCAATGCACGTAGCCGAAGCGGGCGAAACGTTGCGTTATGTGTCGCAGCTTTATGGCGTGAAACTGCGCGATTTGTGCAAGAAAAACAACATGCAGGCTGATGAAATTCTCGACGAGGGACAGGTTGTTTATCTGCGCAATGAAATGAGAAAATAACAGAACCCCCGCACGGCGCAGTCTCAAGATCAATATCATCAAGTTAAGCGCGAAATACAGGCTCGTCATTGCGAGGCGGAACGCCGAAGCAATCTATAAAATTACAGATAAAAAACTCTTTATGGATTGCTTCCTGCTTCGTACCTCGCAGTTCGCAATGACGGATTTTTGCAAAACCCAACCTGACAGGTTTCGGAAACCTGTCAGGTTGGGCTGGGTTGCTTTGCTGCCTGCGCTGTTGCGAGACGCTACGCCGAGCAAGGGCGAAACCTTTCGAATTGGATTTGCACATCTGTTTTGCCCGAGTGAAGCATTTCGAATGGAATTTACACACCTGTTTTGCACGAGCGAAACCTTTCGAATTGAATTTGCACATCTGTTTTGCCTGAGTGAAACCTTTCGAATTGAATTTGCACATCTGTTTTGCACGAGCGAAACCTTTAGAATGGAATTTACACATCTGTTTTACCCGAGCGAAGCCTTTAGAATGGAATTTGCATATCTGTTTTGCCCGAGCGAAGCCTTTCGAATTTAATTTGCACACCTGTTTGCCACGTGCGAAAGCCGAATGGGCAAAACGCACCTTATATGTTTTATATTAAATCTCCCGCTCGGCGTAGCGTCTCGCTGCGTCGAGCAAGGGTTGTTTATCTGCAAAATGAAATGAGAAAGTAACAGAACAGCTGATTTATATCACTGTTTTTTCAGAATTATTTTTGAATTTTCGATTTGTGAAATGCTTTTCATAAATGCCGACAGTTCTTCGTATTTTTCTTTGGGATAATCTCCCTGTCGCAAAAGGAAAGTCTGAACAATTTCAATTTTTCCCTTTTCATGCTTCATGTTAAAGCTGAATTCGCCAAAGTCCGATTTTACCGATACCGGCTTGGGCATCGCTTCTATGGTCATGTCGGATGGAAAATTTACAGTTATCGTATCAATATCGCAATAACCGCGTTTTATTGATATATCCAAATTACGTTCCCTGTCGGGCTTGAACGAATTTCTGTTGAACGGATTTACGGGAATGAAAAATCTGCTTCCCGAGATATTGCCATACTTATGAGCATCCACATCGAAATCAATGTTTATAACCGGTGTGGAATTTTTGTCTTCGCTGATTTGTAAATTTTTTACTGTTGACAGAGGCAAATCAATTATTTTCTGCAAATAGTTTATTTTGTCTTTTTCTTCAAGCTTTGTTATGCCGGCTATTCTTTCGTACTGTTCCAGCTCGCAATGCCTGGAAACATGAACGCCTGCAAAACCTTCACTGTTGATATCGACCGTAATATTCTGTTTCATCAGGTTCAGCGAATCGGGATTTTCGGGAAGCGTAACAAAATATGCCGTTCCGTCTTTACACACCAAAGCATCATGCCCAGCAATATCTTCATGAACATACCCGAAAGGAATTTCGGGATTTGTACACTCAAGCCACAAAATCTCGCTTTCGAGAGGAACCTGAAGTATTATATGATTTGTCTGTCCCACCGATGCATAATCTTTGAACAGGCGTTTATTTACGGTGCTTATTTTGGTGTAATAAGAATTTATTCCACATTCCTGCAGCATTGCTTTCAGAAAATTTGAAAGCGCTTTGCAGTCGCCGAATTTGTTTTTATAAACATCTTCAGCAGTCATTGGCTGCCAGCCTCCTATTCCGAGCTGAATACTTACGTATCGCGTATGTTTGCCAAGCCAGTCGTAAAGCGCCTTTATTTTCTCGCGTGCCGTCAATCCGTTTGTAATATCCAATATCTTCCGTTTCAGTTCGTCAGGCAGCAAATCTCTGCCCTGCAGCAGCGACCATTGCCATTTTCCGTAATTTTCCCAGCCGTTTTGATTTCCCGTTGTATTATCGTAGTAGAAATTGCCCGGAGTGAGATATATCATGGGAAATATTTGACGCGCAGGCGGCGCAAGCGATTCGGACTTGACTGCCGCAAAACTGCTTATAGTCCATTCGTAAATATCAGCTGTTGCGCTGCTTGCTGTTACCGGCTGGATGTCTGTGTTCAAATTCTTCGATAAATATTCGCAGCCTCGCGGAAGCGACAGTTTATATACCGCTTTTTCTACTGCAACATTACAGTCAAAAACCGGTGAAAATACGGGAAAACGTATAATACCGTTTTTCCAGCCTGTTTCGTATTCGTATTTTACCGTGTAGGGATAATATGAGGTTTGCGGAGATAAAAAATAATATTTGCTGTCGGATGCCAGGTCTTCGGAATATTCGGTTTCATTAATTTCCGACCGTTTTATTTTGCGTATTAATTTTCCATCCCTGTCATAAATTTCGCCCGAAAAACTCTTTAAATATCTGAACTTATCTCCGTAACAGACAAATTTCGACAAATCGTCTCCCTGTTTATTTAACACTGTTATTACATAAGTTTCCTTTTCTGTTGCCGATTTTATATCGTTGTAAATAAATTCCGTATAACTGTAACGAACAACCGCATTGCTGTTTTTTTTCAATTCTTCGGGAATATTTTCTACAGCGTAATTCTGCGCCGAAACTTTTGCCGATACAGCCAAAAACATTATTATAAACAAAAACTTATTCTTCATTTTACCGAATGACTTTTATTGATTTTTTTTGATTACAATTTGGCTGTCGCTCATTTGCGTCAACATTCCGTGAAAAGCGCTTAAATCCGCATATTCATTCACGGCAAAAACAAGTCTGTTAACGGCATAAGAGAATTTAATCTGCAAATTACTGAAAGTTGATTGTGATATGTATGTGTATTTTACGCCGTCTTCGCAAGCCGACAGGCTGATGTTTTCGGGTTTTTCTTCGACAGTGCAGCTTGGCGGAAAAATAATTCCGCAGTTTATGTTATACGTTACCGGATAGTTAAATTCTACAGGTAAAATTCTTTCCTGCTGTTTTAATTTATTTTCGGACATGAACGGAAAAACGGTAGAATTCAAATAAGCGTATTCACCGGTAGAATTTATCGCTGACGTGAACAGTATTGTTTCGGTTATAACCAGCGAATCAATATCGGTTATTTGAATATCGCTTACATTTATCGAAAATTCTTTTTCTACGGCTTCAATATATTCTTCTTTTGAGCTGTATTTTTCATAACTGTTTGCAAAAGAGTATGCGGCTTGATTTGTATATGTTCGGCGTATGGTTCCCGAAAGTTCGTTTTCATCGCTGATATTTCCAAAAACAGATATTGACGATACGCTTTTCGATATGTCTGTCAAATTTACCCAGCCGTTTTCGTCGTTTACCTTGTAAATTCTTGCTCTGTCAACAAGTAAATCCGGCGATAAAACATTAATATCGGAATGAAGGTGCGCGCCGTCAAGATATAAATATTCGCCGTTTAATGTTACCCGCACGATGAAAGCATTTATTTTTTCGATTGTGGGCTTTGCCAGAGGCAACCGTCCGAAATGGCGAGGATTCAGTAAAACCGGAACAGCATCAAATCCTGCATCGCGCAAAGCCGAATGTAAAACAAAATTAATATCGGCGCTTGAGCCTGTGCCTTTTTCTGCTGCCTGGCGCGGACTGCCGGAAGACAAGGCATATTTGCCGTTGTATTTTATTTTCGACTGTACGAGTTTCAATATGTTTCTTACTTTTTCTTTGTCGCTTATATTTGATTCTCTTATTGCAATTACTTCTTTTTTGAACGGATATGATGTTTTCAGATTTGAATTGAAATCCGACTTTTCAAGCATTTCGTTTACCGCCTGCCATGAATTTGAATATGATTTGTACATTTGACCGGGTATCTGTATTGATGAAAGCTCAAATTCGACTTTTGTTTTGAAATCATCGAGACACCATAAATGCGAATCGCCTTTTAACGCCGGAACATGTTCCGCTTCGCAGGAAACAACATCCGTGCTGAAAAAGTATTTTCCCGTATTGTAGTTTCCCTTTTCGCGCAGGATGTTCAACCTTTGATAACCTTTCACGTTTAAGCTGAATTTGAAATATTCGGGAACCGAAACTTTGAATTTACTGTACATTACAGGTATCGAATGCTGTACATTCAAATCGGGAATTGAAAAGATATAATCGGATGTGATACGGTACTTATATTCTATCACCGAGCCTGCCTTTACTTCAGGTATCGAAAACTTTACGCGCGTTCGCTTATCATCTATTTTTTCCTTGAAAATATAATCTTTTTTTAATTCGCTTTCAACAATTTTACCATCGACAAGATTATATGATGAAGCTTTTAATCCCGACAGAAATTCATCCGACGAACCTCTGTTGTATAAAATAATTTCGCCATCGCCGTTTGATGTTCCTTCTTTTGTCAATATCTTTATTTTTATTTTATAGTCATACACAAGATTAATCTTATTCGACATGTCGTAGTACATGTCAACATTTTCGTATAATATTACAGCTTCGGCATCGGGAGCTTTGTCGTATGCCGTCATCTCAAGTTCGTCGGCTGTAACTTTACCGAACTTTTGCGAAAAATTTTGAGCTAAAGCATATTGTGTCAAAAGACACAGTAAAATAAAAAAGCCTGTTCGTTTCATGTATTATAATTTCTATTTCGGTTTTCAATCCAGATATTCAACATCGATATTCCATTTCCATTTGTTAAAGTACAGATTTCCGCCGCTCCATTCTACTTCGCCGCGCTGAAAATCTACCGTTTCGCTGCGGGGAAACTTTTTAGCAGGATAAAATTCCCGTGAATAATCATCATTTACAATCCATCGGTAGGCATCTATTCCGTTCGAGTAAAAAGCGTTTGCGTCGCTGTCGTCAAAGCTGCGCCGAATGAACGACGGATCAACTGGAACCCAGCCGATGCCTTCAAAATACGTTTCTGCCCAGTCGTGCAGATTAACATCGCCGGGATGAAGCATGAATCCGCTTTGCCATTTTGCAGGAATACCGTTGTAGCGACATAATGTTATATACAGCAGTCCGACCATTCCGCAGTCGCCGTGATTATTTTCGATTACATATTCGGGAATATTATCCATGGTTGAATATTCGAGTGCGCTTGCCCACGGATAGCTGTCTTTGATGTATTGAAGAATTTTGTTTGATACGAGCAGCGGATTTGTTTCGTTTCCAACGACTTTTGCTGAAAATTCTTTTATCATATTGCTGAAAATGACGTGCGTACTGCGCTCGCCGGTATATTTTCTGTAAAGTTCGCTTTCCCTGTCGTACGGCTTGATATTTTCCGGCTTCAGGTCGAACCATTCGGCTGCCGACGACATTACAAACGAGTATTTGAATACGGCAGGCTCGTTTTCTTTTGCGGTTTTTTCGATATACATTGATTTGTGAGGATATTCGTCAGGCGAAATCAGATAATCAGCGGCATCAACCGAAAGCAGTTCAATATTTGCCTGCCTGCGACTGTCGGTGCGCGGATAAGGCAGCCAGCAGCGAATTGTTTCGCTTGCGGGAACAGCGTTTGCAGGAACAGTAAGCGTGTACGTGATTTTCATTTTCTTCGGAAGGCTTTGCCTGACGGGCGATTCTTTTGCCTGCGACATTACTTCGGGCAAATGCTTTTCCAGAAGCAACTGTAATTCGTCAGCGTTTTCTCCATCAACGTCTATTTTGCGCTTGCGTGCATCTTTATCGATGCGAAACAGGTTTCGCGCGGCGCTGTTGAAGTATTTTTTTTCTCCATCAATTATCATTGCTTCGAGCGCCTTTGCGTTTTCCCACTTTTCGAGCATTGCATCATCAGCTTCTGGATAATACTTTGAAATGTATTCAAGCACATCTTCTTTATTTTTCCTGAAGTCAAGCCGTTTGCGATGCATCAAGTCTTTCTGAAAGTTAAGGCTGTATATTTCATCTTCGCTCAACCGGTTTTGCGAAATATAACCGTCAATCAGCGAATCGGCAACGGTGAAGTTTCCTGCCGCAATTTCGCTGTTGATACTGTCGATTTCCGATTGTTTGTTATTGCCGCAGGCAGTCAGCACAAGCGCAGCAATGATCGGCACAAGTATTTTTTTCATTTTGTTTTGAATTGATTTTGAAATTTTATGTTAAAGTTGTTAATACACTGCAAAATTAGTTTTTTTATTCATAATAGCCCCGTTTAATTAAAATATTTAATAATTTAAAACGGTAAATGGTAACTCATGTAACGCAGGACAGTTAAAGTTACATTGCATTTCAGGACGGCGAGACTCTGATCGATGGTGCATAACATCAGTTATTAATAAATAATTTGTCCCCTTTTTAAGGAACGACTAATTAAGAATTAAGAGATGAAAATTAACGATTAATAATTGAAAAAACGCGTCATTGCGAGGCGGAACGCCGAAGCAATCTATAAAAAACATGATAACTGGATTGCTTCACTTCGCTCGCAATGACGAAAAAAATAGATAACATGTCTGGTTTATATTAAATTTTGAAA
>JAISDB010000210.1 GCA_031265155.1 Prevotellaceae bacterium | reverse complement strand
TAGCGCGAATCCGCTCCTGTTGCTTCTTCTATCCCGATGTGATTTGAATTTTGGAATACTTCAAATTTTAATCCATACGGCAAATAGAAACAAATGTCTTTTAATTCTAATTTTTTCATGCTACTCTTACTCCTTTAATTCTATGGTTTGGCGTGTTGGCAAGCAACACCATAATTCCATTACCGTATTGATTGCCATAATATAACTGATTTTTCGGAAACGTCGAAAAATCAATATCATCACTATAGGCGATTATACAGTTTCTATCCTGTTCTTCCGTCAATTCCATATTCATCGGGTAACGTCGGAACTCCCAAAAATCGTTGTCGTAAAAGATATAAATATCTTCGTTTGTGATAATTTCCTGCAAATCTTTAAATGTTTTCATTGCTCTTTTTTCTTTTCTAAAATGGTTAGTAATTCGTTTAATAGTGCGCTTTCGGCGGCTTCGTAATCTTTTCCATCACTTGTGGCAGTAATATTCCCGTCTATTGAATACCACCACGCGTAACGCACAAAATCGAATATCCTTTTTGGAGCTAATCCGGATTCGATTTCTTTCTCGCCCCTGAACCATTTAAGCGCAAGGGCGACTGTGGGAGCGGAACAATATTCATCATCTGTTGCATCTTCCGGGTAATCATCTTCGTTAATATCAAGTCCCGCGTTATTGTTGTAGTTTATTAGATTATGGCAATTATCCAGTGATCCAAAACAATAAAATGTTTCGCATTCCCATCTAAAACCCAACGCTTTTAATCTTTTTGCCTGCTTGAATGTAACGAGCTGTAACTGTTTTTCGTTCATTGCTTTTTATTTTTTAATTCTTAACTGTTTAACTTTTTCCGTATAATATTTTATTAATGTTTGATATTCAAACTTTCCGTATTTGGCGGTGTTGTGCTTTTACGTGGTATCCATTCCCAATTATAACCCCCTGCGCTTTTCCTGTGGTTATTACAAACTTCTATTATTGATGATTTATTAATTCCTGTAATTCTTGCCGCTTCTGATGCTCCATAGAATATGGCTATTGCCTTATTATTTTTTATCTGCTTACACATCTTGCTTAACTTATTTTTACTGCCAATATTTCCTCTATTCGCCGGTGTAACATTCAATACATTTAGGGCGTGTCTTACGTTGTAAGATTGAGTACACCATTCTAAATTTTCAACACGGTTATCTGTTTTTATTCCATTGATGTGATTAATAATTGGAAGATTGTGCGTATTGGATATAAATGCCTCGCAAACTATTCTATGTACCATTTTTCTTTTTTTTGCGCCAAGCGACATTCTTAAATATCCTCTCCATGTTTTTTCTGGAATTTTTATTAAATTAGTTTTTACATTCATCACATTGCCTAATGAACTAATTTTATAAATTCCCTCGTACCCTTTTATGTCTTTCCAAATTTCCTGTTCCATATACAACATCCTTTCATTATTATTTTAAATAATCATTTATAACATTTACAAATTCATCAAACGAATAGCATACTTCACATTTATAGCCTTTGTTTCTCAATTTTTCTATCATGGAAATCTGTTTTTTCGTCAGTTTGTTTCTGTCTGTTTTCATTTCTACGTATAGACCGTGATAGTTGTTGTGCGGTTCGGGTATATGCAAATCGGGAATACCTGCCAATACCCCTTCAGCTTTCAATTTTGCTGCGACAATGCAGTTTCTTTGCCCGCCATTTGGAACAGCATATATGATATGTTTAGGATATTGATAGCGAAACCAATTAACACAAGCTACCTGTATGTTATGTTCTTTATTGTTCATTCTAATTTGGCTTTGAGGTTCATTGTGCAGCTGTTTTAATTAAAATCCGTACCCTGCTGTTGTTCCGGGAATGTTTGACATGCGCATTTCTTCCTTTGCCTTTGAGATTATCGACCTGCACAAATCCAAATCGTGAACGCAGCTTGCATTTATTCTGTCGAGCCAATCAACAAGATAAGCTTCGTCCTGTGCGACCGTATCGAGCAAAGCGTTTTGTGCCTTTGCGCTTAAAAAGCCTTCTTTTGCTATCTTTATTATCATATCCGCTATTTCAGAGGCTTTTTTCTTTCTCAACAGCAGTTTGGCATCTGCAAGCATTTGCCCCGAACGCGCGTGAAATACCGCAAGCAGCCGGGCATGTTCTATTACGGCGTTAACGTCTGCCGGTATAACGGTTTCAAGCATCGCCTGCATTTGCCGGCATTCGCTATTTAAGTCTTCGAGTGTCATAATTCACCGCATTTTAACGCTTCACGAACGGCATTAACCTGTTTTTCCGGCGAGAACATTTTCAGGATAATATCTTTCATTCCCTCGCCTTTTATTACTATCATAAATGGAATGTCGAATGCATGAAAACAGACGTCCATCCCTGACAGGTCTGCTTTGTGGTTGTAATATTTTTTCCACAGCAGCCTGTCTTCTTCCGTAAGTACAAAACCGCTTCGTGCCTGTACTTCGTCAATACTTAAATTTCCTAATTGCAAATACATTTTTTATATTATTAAAAAGGTAAATCATCGAAATCGTCTGCTGCGGGCAGGTCGGCGATGGCTTCGGGAGTGGGCGCAAATACCTTTTCTTCCCACAGCGTTCCGCTGCCTACGTAAACGGTGTCGGCTTTCGCCTCGCGTTCATCTTTGGTTTTCGACACCATTAAAGCGTGCGTCTCGCCGTATTTTCCCTTTTCTTTTCGTTCTGAAAGAATAAGGTTTACATAATGCTTGCCGTTGGCGGCTTTTTTGATTTTGTCTTTCGGAATGTCCGAAAGGCACAAGCTAATTGCTATCATAATTTTTCAAATTTTATGCTGTTATTTTTTAAAAACTCTAAAAATTCTATAATCTTATCTGTCGTTGCCGTTATTCTGTAATCTCTGGTAATTAATTCTTCTGCAGGATTTTCTTCTTCGGTTTCGATTATTGCTTCTTCCTGCTTGGCTTCGATTATTTCTTCTTGCGGAATTATATAAGATTGCACTTGCAACTCTTCGATTTGTGCCTGATTTTCGGTTTCTATTTCTGCTTCTCTTTTTGCTGCTTGCTCGGCTGCCTGCTTTACTTTAATCCTGTTGGCTTCTAATTTTTTGCCGTGTTCGATAGCGGTGTTAAGATTAAGAGTATCTAAATAAATTGCTTTAAGCGTTTCGGCATCCTGCAGGTATTCGAGCGTTTTAATATCGCTGTTTATTTTGTCGATAACAGCATCGAGTTCGGCGTTTATTGACGAAATTTTTGCAGTTTTATTCAGCCATGAGTCATTGAATATCTTATTGAGTGTAACGAGATTAAAATCTTTTTTGTTCCAATATTCGGTAATAAGATTTCGCTTTACAGCCTTTTCTTTTTCTTCAAATTTTTTCACGACAATATCAATATTATCGGAACATTCTTTTATCAATTTTACAGTTTTGTTTACCGTTTCTTTAAATTCGGCAAAGGGTTTTGTAAATTCTTTTTCAAACTCAATGCGTCTGTCATTTAACATTTTAGCGGCTTTATTTAACGTTGCCTTGTCTTTTTTTGCATTGTCGATATTTGTTTCGCCGTAATTTAAGACATCATATTTTTGTATATTTAATTTTACTGTTTCGTAAATTTCTGTCGCATTAGTTGTTAATTTGCCTAATGTTTTTTCAGAAACAACGAGTTCTAACGACTGTTCGGATATTTCGGTCTGCACCTCAACAAATTCCGTAAATTCGTTTGAGCCGGCAACAAACTGTAACCCGCTGATTTCCGACATAAAAAGCTGAACGATTGTATTGCTGTCGATACGTTCTACTTCTACTCTTCTGATTTCGTTGTTTATCACCCACAAGCCAAATAGTTTACCTGCCTTTAATTCGGGATTTGTTTTTTCAAACAGATAAGCGTAAACAGACAGTTGCCATCGCAGATACTCGGCGTCTAATTCTGCCGTTGCCTTTATGTCGTACAGATTAAATTCCGTATCGACAATATCAATAGCCGATGCAAATTTTTCAAAATCGGTTACGATGTATTCCGAAGCCAATATTTTTATTCCATTTGTTTTAAGAAGCGAGAGGTAGGCAAGCGAAACAGGCGAGTCGTAATTAATTTTTGCTCCCGTATTGATATTTTCAATTTCTTTGTGAATTTGGCTGCCGCGCAATTTTGCCTGTTCCAAAACAGCAGGGGGAACATCCGCGTACTTATTGGCAAAAAGCTGGCGTTTCAACATTTCTGTTATTCCCGAAAGTTTTTTTCCGTTTAAAGTGTAGGTATGTTTTTTTTCGTTAAACACGACTCCACTGTTGATTAAAGTTACCATTGTGCGTTTTCTATTAATTCTAATTTTCTTTTATTGCATGCTTTCTGAAAATCCTTATTGTTTTTTAATTCGGGATTGTTTTTTACTATTTCCAGCAATCCGATTTTATTGCAATCGGGAATTAAAATATCCCAATTATCGGCGTTTTTTGGCTTTGCTTCAATTGTTTTTGCTTCAACTGTTTTTAACTTTCCGTTGCTGTACTCAAATCTTACTGTGCCTTTATTGTCGATGATTTTAAGTTTTACTATTTCTTTGGCTTCGTTGTATTCGATAGCGCTTACTTTGAATTTTACGCTTACCTTTAATTTTATTTTGCCGTTATATTCTTCCATTTCGGTGTCGGATAGCAAAATATAAACAAATGGCGCAGTGTACAATTCTCGTCCTATTCCGACATTAAAACAGGCGCGTTTGAAACTGTCGGACGCTTCGCCTTTTTGCTTTTCGGTATTACTTTCTACGCCTACGTCCTGTTTGTCAACCCAAGCATTTTTATTTTCGTCCCAGATTGAGACCGTGCAAAAAAGATTTTCGTTGATAACTTCGTGCCTGCGTTGCCAGCCGCAAATACCAAAGGTTTCGTCGAGAATACGCATATCGCAGCGGGCATCCTTGTATAATAAGAGGACACAACCTTTTTTGGTGATTGATTGCACCCTGCAATCAATTTCATCTGCTGTTAGTGGTCTAATTGATTTTTTTTCCATATCTTTGTATGTATTTTATTTTTTAATTTTTATTTTTTGTAAAGATTTTATATTTTTATATTTAATAATTTTTAAATCACCAATTCCGTCAATGTCTGTCAATGTCCATTGGCGGTTTTTGCGTTTAAAGCCGTAAACAGAGGCGGACGCTGAGGTATCCTTATTTCCTTAATATTCTCAATATGCCTGTCGATTTTATTCAGCATGGCTTCAAATGCCGCCTCTTCGGCTTCATCGCTTTTGCGGTTGCAGCCGGCGCATTGGTTAAATGAGATTTCGCCCGCCTCAACCGTTTTGCCGCAAGCGGGACATTCGACCCGAGTATCGTCCGGGACATCGTCAATATCGATATTAAATGTTACTCCCGCACCGAAACAGGTGCTGCAGTGTTTGTTGTTGCCTTTACATGCGGGACAGGCGATATGAAATATTTCCTGCTTTCCGGGATCTGCGCAAACAGGACATTGCGAGGGATGCATGCCGTTGCAAAGTTCACACATGATTATACCCTTTCTTCTTTAACGTTAAACTTTACCCTGTTTACCTGCCA
>JAISDB010000133.1 GCA_031265155.1 Prevotellaceae bacterium | reverse complement strand
GCCGCATTAGAGGATCAGTTCGTATAAAAGTTTAATATTTTTTCGCTGTGTTCATAAATCCTTGTTGGTGAGAATCGTGTAAAGTTCACCGTTGGAAAGAGAGGTTTCGTCTATGCTCAGATACGGGCCGATGTTTTCCGGGAAAAGAAGCCATTCCTGCGAATGGGAGAGTTGATCCTAACTTCGATAACCACTCAGGTGTTCTTTGCATTGTCGTTCAAACTCATCTCCCCTGATATAAAAAACGTTCAAGAGAGCGGGCCGTAATCGGGTATTTCTCCAGGCAACCCTTTTAAAAAAGCCGCGAACTCTTTCGAGTGGCGGGTTCCCTGGGCGACCAAATCCCAGTCTTTAGACACACTTTTGCCTGTTGATTTATCCAACCATCGGCGATGGCGAACGTGCAATTGGACACGCCTGTCACGTATCGGAAAATCTTGTATACTTCCGGCTTCATAAAAACCATTGGGGGAAAGGTCGGAGGAATTATAACCTGCGGGAACAATTGGTTTTTCGTCCAGATACAGATGAAGTTCTCGCCTGTCTGCTACGTCTTCTTCCGCTACATCAACCAAATCAAAAAACGAGGCGATATCCAACGGAAGAATGAGTTGAAACAACTTTACATAAGGATTTTCTGCTTTCATAGACTACAAAGATAATCATTCCCTTTTTTTGACCTATAGCCTAAACACGGAGTTTTGCAGGTGAGCCGTAAACTGTGCCGTACACCGTTTCCAGATGCTTTTTAAGCAGCGGACCAGACCGGTTGGCTGTGTTATAGCCGAATGTTTCGGGACTTTTGGACAAGTCTGTTTTCAACTGTTCTTTCTGTTTGGATGTGATATATGGATGTCTGCCCCTGCCCGGCTTCATGTGCAGTCCGTCTATGCCTTCCGCATCGAAACGGTCTGCCCGGTTGCAGATTTGCTTGTGTGTAACGCGATAAAAGTCCTCCAGCTTGCGGGTACTATAGCCGCGGGTCAGTTGGATGATTGCATACATTCGTACTCCCACAATGTTATTCTCATCGCTTTCAAAGAGCGCTTCAACCTGTTCGGTTGTGTAATTTTTAAACTGTTTTACCTTGCGGCCAATAAATCTGTTTCCCTTAAATGTTTATGACCGCAAAGATAATTATTATTTGGGTAATCTTAAAATATAATTTATATAAGTAACGCGGATAAGGTGTTATTATTGTTGATGTATTACCGCGAGTATCGTACCCGGTTCCATATAAGGATCACCTACGGTATATCGGAAAGTCGTGTTTGCGAGATCATTAAAGAGGTAGAGAACATTTTAATAAAAGACCCCCGTTTTCATTTGCCGGGCAAAAAGAGTTTATTAAAAGAAGAGAATCCTTTCGAAGTCGTGCTTATAGATGTGACGGAAAGTCCGGTGGAACGACCTGAAAAAAACAGCGTTTGAATTATTCGGGCAAGAAGAAGCGTCACACCCGGAAGACACAAATCGTCGCGGACGAGTCAAGCAGAAAAATCATTTGCACGGTCTTTGACAATGGGCGGCGACATGATTTCAGGCTATTCAAAGAAAGTAAAGTTTATTTCAAGGCTACCTCTAAATGCTTAACATATACAGGATATCAAGGATTCGACAAGATTCATGCTAATAGCGAACACCCCAAGAAAAGAAGCAAGAGACAACCGCTCACCAAAGAAGACAAAAAACGAAACCGGGAAATATCCTCCCGGCGAATCATGATCGAAAACATAATTCGAGATGTTAAGATTTTTAGGATTCTTGCCGGGAAGTATCGCAATAGAAGGAAACGATTTGCCCTTAGATTCAATCTGATCGCCGCGTTATATAATAGCAATATCGATTATAAATGATTTCTAATGATTGACGATTGAAAAAGAGCATCATTGCTTCAGCATTACGCTCAGGAATTGAAAAAATACCAGATTTAAATTGTGCAGGCATTTAAAAAATTACAATTTTTATTGTACTTTATGAAGAAAGACGTAGATATATTTATAAAAACATATTAGACTTTATATAGTCGTTCCTTGAAAAGGTCACAAATCATTTATTATTAACTTGAGTTTTGGATAAGAAAAGATCAAGAAAAGTTGCATAATTGAAAAATTATTGTTAATTTTATAGATGATAATCAATAAGATAAACTAAAATTTTCAATTATGCTTTTCAACGACGTAGTACATCTCGTTACTGGTATCAAAAGCAATATGAAAAACCGCCTTATGACCTTTTACGACAAAATTATGTTGCGAAAACGCTCTGTAATTGAGACAATCAACGACCAACTCAAAAATATCTGAGATGAGGAACATTCTCGCCTTCGCTCCATCCGTAACTTCATTATGAACCTCATTGCGGCGCTTGGTGCATACTCTTTATTCGACAAAAAACCGGCAATAAAGGTTGACTGGCAACATCCCACCGCCCAACTCTCACTTCTCTGCTGATTTACTGTAATATATAACCAGTCGCATATGGGCGTGCCTTTGCCTGTCCACTGTCGACATGTCATAATTATTGACTCTGTCTTGCTAAAAATTATCCAAAACTCAGGTTAATAAAACACAGAGAAGTTGGAATAAGGAAATTTATAGGGAAAGATAATATAAATCCGGCTAATTCGTTATGAATTAGCCGGATTTATATTCATTTTTATGCACAGTCCAAAATAACCGGCTTCGCTAAACTCGTGTGCGGTTACTTCTTATCTTTCATAATGACTGCACGCCTCCGGTTTAATTTTCAACTTAATTTCTATCCTGTTCTAACGCATGAAGTTTGGCTACCGTCAATTCATAGTCGCGCTCGGTTTCAAGCATTTTATTAAACAGCTCGTAGTAATATTGAGATTCCAGCAAATAATTCAATAACGAGATTTCGCCCGCATCCAGCGCTTTTTTCAGCAATCGTTCGTTGCTGTATTCGGATAAAGATGTCTGATATTTTTGTAATATTTGCTGTAAATCAACAGCTTTGTCATACAGATTTTGAAGCAAACCGTAAAATTGTATTCGCCTGTCTTCAAAAGTTGCAGTTGATGCTTTCAACTGTATTTTTGCCTGTTTCACACGATTTTTATTTTCCCGGAGAGGAATTGATATTCCCAAACTTACGCCTTCGTATCGCTGTCCTGCAACCTGCTCGCGCATATATCCCGCCGTAAATTTCGGCAATGCAAGCGATTTATTCAACCGGATCTGCTGCTGACTGATTGCTATTTGTCCTTTTACATATTGCAACAACGGATTTTTTTCTTCGGCTTTAGCATACCACTGTTCAAAATTAGCAGGTAGCTGCTTGTCGGAAAAATTATCAACAGAGAATAAAATTTCTTTCCCTCCGTTTAACCGTACAAGTTCTGACAAAAGAGAATTTTGTTCTGTTTCGATATTTTTAATTTCATTTTCGATACTGTTTAAATAAAGTTGAGCCTTATTGTTTTCTATGGCATTTGTTTCGCCTTTGTCTAATTTTATTCTGTAAGCAGCGGCTATATCTTTTGCATTTTGCAGGCGAACTTCATATTCCTTTGCAAGTATTTTGTAATAAATCAACTGTATGCAAACTTGCCTGGCTGAAAGCAACAAGTTGATGCGTTCAGACCTGTATTCGAGTTCGACATTTGAATTTTCCAGCTTCGAAATTTTATTCTTACTGGCATATACCGCAGGAAAATCAAAAGACTGCTTTATGCTTATATCCTTGCGATTTCCTGTTTCGGCAGGCTCTCCCCATAAATAGTTAAATTCTATTTCAGGGTTGGATAAATAAATTCCTGTTCGGTTATTCGCTTTTTTTGCTTCCGCTTCGAGGCGCAAAGCGTTTAGTGTTGCACTGTTTGTTTCAATTTGCTGCAGCACCTGCTCGTATTCGTTTTGTGCCGACGCCGAATAAGCGCCGACAAATAATAATATGTTAATAATTAATTTTTTCATCGTTTTGTTTTTTCTTTTGTAATAATTCATACACAACAGGGACAATATATATATTCAATAAAGTCGATGTAAGCAATCCGCCCAGCACAACCATAGCCATCGGACTTTGTATTTCGTTGCCGGGTTTTTCGCCGTTAAGCACAAGAGGAATTAACGCCAATGCCGCTGTCAAAGCCGTCATTAATATCGGGTTTAGCCTGTCGAGCGAACGGCTTATTATTATTTCGCGCAAAGTATTATTGCCCTGTTTTGCGTTTTGATAGTTTGATATAAGCAGAATACCGTTGCGCGTAGCAATGCCGAACAGGGTTATGAAGCCTATTATGGATGGAATACTTACAACATTTGATGTAAAGAATATTGCAAATATTCCGCCGATTAATGCAAGCGGAAGATTAACCAGTACTATTGCCGACAGTGTCAGATTTTTAAATTCGCCGTAGAGCAAAAGAAAAATAACGCATATTGCCAGCAGTGATGTAATAAGCAATGTCTGAGAAGCGTTTTTTGCATTTTCAAACTGTCCGCCGTATTCGACACGGTATCCTTCGGGAAGCTTAATTTCATTGTCGACAGTTGATTTTATATCATCAACCACGCTTTTTAAGGCGCGTCCCGAAACATTTGCAGAAACAACAATTCTGCGCTGCACGTTTTCGCGATTTATGGAATTTGGTCCGCCAACCGAAACAATTTCCGCAACTTCTTCCAAAGGTATTTTTTTACCCGATCCAATGTCAATCAGAGCAGATTTTATCTGTTCGATATTTTCCGTATACTTGCTGTTCAATCTTAATATCAGGTCAAAACTTCGTTGCCCTTCATAAATATCTCCTAATTTTTCTCCCGAAAAAGCCAGCTCTATGAATTTATTAAAATTTTCTATCGTAATGCCATAGCGTGCGAGCATGGTTCTGTTTGCTCGTATTTGCAGCTGCGGCGTTTCGGTTTGCTGTTCAACGGCAATATCTACCAAGCCATCAATATCGGTAATAGCGTTTTTGATTTGATTTCCCGTTCTGAAAAGAGTTCCCAAATCGGAGCCGAACAGTTTTATTGCAATATTTGCGCGCGTTCCCGACAGCATGTGATCGATGCGGTGTCCCAAAGGCTGTCCTATAGTAGATGCAACGCCCGGAATACCTGCAAGCGTTTGCCTGACGTCAATCATAAACTCGGCTTGCGTCCTGTTTTTTAATGTGAAATTTACATCTACTTCCGAACTGTTGGTTGCCTGCGAATGTTCGTCGAGTTCGCCTCTGCCCGTACGTCGTGCCGTGCTTGTTATTTCAGGAATTTTCAGCAGTTCGGATTCAATAAGATTCCCTAATTTGTTGTTTTCGTCGAGCGAAATTCCCGGTTTCGTTACAGCCGAGATGGTAAGCGCGCCTTCGTTAAATTCGGGTAAAAAGCTTTGTCCCATTGTAAAAAACAATGCAACGGCAGCAACAAAGATTCCGACAGACGCGTATAAAACTATTTTTGCACGACCGAAAACCCATTGTAATGATTTTTTATACAGGTTCAGCAGTTTTGTTGTAAACCAGCTGTCTTTTTCTTTTTTACGAAGATATTTTTCGTTCGACAGCATCAGTTTGCATAATAACGGCGTTATTGTCATTGCAACAATCAACGACATGAAAAGCGATATTATATATGTTATCCCAAGAGGCTGCAACATTCTGCCTTCCATTCCCGAAAGAAAAAATAAAGGAACAAAAGCAATGATAATGATGAACGTTGCGCTTATAACCGATGACCTGATTTCTTTGGATGCTTCAAGTACGACTGTAAAAGCGGATTGGCGCTCTTCTTCGGGTTTATGATTATTTTGCCTCAATCTTTTATATACGTTTTCTACATCGATAATTGCATCATCTACCAGCGAGCCGATTGCAAGACACATTCCTCCCAAAGTCATCGTATTAATATTCATTCCAAGCAAATAAAGCACAGTAACAGTTCCAAGCAGCGACAATGGAATTGCTATTACGGAAATAACCGTTGTACGGAAACTTCCCAAAAACAGAAACAAAATGATTACAACAAACAAAGCGCCTTCCATTAATGCCTGTCCTACGTTGTTGACCGATGCTTCGATAAAATCTGCCTGTCTGAATATTTTTGTATCCATTTTCACATCGGCTGGAAATGATTTCCGTATCTCTGACAGGTTGCGTTCTATGTTTTTTGTTACGTTCAAAGTATTGATATTCGGCTGTTTCGACACCGACAATATTACCGCCGGTTTAGCGTTTTGCGAAGCATAACCCATTTTGATACCGCTGCCTATCGACAGTGTTGCAACATCCGATACAACAACAGGATTTCCGTTTACCGTTTTAATATAAGTGTTGCCCAATTCTTCCAAATCATTTGTACGCGATATTCCGCGCAAGGCGTATTCGTTGCCAAAATCGCGAACGATTCCGCCAATAGAGTTTGCGCTGAATGTACTTCCCGTTTCGGCTAATTCGTTTATTGTTACTCCATAAAAGTTCATCAGCTGCGGGTCGGCAAGCAGTTGGTACTGTTTATAGTCGCCGCCGATAATAGTTACCTGCGACACTCCGCCTGTAGCCAAAATTGCTGGTTTAACAATCCATTCGGCTAAGGTACGAAGCTCCATCAGCGAAGTAGAATCAGCCTGCAATCCTATAAACAGAATTTCGCCCATTACGCTTGACTGCGGCGCCAAAACAGGGATAACGCCCGCAGGCAAGGCATCGCCTAATGTTACCATTTTTTCGCTTATAATCTGACGGGCTTTGAAAATATCCGCTCCCCAGTCAAATTCTATCCATACAAATGAATATCCCTGTGAAGATGCCGAACGCACACGCCGCACGTCGGTTGCGCCGTTTACTGCCGTTTCGATATGAAACGTTACCAGGCGTTCAACTTCTTCTGCCGACATGCCATGCGCATCCGTCATGACAACAACAGTAGGCGCGGTCAAATCGGGAAAAACATCTACGTCAGTTTTGTCGGCAGTATATACGCCTCCGACAATAAGCAGCACTGCTCCCAATAACACAAACAGTTTATTGTTGAGAGAAAATTTTATTATTTTGTTTAACATAATTTTTCTCCTTTTTTTAATGCGAATGTCCCGAATGTACATCCAGTTCTTCTGACGATTGCGCAAGCTTTATTAATATCGCGCCTTTGCTTACAACCCTTTCTCCTGCCGACAAGCCTTCCGTGATTTCGATGCGCAAGCCATCGGTTGTTCCTTTTGTTACTGTCCGTTTTTCAAAAGTTTCGTCGGTCAGTTCAACAAAAACAAAATAGTTTCCCATTTCTTCGATTATTGCATCGTTTGAAACGGTGATAGCACGCTTATTGGTTCGCGTTTTTATGAATAATTCGACAATGCTTCCCGACAGCAGACCGATGCTGTTGTTTACCTGAAATACGACAGGAATAAGAGGATTGTTGATATCGGCGGATTTGCCGAACGAAAGTATTTTTCCGTTTAATTCTTCAAGCGAATAAGTTCTGTTTGTGTTCATCACATGAATATTGGCAGATATTATTTCGCCAAGAGCCGAAAAATATTTCGGAGCCAGTTCCGCCTTGATAAATAAATTGCTGTTTTGCGAAATAATTAAAACAGGCTGTCCGGTTTCTACATATTCGCCGTTACGCACCAGCATTTTTGTAATAAATCCTGACATGGGAGCGGATATTGCCTGTTTTCCGCCCGAAAAGCTTTTACGCAGGCTGTTATAAATGTTTTCTGCATTTTTGTATTCTGTTTCGGCTTTGATTAAATCCTGTTTTGAAACTATCCTGTCTTTCTCCAGGTCAAGTTTCCGTTCATATTCTTTTTTTGCCCTGTTGTATTCGTTTTCGGCTTCGGCATAACGTATGCCGAAATTATCGTCAGCCAAGCCGCCGCTTTCTATTGAAAATAAATACTGTCCTGCTTTTACGGCTTTGCCATCAACGGCAAAATCCGCAGAAAAAGCAACAGTTCCGCCGGCTTTGGCTGTAACAATTTTTTCATCTCCCTGCGAAGGCAAAACCTGTGCTGCCGTTCGTATTATTGCATCAAAAGGTTCGATACGAACATCTTCTATCGCAAAATCCGTTTTATTTTGCTGTTTTTTTGTGAAAACTATAGCATCCACATTAGTTTTTTCATCTTCATCGTGTATGCTGTTATTTTTACTGTTTCCGCAACCTGCGAGTATAATTACCGTAAAGAACAGGATTGCTGTTATGTTGTATAATTTCATATTTGTAATTGTTTACTGATTTTTGTTATTAATAAATGGTTTCGAAAAATGTATTTCGAAAAAGTGTAATTAAAATAAAAAGACAAAAAATCAGCAAGCCGGAGGCGCTCTTAATCCTCTGACAGGAAGTACAAAAGCGCAATAATACGATAATAAATACGGTTTATATTGAAGAGTTAATGATTTTAAATATTCCAACGGAATATTATGATTGACAGAAACAAACGGACATGAAAACAATATAAAATCAACAGGCGTTATTATTTTTTCATTGCTTTCGAGTATCAAATAATTTTGCGCCAAAAAACATTCTTCATCGGCATCATGCGAATGACGATAGCTTCCCGACTGACAGGGATTATTACCGTTTTCCGAATGAATAACCGGTAATGACAGGTTTACGGATGTTTGACCATAATCGCAATGAGGCACGAACGCATGCGCCAGCATTATCATGTTGGCAAGCAGTAAAAGTATTAATGCTGTCGTTCTTTTCATCCTTATTTTGATTTATGATTTAATTTAGCGGCGCAAAGGTACAAAAAAATATTAAAAACACAAAATTTTTATAAAAAACCTTTGTTAAATTCAGTAAAATTGTTTTTATAACATAAAATAAATACAGGGTTTAAGTTTGCAAACATACTGAATGTATAAGGAATTTTCTGCCTGTAAAAAACTTTAACAAATAATTAAATGTTATGTCGAACAATTACTGTTGATCAGTCTTTTTTAGTTTCTTCTCAATATTTTTCATTTCTCTTTTTGCAGGATATTCGGCAATCTTTTTGTCTTTTACAGCATCAAGCAATTCTTTTCCCTTAATAATAATATTGTTACCCCACAGTTTTTCAATTCCATCTGCATCATAAATTCCGTAAAATTTACCGGTATTCGCATTTGATATTATCTTATATTCATTTTGATAAATCATATTAAGTCATTGTCATATTATTTATTTTCTTGATAAATATTCAATCAAATCATTTATTGCCTTAATTCCTACCTCCTCACATCCACCCCATGAAGTATAAAGCTCTTTGTATTTTTGAGATAAATCTTCAAAATCAGGATCATTACATAATTTCATTAATGTGAGTGATTGCATAAAGTTGTCAACGTGATAATTTAAGCCTTTCAAACTACTTGTATCATTTAAAATTTGATTTTTTTTGTATTGATTAGCATCTTTTATTGTATTATATTTTGTGAAATAATCAAACACTTTTTGTTTAATATCATTCATATGTAAATGAATAAAGTTATCAACATTTTCAATGTTATCAATTCTGGCATTAAAAAAAATAGAATTTCCAATAGTTGAAGTATTTTTTGTACACTCAATATTAAAAAAATTATATTTGGATAAAAAGGTATTTACAATTTTTTCCACAGTATCAAAACGAATGGAAAAACCTACATATTCAATTTCTTGACAAAGTGGCCAATAGTTTAAGACTCTAAAAAACACGGATTCTAATTTACCTTGTGATTTGCGATTAATAAAACCAGTACTTTTGTTTAATTTAAAATTATCAGTAATAAGTATACTTTCTAATTGATTAACCAGTTTTTGTTTAACTTCTTTTTTTGTTATTATTTTGTCCATAGTGTTTGTATTGTATTATTTATTATTGTTCCATCAATACTGTGAGAACGTACTATTTCTGATATTTCAATTTCAGTTCCTTGTTTATATATTCGTTTACCATCAATAATCAATTCTTCTGTTGTTCTTACTTCAACTTTTTTACCTTGTTTAATCGCATCCTGCAATATTTTTTGATTTTTTCGCAAAGTATTAGATGCTCCATACTTTGTTTCATTGAGTATGAATTTTCCTGTATTTGTGTTATAAATTAAATCATCCGCAATCGACATTACGCCATCTACTTTAAAATAAACCTGCCTAACCACGTGATAACCATTTTCTATTGTGTATACTGTTTTAAGGTGCTGGGAAATTACAATTTCAAACTGCCGTGCTTTCTCAAATAAAGCCAATACTTCAGTCCACGACAATCTTGGCGCTGTTTTTGCGCTGTATTCAAGCAAAGTTTCTTGAAAACGAGGGACATCATCCGTACTTATTATTTTTTTGCCTTTAGGTCCTGCAAGATATCCAAGTGCAACAGTGGATACGACATAAGCGGCATCTGATAAATCTGCATTAATGATACGATTCCATGTCTTTTCAATATCAAATTGTAATGTTACTATTTTCCAAAGTCCTGTTGCCAGATTTTTTGAAGTTTCTATTGGTGAATCTATTAATTCAAGAACAAAACCTCCCAAATCGCTCACCGCATTATACATACCCCATGAAATGGGATTATCTTGTCGTTCATATTTATCCGTAACATAAGATAAATATGAAGATTTTGCAGATTTTTTACCTTCTTCAAAATATCCTCTAAAATTATCTTCATTTATCCATATAAAAGTTTTTTCGACATCAGGAATAATATACGCAACAGTATGTTCATTTTCATCTAAAATAGGAATAGCATCTTCGTGTGTAAGTTCGCCCCTTCCTATTGGATTAATAATATTTTGTTTAAAATAATTAGGCATCTTTTTTTGCATTCCCTCCTCATCACTTCCAAACGGGTCAGTAAACAGTGCAGGATAGCGGATTATTTCCCATTGCCATTTGGCAAGATGGTTGGCTAAGGGAGTGTAATCCATCAGGTTATCCGTTGTGTTTACGGTTATATTGCCGTAGTCGTTGTCAAACGTGTGCTTCAATGCCCAAATGCCGTGTCCGAGTTCGTGCGCGGCTATGCTGTTGATTTGGTCGGCTGGTATTTTATCGACAAACAAATATCCGAAGCGTCCGCCGAGCGGCATAAAGCCCTGTGCATCACGGTCGCTGCGTGATGCATCTCCATCAAGTATGAAAAGATAATTTTTATCCTTGTCATAATTCGCGCCAATACGTTCGCGATAGGCAATGTTAAAGGATTTCATTGCAGCAGTATAGCGCGAAAACCAGCCGCTGCCCTCTTCAAAAAAGTTTATCGTATTATTATAGGTAAATGTATCCGTTTCCATCTCAAACGTTACACCGACTTCGCCGTAAATTTCATTCAGTTTTGCCTTTAATTCTCCTGTATTTACCGTTTTATCATTTACGCTTACAACGACAAGCTTCTGCGTTTGCGGCTTGTAGGTTACAACATCTATTCTTCCCAAATTTAAGAATTTTCCATCGCCTGTCGGATAAAGCGCGTAAATCTGCTGCACGTCATTGTCAACGCCTGCTACGGCGCTTATCTCAAACGTGTTGCCTTCAATGTGCTTCTTTTCGTATAACATGCCCTGAGGCGTCTGAAACATAACTTCGGCGGGATTTACTGAATTGTCAACCAATATGATTTTTGCCTGTATTTTATCCGTGCCGCCTTCGGGCAAAAATTTCCACGGCACACTGTAATCGCCTGTCTTTGTGTATTTATCGCGTATACGAACGCTGCCCGAAAATTTAACATCAAACTTGTCAAACGCATATCTTCCCGCGCCCTTTTCAAAGCTCACTATAGCTTTGTCGGAATCTATTCTGTCTGCATCGAAATTGTCGGCGGTGAGCGGAGTGCCCTGCTTGCCGAGATATTCGGAACTTATTATTTTGTTGCCGTTTTCGTCTGTTTCTTCGGTCAGGCGATAAACGTTTCCGTTTTTATCCTTTACCGTCATCGGGAATACAGGCGTACCGTCATCATTCAGTTTTTGACGTCCGGCTTCGGTTGGCGGCTGTGTGCTG
Source organism: Prevotellaceae bacterium (assembly GCA_031265155.1). Lineage (GTDB taxonomy): Bacteria > Bacteroidota > Bacteroidia > Bacteroidales > UBA932 > JAIRKV01. Next base: position 3,217 of record JAISDB010000133.1, on the reverse strand, counting down.
TAATCGTAAACGATAAGATAACCTGTTGTATCATATACAAATACAGGATTTTCGGGAATAATAAAATTGAACGTATAATCGGGGCGGATTATGCCGTTGGCGGTGTTTTGGGTTTTTATTGTATCTCTTTCCTGCGCTTTTACATTTGCACACAACATAACACACAGCAATACAAGCAAAAGGTATATCCTTTTGTTTGTACATTTGACTATATGTTGTTGTGTGGACATTTGTTTTATTTATTATTAAATGGCATATTGTCCATCCAATATTTTTCTTTCTCTTTTAATTTTAATACAAGTTGATTTGCCGCTTCTAATATTTCTTTTGAATAATTTCGTAAATTGTTTTTGTCAATAGATATTTTCATCTCTATTCCATAATATTCGAATAAATCTAACAACGTATCTAAAATATACAAATCAAAAACAAAATTTTCTTCATATGTTACTAGTGCAAACTTTCTGTTTACAGGTAGCATCTCTATATATTTTTCGATAGAATATGCATTACCAAGTATACCTAACCCTTCTAACAATTTAATAATATCAACAGGATCATGACTGTATCCGTTCGTTTCTACAAATTTTTTAATTACATCATCACATTGTTTTTGCGTGTCAGGATCGTTCATTTTTAACAAGTATGCATAATATGAATTTATATCTCCATACTTATCTATAAAAGGTCTATTATTTGCCCATTTTTTAATTATTAAATACGCTTCAGGATAACAAATCCATGCATGTAAGACAATGATACTACTTGGGACAATTATCTTTTCTCTCTCATTTAATAATCGTTCTTTTTCTTTTCCAACAAGCCAATCAACAGTTTTTTCTTTATATTCAATATAAAGTTCAGGAATAGAACATATAGAATCATAATTTAGTTTACACTCGTTGGTTATATAATCTTTTATTCTAACTGTTGAAAATTCATCATCTTGAATTAATATCATTCTTTCCTCTCTGTATTTCTCTATCTTATAATCAATATATTCATTTACATCCAACCATTTCAAAAGATAAGACTTTAATTCTTCATCGTAATAAAGTTTTTCACAATCCAGTCCAAAATGATTTTTGTCATAATATTCGAATACTTTATATGGTTTTTCTTTTCTGAAATGCACACGAAGCGAATCATTGTTTATAACGATACTTTGTGCTGAAATTATGTTATTAAAACCAATAACACCTGCTATAAAAATTATTATTTTTTTCATATTTTATCTTATTGAATTCATTAATTGTATTTTAAACCATCTTTTTCTTTTTATGTTATAATCCATGAAATTATGCGTAGTACCACTTTTTGAAGCATTTATTATGAATGGTATTTTATTTGATTTTTCAAATGTATGAGGTAAACCTAACCAATGACCCAATTCGTGTGCCATAATCTCATAATCGGTTTCATTGGCAGAATGATTTTTTACACTGAAACCACCTTTTTTACCCGTAAAATGAGCACCGGATAAATAGTTATTTCCTGACAGTTGTATGTCTAAATTGGTGATAAAGTAAAAGTCTATGTCTTTATATATATCATTTAGTATAGAAGCGAATTTATTTCCATGATTTTTTATTGCATCTTTATTTAATTTAATTAGTACAGAATCAGGATTTGTATATTTCTCAAGATCAGACTCTTTAAGTGTACAATAAAAATGTAAAGTATCAACACTTGTGAATTCTACAAACAATTGGTTCATTGATTGTGTATTCAAAAAATCAGTTAATATATTACTATCTATATTCGTAGGAATATTACTCGAACTGTTAGCAAATTTGGTATATATTAGAGCTATTTTTCTTTTTATAGGAATTGCCGAATAATATTCTATTTGCCCTACAATTTCTCGTGTTTCTCCAATAATTACATCTATAAACATTGATGTTAAATTTTCTCCATTTATTGCCTCTTTCGATTTAATATTTAATGTTCCACGTGATTTGACAATAGCTAATTGTTCATAATTTAATACTAACGAATCATTTTGATTATCTATATAAATTTTATTGTTTTCACGCGCTTTAATTACTAATCTAAAATTAGGATCGTTTTTGATAATTTTTTCTTCAAAATCGTCTACGTCAATTTTTATTGTAGCACTTTTATCTATTACAATACCTAAAACGGGAACATAAAAATCTTTATTTTTTATTGTAATTGTTTTATATTCACCTTTTTGTTTAAGTATGTTTTGCTCATCAAAACCCTTATCAAATAAATGGTCGACGGCATTGTTATCTGTTCTGTCAAACTTAACTGTTGGTGAATTATATGTGTTTATTTTTAATGTAGATAATGTTTTTTTATCTTTCACACTTTTGATTTCTAACTTGTTACTGCTTTTTAAATTAGATGTGCTTACTTGTATGGAAACATAATGAACAATACTGTCTTCATCTACCTTTTCTTCATTTATTGTTAGTTTCTTATTTTTAATATAAACTGCCAAATCTGCCCATTCTATATTTTCATCCGATAATATATTTATACGAAGTTCCTTATTATTGTAAATAGATGTGTATGTATCTCCATTATTATAAATAGTAGATTTAATTTCAAATTTGATTTTATTTTTTGCATTATCAGACGTTTCGGCAGCAGATATTTCATCATCTCCGTCTTCTTGTGTTATAACGTACTTGCCTGTAGCATTTCCATATTCATCTATTTCCTCATTAATTTCATAAACATTTCCGTCTTTATCTTTTACCGTTACTGGGAATACAACCTTGCCCTCGCTGTTTTTCGGCAACTCAATACTGTGAGGCTCGCCGGACAAATCGTAGATTATCAATACTCCTGTGCTGTCGTTGTATTCAAATTCAGGATTAGGAGGTATCACAAAATCTACAGTAACATCAATTTTTATTCCGCCGCTTCCATCATTTCCATCGTTCGGCTTATCAAGATTCCCTACATTTTTCCAGTCCTTATTGTATTTGAAATTTATTATGCCGCCCGTGGCGCGTTTGTCGGTGTTTATCGGAATATTCTCAAATTCCACAGCTACCCGAACATTCAAAATCCAGCGCAGCATCACCCAGCCTTCGCCCGTGAATACGCCGTTGCTGCCGGAGATTTTCGTTACCGTTACAGGATAATCGGATGCCATGAATACATCCCCGGCTTTCAACTCCGGCAATGGCTCGCGGTTGCTCAAGTCTATATCCTCAATTATGCCGCAATTCGCCATCCGAGC
>JAISDB010000091.1 GCA_031265155.1 Prevotellaceae bacterium | reverse complement strand
ATGTTTCTTTTTATTCATTGTAACAACTAAAATAAGACATTTTTCTTAAACTCAGTTATGAGTAATCCTCTAACTGAGTTTTTTCTTATTTCAGTTGCATTTACTAATTGAACTTACGATACCATGTCGGCTTTCTGAAATCATATATTTTATCAAAAATTTCTAATTTTGACAATGGAAAATCTACTCCGCCGTTGACAAAACAATTCCATTTTTTTATAACCGTACTCCAACTTGCCTGTAAAAACAATGTTTCGTATTCAGGCAAATTGCTTGCAGTACGCACTATGGCCGGCTTATTGTCATATTGCTTTGTTAGTAAGACAATTAAATTTTTGCTATAAGAATAACCGCTCATAAGCATTAACTTTTTGTATGAAAATGATGCTCCGATTTCGTGCTTCATTGTCGGCTGCAAATACGGATTGCCCGACACATATTCATAAGGTGAACTGTATTCGGTTGTTGCTCTGAATTGATTGTATCCCGGGCGTGAAATGCTGCCTCTATATGTTAACGACATGTTTACATTGCTACCTGCGAAGGCAATCGAAAGAGATGGGAAAAAGTTTCCTTCATTTTGCGAAATATCAGTTTCTTTTTTTTCGTCGATAAAATAATCGTATTTTACACGTTCATAGCGCAATCCGCCCTGTACAACAAGTTTTTTTATCGGATACCGAATGTTCAAAAAACTTACGAACAACTGCTGATGAGACAAATTTTCCATTCCACCGGCATACAAATCCGTATAATTGCTTTCGTATCGCCGAAAATAGTCGGTAAAAACAACTTCGCTGCCAAATGTTATTTTGCCGTTATAAACAGGATACTCGAAACTAATTTTACCTGAATACAGCTTATAATAATCTACAACTTTTGATTGTATATGCTGAATATTCTTATCAGCATCGATTTGACTGAATTCCATTTTTCTGCTGTTATCACGTTTTTCAAAATCGAGATTGCAATACACAGCTAATTTTTTCCACCACAATCCGTTGTAATAGGCGTTTGCATAATAAGATTTACTATATACCCCAACGTATTGATTATTCATCTGATAATCTGTATAAAAAACAGAATTGACATACTGTTCGTCTTTTCTGCCTGCAGCCTGATTATACTTGGGTGTATTCACAAATTCAAACCTTGAGCCAAACGAACTGTTATCGTTAATTACAGTATTAATTCCTGTTAAAACATCAAAATCGAAGGTAGTATTTTTCGTTTCTGTTTGAGAAACAAATTGATAAATATCCAGCGATGCATCTCTAATTTCAGTATCTGTCTGCTCGCTCCGTTTTATTCTCATTTCTTGAAATCCGATTCTGCCAAAAATATCGGTTTTATTTTTTCTGTAATTCAGATTACACCATCCTGCATCCGATAAATAATCGCCCGGAGCAAGCAATGCGTAAAAATCACCGCTTAGCCCGTCGCCCTGCCTGCTTTTAAGAAATATTTTGATTACAGCGCCTGCCGAAGCATCGTACTCTGCGCCCGGCGACAAAATTACCTCAACGTTTTTTATGTCTTTCGCGTTAATATCATTTACTTTGCTTATGTCTCTTTCCTGCCTGTTGTTGATGTAAAATATTGTTTTTCCTTTTCCGAAAATCTGTATTGCGTTATTTTTGGAGCTAACAAAAGGAAGATATTTAAGCATTTGTGAAAAATTGCCAACCTCGCTCAACACCGAACCTTCCACCTGAACGTCTAAGGTTGTACCTTTCATTTTGAATAATGAGGCGACAGATGTTACAGTCAGTTCATCCAATTCGGCAACCGACGGTTTTAATTTTACAGTTAAAGGAAACTGTTCGCTGCTTTTTATTGTTTGCTGATAACCATAATAACCCAAATGCTGTACAGTTAAAATTATACTGTCGATAATTTTTGCATCATTAAAGAAAAAATGTCCTACTGTGTCCGACACCGTCAAGTTGAACGGAACAGAATCGTTGAAAGACGTTAAAAACACATGGGCATGCGTAACAGGATTTCCGGTTTCATCATCAATAATAACACCGGAAATATTTTGACAAAACGCTGATACCGAAATCAGCATTGCAGCTATAACAAAAAACATTCGCTTCATATACACTATATATTTTAAAAAAAATTTATGCAACCACACTTTTCAATCTAATCGCATATCATTTATCATCACATCGTTACCTGCTTTATCCAAATAATAAAAAGCATCAGGCGTTTCTTTCACAATATCAATATATGAATGAAATAAATGATAATAATAACGTTTCACTCCGTTACAAAATCGTGCCTTCATTGTTTCAGAATACTTACCATTGACTTGAGATGACATAAAGCAACTGCCACAAAACCTGTATGCCCAGCAAGATGCACATAGGGATATGGATTTCGTTGCATATTCATCAATTAACTTAGCCGTATTTTCAACATCAAATCCATTAAAAACACTTCCAATAATCAATGGATTAAGGTCATTCATTTTTTCACATGGATAATATTGTCCGTCTGTGGCAAGAAATAAACTTCTCATCCCCGGAATACAAATGCCATTGGGCCAAAAATAACCATACTCATTCATTCTGTTCATTTCTCTGAAATAAATTTGCCTAAAACCCCGAATATAATATTGATACGATATTTTCATGTCTGAAAAATCAGTCTTTCTGTTTTTGTGAGCGGAAATAAACTTATTCAAAGTATATTCGTCGAACTTTTTAATAAATCCAAAATAATCATATTGCCGAAAAAAAGAATTTTCTTCATAATTTATTTGCATGGGCTTAATTTGCCCTGTATCAATACCTTCAAATATGTCAGAATTAAAATAGTTATCAAGTATATCCAAATCATAATTATGCGGTACAATTACAACATTAAAAATGATATTGTTTTTAAAATACTCATTATCAATGGTTTTTATTTTTTTGAGATTTTGCAAAACCACATTATGACTCTTAATTTCATTATTCGACACTCTATATGTGTCATGAATACATTCAGGTCCGTCAATACTGACAGCAATAATAAATTTATTATCAATCAAAAATTTAATGATTTTGTCATTTGCTAACGTTAAATTGGTAGTTAGCGAAAATTTAAAATCAACTCCTCTACCTTTAACATAATCAACCGTTTGTCTGATTGTTTCAAAGTTTAATAACGGTTCGCCTCCGTAAAATGATATAACCCTTTCATTCGCTTCTGTTTTCTTTGACATTTCAATGTACTGGTCAATAGCTTTTTGGGCAATATCCCATTTCAGTTGTTTACTGTTGTGTATTCTCGTGGCATTAGCATAACTGCCTGAATAGATACAGTATTTGCATCTTAAATTACAGTTCTCAGTTATGCAAAAGACCAAACTATTCATTTGTCCATCAATTTTGCCCTGTATTTTTTCTAATGTTGTTTTATCTTTTGAAATTGACATTTTTGTATTACGAATGGCTTTAAAACGTCGTTGTCTGTTTTTGCGCTTTCAATTTCTTTGTATCGCTTTAATACCGCATCAGAATCATACATATAATTAGCAGGTTCAAAACTAACGTTATATGTGTCGTCTAAAATTTTTTCTGTTATCTCGTCTATATTTAGAAATTCATTTGAATATCTGTCATAAACGTAAATATCGTTACCTACGTTGAACGAAACAGCACTAATTGATTTATACTCCATAGTTTTAGTCGTTTTTAAGAGAATACATTACAGAGATACGCTAATGGAATCTCTGCAATATATTCTCATTTATTCATACTTTTTGTAAATCATATGTTTGTTATATGATATACTGATTTAAATAAGAGTCTCAAGAGATGTATTACTGCCTCTTGTAGCAGCAACAGTTCCTCCTTGTCCTGTAGCAGCTTGATTCGGATTGCATATACAGCAGGCACAACTACCACTACCACCTTTAATGTCATTTAATTCTGTAGGTGTCAATCTAATTTTTGAACTTCCTATTGATAAAATATTTTTCATATCTTTTATTTTAATATTTTTTCCTACTCGTAAGGCTTTTCGGTACGCCCCAACTTGTTTTCACAGCATTCGGCTCTGTGCCGCAATTTTATTTATACAGTATGCGGTTTCCTGCATCGGTACTTCATTCTTCCTTGAACTTTTTCCGAAACCAAACAGGAGTGTTTGATGTTTTTGTTATCTTTGCATGCCGTTTCTGAAATTTTGATTAATAATAGTCCCTGTACGGAGTTTTGTTATCTGGTATTTTGCGAGACGGCTTTTTTATGCTTGCAAGGCTAAAAAAGACGCTTTATAATTAAATTTAACTTTGAAAAATATTGGCGGAAGAGTTTAACCATCTTCCGCGTTATTATGAGAAGTTGTTTTTACATATAAGAAATATGTAACGGTATTTTAATCTGTATCTGTACATTTTGCTGTAAATATGTTGCAAAAGTAGATAATTTATTTTTAATGGCAATAATATTTTCGTCGATTTTTTTGTACGGTTTGTATGATTTTATCGTACAGTTTTATTTTGCTTGCTTACTTTCAGCAAGACAGAGTTTTCCGGAATTTCTTCGGGTATTTCATTTTCATTCAGCATCGTTATCAGCATGTATTCGGCGGTTATTTGAGGCTTTTGCACGCCGGTGCAAAGATATTCCATAAAGTCATAATCAAGAACCTTTGAAATGCACAGCAGCAAGTCGGTATCAATATTGGGACGCTTAAAAATGTCATACACATCCGAACGCGAACGGTTTATAAGTTTTGCAAAGCCGGTTACCGAAAGTGAGTTTTGTTTTACTTTTTGTCTTATAATGTTGCCTATATGTATTTTGTCGGGTTTCATAATTTTATTTTAAAATAAAAATCGCAGACTTGTTTTTTACTTGCTGTTGAGGTCTTCGACTACCTGCTGTCAAATAAGAGTAAAGCCCGCGATTGCCCGCGAGCGTTACGCTTTACTCCTTAACAGCTTTGAAATTGTCGAAGTTTCAACAGTTGGAATAAATGTTAACGCTTTATTTTAGTATTTTACCTGTTTATATCATAATAATATCATTTATTTTAACAAAGTTATAATTTTATTTCTAACCGGCATTACCAGACAAAACTGCTTTCAAAAACTGCTGTATTGTTTTTCTTGTCGCTCACAGTGAGTTTCAGGCTGTGCCTTTTATTGCGCTCTACGCGCTTCGTGTCGAAATTATAAGTTAACAGCTTGTTTTTTGCATCGTATTCAAACAGCGCCCATTCGCCATCAATGTAACCTGCATACTTTTGTATTCCCGAAAGATTATCATCAATTTTGATTTTCAGATTTGTCCGTTTTCTTAAATCTTCGCCATCCCTGAATTTTGGCGTTATGTGCGGGCTGACAGTATCGACAGTAACAAAATAATGAGCGGTTGATGATATTCTTGCAGTTACAAAACCCCAAAAATACCTGGCATTCACGGCAAACGACTTTCCGTTGTGAAATGCTCCAATCATTATTTTGTCGCGCAAACTGTCGGCAATGCTTGCTTTTATGATAATATCAACAGGCTTTTGCATAGGCGAGGAATGGAAATCTGCAAAATATACCGCCGACAAATCATTTACAGAAGTATCCGATTTTTCCAGTTCGACATAAGTATTATCATAAAAAGCGTCGGGTGGAATTATCAAGCCTGCGCCTTTACATGTTATCAAACCGCCCGATTTCCAGTTTAAACAGTTGGATTTAAGGTATTTCAGAAATTGATTTTTACGTGATTTTTCCTTTGCTTTTATATTAAAGTTCAATATGGTTTTGTTTTTACAGTCGTCTTCAAGCACGATTGAAACCTGATGCGTCAAACTGTCGTTAATCTCAACAATACCGCTGTTTACAACTTTCGTGTATCTGTTCAGGCTGTTTCCCTGTTCTACATAGGTTTTTACAACGTTGCGATTTTCGTTTATCAACAAATCGCAGGCTTGCAGCGAATTTATATAATGATTTTTATCAAAGCCCAATGAATCCAGGCTGTAACCGAAAATTTCAGCATTGTCGAACGATACGTACATTTTTCTTACTCCCAGCTTATTATGCGTTTCATTAACATTATCGAAAGCCTCTATTCCGAAAAATACAGGCGATTCGGTTTCTACTGTTTTTGCAATGTCATGCTTGCCGCTTACGCTTTTCAGCGAAATATCATGCGTGAGCCGTTGAAAATTAACATTCATAAAACTGTCGAGAGTAAATACGGTTAATGATTTTATTACCGGCGGAATATTATCGGAAATACCGTAAAATACAGATACGGGATTTATCGGAATATTCAATGAATTTCTGATTTCGAAATGCAAATGAGGACCAAACGAATTACCGCTGTTTCCGGCAAATCCTATTATTTCTTTGCGTTTCACCCTGAACACAGGCTCTGTAAATACTGTATCTATTACAAAGCTGTTGCGTTTGTACTGTTCGTCTTTTATAAAATTTGCGATAACAGTGTTAAATTTCTGCAAATGACCGTAAACGGTAATCATTCCATCGGAATGTTTCAGATACACGCAATTTCCATATCCGTAAGGGCTTACGCTCAATCGGTAAACATAAGCATCGTCAACTGCATAAACTTTTGCTCCGGATATTCCGCCGATTTTTAAATCCAAGCCCGAATGAAAATGACCGGGACGCAATTCGCCGTAATTTGCCGAAAGCAGCAGCTTTCCATCAAGGGGATTTGTTAATTTATTTTGAGCATACGCATTATACATGCCAATATTAAAAGCAAACAGTAATAATATGTTTTGTAACTTCATATGAAATATTCCATGAATAAAATTATTATGATTGTAAAAAATCTCATCACAAAAATATGATTTAATTTTGATAATTTAAAAAATAATATTTACTTTGCATCATGGAAAATAATTGTTTAATAGTTATAAATGCTTGCAGAATTAAAAGAAAAAATTGACAGATTGATTTCGCTGTACGAAACTGCAAAGTCTGAAAAGGATGCCGTAATTAAAGAAAAAGCGGAACTGCATAGAATAATAAACGAAAAAAACAATATAATAAAAGAACTGGAAAAGAGAATAAAAACTTTGCAACTTGTTGATACTTTTAAGGTTGGAAGTACAGATCAGCGAGAAGCAAAGCAGAGAATCGAGAGAATTGTGCGGGAAATAGAAAAATGTATAGCGATGTTAAATAATTAACATAATGGATAAAACGGCAGAAAAGAATAATACTGCGACTGTTAAAAAAGACAGGATAAGCATTAAGTTGGATATAGCAGGACGGTTTTTTAATTTCAGAATTAAGCCCGAAGAAGAAGAGATGATACGAAACGCGAGCAGGCTTATAAAGGACAAAGTAGGAGAATACAGAAAAAAATATGAAAAGAAAGATGCTCAGGATGCATTGTCAATGGCAACGTTGCAATTTGTATTAAAAATGCTGGATGTAACCGATAAAAAACAGGCTGTTCTGGATGAACTGGATGATTTAAATGCAAGTATTGAAAACTATCTGCAAAAATACGAAAAAAAATAAAACGATCTTTGAAAGAACAATAATTTACCCGCATTATTGCTGAACTTTTGCGAAACTCAACATTAAACAATTAAAGGAGTTTAATTCGGAGATTCAAAAACAGGCCTTGTAGCTTTTTCGAAAGTGAGTATTGATTGTCAATATCGATGGACGTTTGCGATTAAACCGGTGGCTCCGCCCGTGAATATACAGGGTTATCGACATTAAGCAGCAATTTTGCGGTTTTTTTATAAATACAACAGAAATAAATAAAATAAAAATATTAGGAAATGAATGAAATATTAATTGGAGCAGCAACTGTTATCGTTGGTTTGACAGTGTCATGGTTTATAATGATGACAATGCTCAACAACAAACGTAAACGTGTTACAAAAGAAGCTGAAATTATAGTTAAAGAAGCGCAAACCGAAGCCGAAGCCACGCGAAAAGAAAAAGAATTACAGGCAAAAGAAAAATTCATGCAACTTAAATCAGACTATGATAAAAAAGTAAACGAACACAGTCTGAAAATGCAACAGGCTGAAAATAAGGCTAAACAGCGAGAAATATCAATAAATCAACAATTAGGGGAAATCCAACGGAAGCAAAAGGAACTTGATGTCATACGGGTAAATTTGTCGGCTCAAATGGATTTGCTCGAAAAACGCAATAATGAAAGCGAAAAGATTCACAAGCAGCAAGTCGAGAAGCTCGAAACAATAGCAGGAATGTCGGGCGAAGAAGCAAAAAACATGCTTGTGGAATCGCTGAAAGCCGAAGCAAAAACACAAGCAGAAGCATATATAAACGAAGTCGTTGACGAGGCAAAAATGACGGCAGGCAAAGAAGCCAAGCGAATTGTACTGCAAACCATACAGCGGGTAGCTACCGAAACTGTTGTTGAAAATTCCGTAACTGTTTTTAATATCGAAAACGATGAAGTAAAGGGACGGATAATCGGAAGAGAAGGACGGAATATACGTACGCTTGAAGCCGCAACCGGCATCGAAATAATAGTTGACGACACGCCCGAAGCGATTATACTTTCGGGCTTCGATCCCGTGCGCAGGGAAGTTGCCCGCCTTGCCTTGCACCAGCTTGTAACCGATGGGCGAATTCATCCTGCACGTATTGAGGAAGTGGTTGCAAAAGTTCAAAAACAGGTTGAAGATGAAATCATCGAAACAGGAAAACGTACAGCTATTGATCTTGGCATTCACGGATTGCATTCGGAACTGATCAGAATGATAGGAAGAATGAAATATCGCTCGTCGTACGGGCAAAACCTTTTACAGCACTCGCGCGAAACAGCCAACCTCTGCGCCATAATGGCTGCGGAACTGGGATTGAACGTGAAACTTGCAAAACGCGCCGGACTTTTACACGACATAGGCAAAGTGCCTGATGATGAACCCGAATTGCCTCATGCAATATTCGGCATGAAACTTGCCGAAAAATACAAGGAACGCACCGAAGTGTCGAATGCAATAGGAGCGCACCACGACGAAGTTGAAATGACAAGCCTCATAGCGCCTGTTGTTCAGGTGTGCGATGCCATATCGGGAGCGCGTCCAGGCGCTCGGCGCGAAGTCGTAGAATCATATATCAAGCGATTGAAGGAAATGGAAGATTTGGCGCTGTCGTACCCAGGAGTTATGAAAACGTTTGCAATACAGGCAGGACGCGAACTGCGCGTGATTGTCGGCAGCGATAAAATAAGCGACAACGAGGCAGAAAAACTTTCGGCTGATATCGCGCGTAAAATTCAGGAAGAAATGATTTATCCCGGACAGGTAAAAATAACTGTTATTCGCGAAGTGAGAGCCGTGAATTACGCCAAGTAGCTGCTCCTTACAATAGAAATAAATTTACAAACATTTGTTCAATTCTCATGGAATCATCATATTAGAAAAATAATTCTCATTATTTTTAAAAAAAGTTGTGCTTCCGGCAGATTAACATTTATACATCAATAATTCAAACTTCGTTTGATATTATTCCATCTTTCGTTATTAAGTTTCGTACCTATAACTTCCACAATATTGCCTGCGCATAACGCGCCTATTTCTCCGCAAATTTCTACAGGAAGCTTTTTTGCCATTCCATATAAAAATCCCGAAGCATACAAATCGCCAGCGCCTGTTGCATCTATTGCATTTGCCGATACGGGGCGTATTTTGTAAAACTCGTTGCCCTGCTTCACATACGAACCCGCCGCGCCTATTTTAACAACCGCTATCTTACATATTCCGGCAAGTATTTCCAATGCTTCCTGCGGCTCTCTGCCCGTGAAAACTCTGGCTTCTTCTTCGTTAGCAAATATAATATCAACATATTTGTGCAGCATTTCGTTCAGAAATTTTTTGTTTTCGGCAACTACATTAAAGCTTGACATATCAAGCGAAATGGTTATTCTATGCTGTTTTGCCAGCTCGAGAGCGCGTTTCATCAATGAATGATTCTGCATCAGATATCCTTCAATATGCAAATAGCCGTAACCTTTAAACTGTTCGCTGCAAAGATCCTTTTCGCACAGGTCGATAGCGGCGCCGAGATACGTACACATTGTACGTTCGCCATCGGGAGTTATCAGCACCTTGCAGTTTCCGGTAGTTTTGTCAGTAATGATTAGCTTTGATAATGTTCCGTGCTTTTTCATATCGTCAATAAAAAAGTTGCCAAGCTCATCCATGCCTGTTTTTCCTATAAAAGCAGTTTGTATGCCAAGTTTGCCAAGTCCGTTTATGGTATTTGCCGCCGAACCGCCTGCAACAATTTCATATTTGCTCTGACGTTTTATATCATCAAATATTTTATTGGTTATATCTTCATCAACATGCGTCATGCTTCCTTTCGGCAAAGCATATTTTTGCAGCATTATATCGTCTTTAAATATTGCCAGAATATCGACAAGAACATTTCCTATACCGAGAATTTTATCCATTTATTGTTTTTTGTTGTGAGAAATTATCGCCAAAATTAGTAAATAATATAAAATATTTTCATAATTTTAAAATGATACATTATTAAATATATTAAAAAAAATTTTTTAGGAACCGATTTTTTTGCAGATTTAAATTATTTATATACTTTTGCAATCCGTTTCGATAGAAAGCGGTTAAAAATTCCTCCTTAGCTCAGTTGGTTAGAGCACATGACTGTTAATCATGGGGTCCAAGGTTCAAGTCCTTGAGGGGGAGCAGAATTGAAGCAGTTGCACATTAAATGCCGCTGCTTTTTTATTTATCTGCAACGTATTAAAATTATTCAAGTAAATTTGTAAAAAAATGAAACCGCTAATTGTATGATATTCGAAAGTATAAATACATACCTCGAAAATGCCGATATTTTTTCGTTGCCAATGCTCGCAATACTTACATTTGTCGGGTTTATTGTAGGATTTGTGAATACTGTTGCAGGCAGCGCAACAGCAATCACCTACATGCTTTTTATGGCAATGGGCATGCCGGTAAGCGTTGCAAACGCAACAAGCAGAGTCGGAGTTTTATTACAGTTTACAACATCAACAATAATATTTAAGAAAAAGGGATTTATCGATTTTCGCGAAGCATTCAAAGTAGGTATTCCTGTCATGTTTGGTTCCATATTTGGCGCTGAATTTGCAGCATTGATAGATCAGCATATTTTTGAAATTATACTTTCCGTATTTTTGGTTGTCATGATTTTTTTCATGTTTTATGATGCAAAAATGTTTATAAACGGTCAGCCTGAAAAAAGACGGGGACAGTTTACGGCAGTAAAATGGATTGTGTTTTTCATTATAGGTTTTTATGGCGGATTTACTCATATCGGCGTTGGAATTTTACTGATTTTTGCATCCGTAATGCTTGTCGGCATGAATATCGTAGAAGCCAATGCCGTAAAGCAGTTTGCAGTAATGTTATATACGCCTGTAGCATTAACGGTTTTTGCCATTCACGGACAAGTCAACTGGGAAGTGGGTTTGATTTACAGCGCAGGTAATGTATTGGGCGCAATCGCAGGAACAAAAATCACTGTACGCTTCGGAGGAAACTTTATTCGATGGTGCGTTGCTGTTATTATCATTATATTTATCGGACAGTTGATTTTGAAAAATATGTAAAAATAATATTAATTTTGTATTTGAATTTTGTAACTAAATTATTATCTATCATGAAAAAACTATTATTTATTTTGCTTGCGGCAAGTTTATTCGCCTGCAAAAGCAACAAAAAAGAACAGGCAGAACTCGAATTCGGCTATCAGGAAAAAGAAATCAAGCCTGAAACGTATTATTCGGAAGATGTAACATTTATTAATGAAAAAGAAAACTTTAAACTTGCAGGAACTCTTACCGTGCCTTCACGCGAAGGGTTGTTTCCTGCTGTCGTATTGATTTCGGGAAGCGGTGCGCAGGATAGAAACGAAGAGATAATGGGACACAAGCCGTTTCTCGTTTTAGCCGACCATCTCACGCGCAACGGCATTGCAGTGTTGCGGTTCGACGACAGAGGCTTCGGCGAGTCGGAAGGCTACAATCCCGATGCAACTACCGAAAGTTTTGCAGATGATGCCGAAGCGGCAGTAAATTACCTTTTATCGCGCAGCGAAATCGACAAAGCAAAAATCGGACTTATAGGACACAGCGAAGGTGGAATAATTGCACCGATGATTGCGGCAAAATCGAATGATATTGCATTTATCGTTATGCTTGCAGGTCCGGGTATTCAAGGCAAGGATTTACTGCTTTTGCAAAATGCCCTTATTGCAAAATCAATGGGCGCAAGCGACAGCATAGTCGAACAGTCGAGCGCCATTAATAAACAACTGTATGAAATGGTATGCAGCATCGACGACAAAAAAGAACTTGAAGACAAAGCAACTGAAACAGTTAGACAATATCTGTCTGAAATCCCGACTGCATTAAAAAATGGTAAAACCGACGAAGAACTTATTGCAGGAATGATCAAAGAAATAAACAGTCCGTGGATAACATACTTCTTGCGCTACGATCCTGCGCCTGCGTTGGAACATGTAAAATGTTCCGTACTGGCTTTGAATGGAAGTAAAGACTTGCAAGTTCCATCGCAAGTAAATCTGGACGCAATAAAAAATGCCCTCGAAAAAGGCGGAAACAAAGATTTTACAGTGAAAGAGCTTGACGGATTAAATCACCTTTTTCAAGAGTGCAACACAGGCATGATCACAGAATATGCAATTATCAAACAAACCTTTTCGCCTGTGGCATTAAACGAAATTTCAGACTGGATACTCGACAGGGTTAAATAATTGCAGGATGTTCTGTTTATTACGATCTGTTTGCAGAAATGAATTAGCAAAGCGAAGATAAGTCGGCTGCCTGCATAATTAATTTTATTTATCTTTACAAAAAAATATAAATATGAACAGTAAAAAACTTACATACAACATGGCAATAGGCGAACTCAAAGCCATAATTAAAGAAATGGAAGATTCGGAACCGGATGTGGAGGCGCTAAATAATAACGTAAAGCGGGCAGCGGACCTTATAAAATTTTGCAGGTCGGAATTGTATATAACCGAAGAAAATATTAATAAAATACTCGAAGAAGCAGACTTAAACTGACAATACGCATGCTGCAATTATTGAAAAAAATAGAAATTCCTGTAATTTATTTTACCGCAGCAGACATTATATTGTCGGGATTTTTGCGACTGATGGGCTTATCATTCAGCGATTATATGTTCAATTTTGCACTGGCGCCTTATGTTGCAACCCGCAGTTTGTATTATATAATTATCTGGAAAAAGCGAAGCAAAAAACAAAATGCAAACGAAAAAGCCAGACTGTATGTTTATATCATCGTCTTTATAACGGTTTTATTCAGTATGCTTGATTTTTTCAGTGCCGATTTTTTCGTTATATTTCTTATAATGGTTGACTTTTTATTGCTTCAAAACGAAGAAAAAAATAAAGACGGGCAAAATTAAAACATATAAAAAATGAACAGTATCGAAAAATTGCGTAATTACATGCGCAGAGAGAAAGCGGATGCTTTTATAATTCCAAGCAACGATCCGCATTTCAGCGAATATGTTGCCGGATTTTGGAAATGTCGCGAATGGATAAGCGGATTCACAGGCTCGGCGGCAACGGTTGTCGTAACCGACAAAAAAGCCGCATTATGGACAGACTCGCGCTATTTCCTGCAAGCCGAAAGTCAACTCGAAGGAAGCGAAATCGAACTCAAAAAAATCGGACTGGAAGAAACCGAATCCATAGCGGAATGGTTGCGCAATAACCTTGATGCAAACGCAAAAACAGGAATAGATGAAAAGCTTTTTTCAATAGCCGATTTTGAAGATTTGCAAAAACAGCTGTCGCCCGTGCAGCTCGTACCGTTATCCGATCCTTTTGTAGAAATATGGGAAAACCGTCCGAAGATGCCTGAAAATAAAGCTTTCCTGTTGAACATGAAATTCTGCGGTAAAACCACAGACGAAAAACTAAAAGACATCGAAGCCGCTCTTGGCGATGTAAAAAATAAGGCTTATATAATTTCGGCGCTGGACGAGATTGCGTGGCTTTTCAATATACGCGGTAGCGATATCGATTATAATCCTGTCGCTGTTGCCTATGCAATTATAGATTTTCCAAATCTTCATCTTTTTATCGATACAAAAAAAATATCTTATGCCGACAAAAAAACCTTAACGGAAAACAGAATAATACTACACGAATATACCGATTTTGCGATATTTCCGAAATATATTGACAATAAAAAAAGCATAATAATAAATCCTTCAAAAACAAGTGTTTATATTTACAATATTCTAAAAAAACACAGTCTGAAAACAGTAATCGAAGCCAATATAAACGGAGTAGTATCGCTGTTGAAATCAATAAAAAACAAAACGGAAATATCGGGCTTTCGCCATGCCATGATTGCCGATGGAGTTGCGCTGGTTAAATTTTTGATGTGGCTTGAACGGAATATCGGTAAAACAGGAATTACAGAACTTGAGGTATCGGCAAAGTTGCATGAATTTAGAGCAAAAAATGAACTGTTTGTCGGCGAAAGCTTTGAAACCATTGCGGCATACGCCGAACACGGAGCAATAGTTCATTACGAGCCAACCGCAGAAAGCAATATTGAAATTCGCAAGCAGGGCTTTTTGCTTATCGATTCAGGCGGGCAGTATTTGAACGGAACGACAGACATAACGCGCACATTGCATTTGGGCAAGCCTTCTGCTGCCGAAAAAAACGACTATACTCTCGTACTCAAGGGAAATATTGCATTGAGCATGGCAAAATTTCCAAAAGGCACGCGCGGCGCTCAGCTTGACATGCTTGCCCGGCAGCCGTTGTGTTCGGATGGCAAAAATTACAGGCACGGCACAGGACACGGCGTTGGTCATTTTCTTAACGTACACGAAGGACCGCAAAGCATCAGAATGAACGAAAACCCTGTTGCTCTCGAATACGGAATGATTACATCAAACGAGCCGGGAATTTATGTAACAGGCAAATACGGAATACGAATTGAAAACCTGATATTATGCAAGCCATATAAAACAACGGATTTCGGCGAATTTATGCAATTTGAAACAATTACTCTCGCTCCTGTCGATACAGCGGCAATTAACAAAAAACTGTTGACGGCAAATGAATTGAAATGGCTTGACAAATATCACGAAACTGTTTACGGAAAACTGGCGCCGCACTTAAATCCGAAAGAAAAACAATGGCTGAAAAAGAAAACGCAAAAGATATAATTTGGCGTATTCTGTATTTTATCATTGCGAACGAGCGCAATCTCATTTAAACAACCTCAGTAGAAGTGTCTTACCCTGAAAAAAGTTGACTCACAAAAGAGTCAAAGATGAAAAAAAAGACAAGAAAACAGGAGTTGTATTTGGATGAAATCCTCCGGTTACACAGGGAAAGAGGTTACGGCGAG
>JAISDB010000186.1 GCA_031265155.1 Prevotellaceae bacterium | reverse complement strand
CCGTACCTGTACAAGATTTTGGCAGATGAGTTGAAAGTTCCGTGCCGTCTTGCCTTTGCTCCGAATCATATTTACATAAAAATATATTCTCAGGAAACAGGCTGGTACAACACGGAACTCACAAGCGCCACGTTTCCCGTAGATGCATGGATTATGGCTTCTGGCTATGTAACTCTGGATGCAATACGCAACGGCTTGTACATGGATACGCTGAGCGACAGGCAGGCGGTTGCAAACTGTCTGGTAGATTTGGCTCAGGGCTATCAGCGCAGGTACGGAAAAGAGAATCCCGAATTTGTAATAAAATGCTGCAATACTGTTTTGCAGTATCATCCCGCAAATGTAAATGCCATGCTGACCAAAGCCGAAGCGCAAAAATATTACATCCGGTCGCTAATGAAAAGCAAGAATGCAAAAAAGGCGGAAGAGCTTTTTGAAGACAGTTCAATAAAAACAATGTATGCCGAAATGGAAAAAGCATACGTCCGTCTTCACGAATCGGACTATCGCCGCATGCCCGAAGAAATGTATCTGCAATGGATAGGTTTGCTGAAAACAGATCCGGACAGGTATGTTAAAAAACTGTTTTGAATTTTAATTTCTCGGAACTGTAAAACAAATTTCAAATACGGTTGCATTTTACTTGAATCTGCGTTCAATAAAAATACCTTTAAGAAATTGATAATCCGTAATTGTTTTTTACCTTTACTCAATTTTATTTTATGTTGAAACAATGAAAACAGTAAACAGACAAACAGAATTGAAAGTAAAACACGATGCCGAACTGCAAAGTTATATAATGGAGGCAACAGGAAAAAGCCGTACTGCTGTCAAGTCTCTTTTTGCTCATAACCAAATTTTTATAGATGGCAAAATTGTTTCTCAATACAATTTTAAAGTCAGGAAAAATCAGATAATAACCATAAATTCAACAGGAACCGTATCCGATAAAACCGGAAACAGATTGAACAATATTGAAATTGTATTTGAAGATAACGACATAATTGTTATAGAAAAGCCATCGGGCATGCTGTCGGTATCAACTGAAAACGGTAATGCAACGACAGCCTGCGGTATTTTGCGCAATTATGTGAGAATGAAATCATCGCTAAACAGGATTTTCATTGTTCACCGTCTCGACAAGGCAACATCCGGACTGATGCTGTTTGCAAAAAATGAACAGGCAAAGCGCATCATGCAGGCAAACTGGGATAATTTAATAAAACATCGCAAATATGTTGCAGTAGTTTGTGGAAGGCTGAAAACCGAAGAAGGAACACTCGTTTCGTATCTCCGAGAAAATGCTGCAATGCAAATGTATGCAAGCAAAAGCGCCGAAGATGCTCAACGGGCGGTTTTATCTTACAGAGTGTTGAAAGCCAATAACAGCTTTTCTCTGGTTGAAGTTGAACTCGAAACAGGACGTAAAAATCAAATACGCGTACAAATGCAGGAAATAGGACACAGCATTGCAGGCGATAAGAAATACGGAGGCAAGTCGTCGTTGATAGGACGCTTGGCTTTACATGCGCAGACTTTAGAATTTATTCATCCGGTAACGCGCGAAAAAATGCGCTTTTCAACAAAAATTCCCAGAAAATTTATGATTGTTTTTAACGCCTGAAACCGCAGGAAAACATAAAAAATAATAATCAGCAATTGGCTTTTACAATTATTTTTATACTTTTGCCGACCTGTTTTAATAGATGATTATTATAAAAGTGAAAAAATATTTGTTATTGTGCTTATTGCTGATTGCTACAGCGAAAGTTTTTGCTCAAGACTGCAACAGCGATTCCATTGTGCTGGAAGCATTGCAGTCCGAATGTTCTGCAATGCCTGCAACATATAACAACAAAATAAAAATATTGAAAAACGGAACGGCAAAATTTGAAGACATGTTTGCCGAAATAGCCGGAGCAAAACATCATGTGCATCTTGATTATTTCAATTTTCGCAACGATTCCATAGGCAACGCTCTTTTCGATCTGCTTGCCGCCAAAGTGCAGGAAGGTGTTGAAGTTCGCGCAATATTCGATGCTTTCGGAAATTCGTCCAACAATCAGCCGTTAAAAAAAAAGCACCTCAAAGATATTCGTAAAAAAGGTATTCAAATCCATAAATTCAAACCGGCAAGATTTCCGTACATAGATGATTTTTTTAATCGCGACCATCGCAAAATTGTTGTTATCGACGGGCGTATTGCTTACATGGGCGGAATAAATGTTGCGGATTATTATATAAAAGGATTGCCTGAAATTGGCGACTGGCGCGATATTCATGTACGCATCGAAGGCGATGCTGTTGCACAGTTACAAAACATGTTTATTAAATTGTGGAATAAATCGACAAAGCAGAACATCGAAAGCCGGAAGTATGTTTGCCCTGTTGATTCTGCCTTTACAGGCGACAAAACAGTGATAATTGTTGACAGAACGCCCAACGAAACGCCGAAGCAAATGCGCTGCGCTTATGCGGTTGCAATAAAGGAAGCTCAAAAATCAATAAAAATAATAAATCCGTATTTTCTGCCTACGCGTAAGGTTAAGAAAGAACTAAAAAAAGCCATAAAACGCGGAGTCGATGTAGAAATAATGATTTCGGCAAAATCGGACATTCCGTTTACTCCCGATGGCTCTGTTTACGTAGCGCATTCGCTGATGAAGCGCGGCGCAGAAGTTTTTTTGTTTGAAAATGGCTTTCATCATTCAAAGATTATGATGGTTGACAGCTTATTCTGCACCGTAGGTTCTGCAAATCTCGACAGCCGCAGCCTGCGGTATGATTACGAAGTAAATTCATTCATATTCGACAGGGAAATAACCGGCAGCCTTATTCAAATTTTTGAAAACGATAAAAGCCAAAGCACAAAGCTCACTCCCGAAATATGGAAAAAACGTTCATGCTGGAAAAAGTTTATCGGCTGGTTTGCACGGCTGCTTACGCCGTTTTTGTAAAATATTGTATTTGCAGTTCATAAACTTTTGACAGCAAGGCTATATTATTATTTTTTTATTATTTTTGCGTCAAATATAAATTGAATGTTTGTTGAAAATATAAAAAATGAGGAAATAAATTTACTTGCCTGCCGTTCGTTTGATGGCGAAATAATAATTGTTGATACATTGAAAAAGCTTGATGCGGCGATTGCTTATTTAAAAAATCAGTCGTATATAGGATTTGATGCCGAAGCCCGACCGCGATTTATAAAAGGCTCGAAACGGCATATATCGCTTTTGCAGTTTGCAACAAACAGCAAAGCCTTTCTTATACGCATTGATATTATTGGTTTCAATAAACAGATTACCGATATTTTTGAAAATAAGGAAATTGTAAAAGTAGGTTCCGGAATTACGGATGACATGAATGCATTAAAAAAAATGAAGCGCTTTAATCCTGTAGGTTTTATTGATTTGCAGTATTATACAAAGGAATTTGGAATAAAAGACAATAGTTTGAGAAAAATAACGGCAATAGTACTCGGTTTCAGAATATCAAAATCGCAGCGACTGTCGAACTGGGAAAAAAGCGAATATACAAATGCTCAAAAACGCTATGCGGCAACAGATGCATGGGTGTGCTACGAGATATACAGGCAGCTGAATAAAATAAATATCACGAATTAAAAAATCATGTACAGGCAAATAATATTAAAACGTAATCGCGACGAATCGCTGAAGCGATTTCATCCATGGATTTTTTCGGGAGCGGTTGCACGGCATATCGGCAAGCCCGATGAAGGCGATATTGTTGACATATTGACAGCCGATAATAAGTTTATCGCTCGCGGACATTACCAGACAGGTTCGATTATTTGCAGAGTATTAACTTTTGAAAATGAAGAAATAGATGCGGATTTTTGGCGTAAACGCATTTCAAATGCATATAACTTGCGTGAAAAAGCCGGACTTGCAAGCAGCAAATGCACTACGGCTTATCGCCTCGTACACGGCGAAGGCGACATGCTGCCCGGACTGATTGTGGATATTTACAGAAAAACCGCCGTAATACAGGCTCACTCGATGGGAATGTTTCGTCAGCGTCAAACACTTTGTGAAATATTAATCGAAGTATTCGGCGACAGGCTTGATGCCGTTTATGATAAAAGTTCCGCAACGCTTCCGTTTAATGAAAATTCAAATGTGAAAGACGAATATATTTTCGGAAATAATAACGAAAAAGAAAATATCATACTGGAAAACGGAAATAAATTCATTGTCGCTCCCGAAACAGGTCAAAAAACAGGATTCTTTATCGATCAGCGTGAAAACCGTAAAATTCTTGAACAGTATGCATGTAAAACCAGTGTTCTCAATACGTTTTGTTATACGGGCGGATTTTCGGTATCGGCATTTCGCGGCGGCGCAAGCCTTGTCCATTCGGTTGACAGTTCGCAGAAAGCCATTGATTTGACGCATAAAAACATCGAACTTAATTTTGGTAAAAACATCAACCATCAGGCATTTGTTGACGACACATTTTCGTTTATACGAAACGCCGAAAATAATTTTTACGATGTGATAATTCTCGATCCGCCGGCATTTGCCAAGCGCAATTCGGCTTTGAAAAATGCTGTACAGGCTTACAAAAGGCTTAATGCCGCCGCTCTTGCAAAGATAAAATCTTCCGGAATTTTATTTACTTTCAGCTGCTCGCAAGCGGTTAACAGAACTGATTTTCGCAATGCCGTTTTTTCTGCTGCCGCTATCAGTAGGCGAAATGTTCGCATTTTACATCAGCTTGCGCAACCTGCCGATCATCCTGTAAATATTTATCATCCCGAAGGCGAATATTTGAAAGGACTTGTACTTTATGTAGAATAAAAATATAGAAACATGAGAAAAATATTTGTGTTTATAATAACAACGATTATGGTAAGCAACATTTTTGCACAGGATTCGTTTATAATAATTTCAAAACAGGATATGAAATTACGAAGATATGACTTTAACGGAAACGTGATTGAAGAATATCCTATTGCCTGCGGACGTAATTACGGCAACAAAAAACGAAGGGGCGACAACAAAACTCCCGAAGGAGTTTTTACCGTTCAGCAAATTCAAAATGCATCTGCATGGACGCACGATTTCGGCGATGGCAAAGGACAGATAAAAAATGCATACGGACAGTATTTTATTCGTCTTAAAACAGGATTTCAGGGAATAGGAATTCATGGTACGCATGCTCCCGAATCAGTAGGAATGCGCGCAACCGAAGGCTGCATAAGATTACGAAATGAAGACTTGTTAAGCCTTGTGAAGAATGTAAAAATTGCAATGGTTGTAATCATA
Organism: Prevotellaceae bacterium; assembly: GCA_031265155.1. GTDB lineage: Bacteria > Bacteroidota > Bacteroidia > Bacteroidales > UBA932 > JAIRKV01. The sequence goes on along the minus strand of JAISDB010000186.1, from coordinate 19,223 downwards.
ACGGCATCGGCGGAAGATGTTCTTGCCGATTACAAAGCCAAAGCAAGCAATCCGTAAATATTCCGTTTCATGTATGAATGTTTTAAAACTTTTTACGCGCAGGATTTAATTGAATCCTGTACTGTCATGCACCCTGTATAGATTTCATAATCCGGTTGAAATCCAATGAACATTTTGAGTTCGTTTTCATGCCGCATAACAGATTATATTTCCCAGTCCGTACCGTCTTTTGTATCCTTTATTACGATTCCTGCATTCACTAATTCATTACGTATTTTGTCGGATGTTGCCCAGTCTTTTTTATCTTTTGACTGCTGTCTTATGTCAAGAATCATTTTTACAAGATTATTTACAAGTTCATTTTGATTACTGTTTTGTTCTTCCTTCAAACCCAATATATCAACGGCAACATTTTTAAACAGTTTTTTTAATATTGCAATATCGTTTGCGCTGATTTTCTCTTTTTTATCAGCAGCGCTGTTTACTGTTCGCGCAGCTTCAAAAAGCAGTGATATTGCTATCGGCGTGTTCAAATCGTCATTCAATGCTTCGTAACATTCCATTTCAATGTTTTTAATGTTTTCGCTGTCGCGGGCATCTGCTGCCGGACTTATACTTTCTACAGTTTTGACAGCCTGCATCAGGCGTTTCAAACCTTTTTCGGCTGCCTGTAATGCCTCATTGCTGAAATCCAAAGTGCTTCGGTAATGAGCCTGAAGTATGAAAAACCGCACTGTCATTGGATTGTAAGCCTGTTCCAGTAATGCATGACTGCCTGTAAAAAACTCTTCGAGCATGATAGAATTGCCTAACGATTTTCCCATTTTCTGTCCGTTAACGGTAATCATATTGTTGTGCATCCAATAGCGGCAAGGCGTGTCGCCGTTTGCTATGTTCGACTGGGCAATTTCCGATTCGTGATGCGGAAAAAGCAAATCCATTCCGCCGCCGTGAATATCAAATTTTTCGCCAAGATATTTACGTCCCATTGCCGAACATTCGAGATGCCAGCCGGGAAAGCCTTCGCTCCACGGCGATTTCCAGCGCATAATATGTTCGGGTTGAGCTTTTTTCCACAGAGCAAAATCAACACTGTTGCGTTTTTCTTCCTGTCCTTCGAGATTATCGCGAGTAGTTGACAAAAGATCTTCAATAACCCGTCCCGAAAGTTGTCCGTAATTATAGTGTTGATTATACTTTACGACATCAAAATATACCGAACCATTTACAACATAAGCAAAACCCGCATCAAGAATTTGCTGCACCATATCAATTTGTTCCATTATGTGTCCCGAAGCGTTGGGTTCGATACTTGGGCGGCACACGTTAATAGCATCCATCATGTCGTGATAGCGGTCGGTATAATATTTTGCCACTTCCATTGGTTCGAGCTGCTCAAGTCGGGCTTTTTTAAGCAACTTATCCTCACCGCTGTCGGCATCGTTTACCAAATGTCCCACGTCTGTAATATTTCTCACATAACGAACCCTGTAACCTAAAAACGTTAGATATCGAAACAGCACATCAAATGTAACTGCCGAACGCGCGTGTCCGAGATGCGGATCGCCGTAGACGGTAGGTCCGCAGACGTACATTCCTACATGAGGCGGATTGATAGGTTCGAATATTTCTTTTTTCCGCGAAAGCGTCGAATAAATTGTGAATGACATATTTGTATCTTTTTTATTATTCTTTTCCTTTTATTCCGAATTTAGGATCAACTTTTACAAATAATACAGGTAACAATCCCGGAATTGCACAAAGTATAACCCAAATGAAAAAGTTTTGGTATCCTACACATTCCTGCAACCATCCCGAAATCATTCCCGGAATCATCATTCCGAGCGCCATAAATCCGGTACATATTGCATAATGGGCAGTTTTATGCGCTCCGCTGCTTTCGCAAACATAAAGCATGTAAAGCATGTATGCGGTGAAGGCAAATCCGTAGCAAAACTGTTCAAAGGCCACGCACGAACCGACAATAAACAGACTGCCGGGCTGCGCATAAGACAAATATACATAAACCAAATGAGGAATGTTTATGCCTAAAGCCATAGGCCACAGCCAGTATTTCAGCCCTTTTCGCGATGCAGCCAGTCCGCCAAGTATTCCGCCTACTGTCAGCATTAATATTCCTATGGTTCCGTATATCAGTCCTAATTGTCCGGTTGTCAGACCCAAACCGCCAGTCGTACGTGTGTCAAGCAAAAAAGGTGAAGCCATTTTTACTATTTGTGATTCGCCGAGCCTGTACAGTAATAAAAACGAAATTACAAGTAAAATATTTTTCTTTGTGAAGAATGTACCGAATGTTACGAAAAATTCTTTAAACATTATTTTACCTTTGCTTCCGCTTGCTGCACTGTCGCTTGCCGGATGTGGCAGAATAAATCTGTGATATATGAAAAGAGAAATAAATAATCCGCTTAAAATGAAAAATAAAATCGACCATGCAAGCTGTATATTGCCCGAAATTCCTTTTAAAATATCATCGGCAAATACTGCCTTTTTATCAATCTGCACCAGAACGCAGGCAACCCGGCTGCAGTTTTTTGAGTTAAAAACCAAACGCTCTCCGGAAACTAATTTTATGTCGCTGTCTTTTTTAAGCTGAATATTTAATACTATCTCTTTATTTTCTTCTGGTTTTTTATTAAGCATAATGCCGACAACGGCGACATTTCCTACAAGGCTTTTTTCATCATCATCTGTTTTTTTTGCATTAAATGTTTCCTTCAGCCAATTGCCTAATGGCTTTGATATGCTGCGTGTCCACCAGCCATCCGTTTTGCTTTTTGCTTCCTTCGTCCGGTTTGAACTTGCTGTTTTTGACACAAATCCTGCCTCAATGTTGTGTAATTCTACGATATTTTTTATTGAATCGAACTGATGCACGGTTATGTTTTGCGTTGATATTTGAATATCTTTTGAAGTAACGATAAAGCCGAGTTTATCATTCCCGGAAAGAGTCGGAATGGCTGGCGCTGCCGGCAAAACAATTTCGTTAGCAATATCATTGCGCGCCGTGATGTTTATCTCTACAGGCGATAATCCTGTCCACGATTCGAGCGAACCTGCAATAATTATCAAAACGCCCTGTCCTGTGATTGTTGCTATGCGGTAAAAAGTGCTTCTTATTCCTACAAAATATGATTGGTGATGTTCGTTGAGTGCAAGCATGTAAAATCCATCGGCAGCAATATCGTGAGTTGCCGAACTGAATGCAAGCAGCCACATGAATATCAGAGATGCTTTGAAAAATACCGGTAACGGAAGCGCAAGCGCAATTCCTCCGAAAGCCGCTCCGATAACAAGCTGCATTATAATTATCCACCAGCGCTTTGTTTTCAGCAAATCAACCAGCGGACTCCAAAAAGGCTTTATAACCCATGGCAAATAAAGCCAGCCGGTATAAAGAGCAATATCCGTATTTGATATTCCAAGCCGCTTGAACATAATAACTGCAACAGTCATTACAACAACATAAGGTATTCCTTCTGCAAAGTACAGTGTGGGAATCCACGACCACGGGCTTCTATTCTTTTTCTTATCTTCAATCATAATATTTTGACGTATTTGTTTTAGTAAAGTTTTTCTAATTTGGAGTTTGGAAAATAATGCGTCAGAATTTCAGTGTAATCGTAACCTTTTGCGCCCATTACTGCCGCTCCAATCTGGCATAATCCTACTCCGTGTCCCCAGCCTGCGCCTGTAAAAGTAAATTTCTGCGGAATGCCGTCCTGCTCATTATCTTTTCTTACAACAAAAGCAGAACTGTAAAGATGAGTATTTGAAAACGTTCGACGAATCATTAATTCCTTGCCTATGATTTTCACTGATTTTGTTCCGATAATTTTTAGCTTTATGATTCGTCCGGAAGTTCCGCGCTTTATCGGAATAATGTCGATTATCTCTCCAAAATCGAATCCCGACCGCCGGTACGCCAGTTCGGATATTTCGGCTTGCGTATATTCTATTTTCCATCGATAAAAATCGCCTGTTTCACGGTCGTAATCGTTAAGCACTTGCGAAAGCACGGTTTGGTCGCCGGTATTGCAGAACGATGCAGGCGAAGAGCAAATCCATTTTTCGGCATTTTCTTCGACTGTCAGATCAATGGCTTTTTCATCTTCGGTATCAGCCAGTCCCTGTAAGTACGAATGTTCGACAGGCTCCCAGGTATTTTCAAACTTTTCCATCACGCCGCCGCACGATTTGGAAAAACGCGCATCGCAAATTTTGCCATCTGCGGTAAGTACGCGTCCGCGCGTTGCATCTACTGCATCGATGACATGCGTTGTGTTAGCCCGCGTAATTCCCTGATAACGCTGGCAGTGGTCGTCGGCGCACACATCAAAACATGTATGGTCTTCTCTGTCCCACCATCTGATATATTCGGTTTCCGTTTCGGTTACAGATTTATAGATGGCTTTATTTTCATTGATTTTTTCGCTTTTTTTAATTTGAGCAAGCAGCCATCCGCGCGAAATTACGGCATGTGCCTTCAACAGTTCCATCGAACTTGTTGCGCTCATCTCCGCCGAAATCACGCAAGTCAGATAATCTTCGATATTTATTATGTTTACAGCCGTAATCTTTTCGTTTTCGACAATGAACTGTAAAGCTCCCCTGAATTTCTGATTTTCCTTGCGCTGCCAGTGAAATTCCACGCCAATGGTAACATCAATCAGTTCGAAAAAACTGTTTTTTTCGTCTTCCGGTTCTAATATACCGTAATTATCAAGTAATAATTTTTCATTGTCGGCGCAATTTACAAAAATGCCGTTTTGATGTATTCCGGCGATACATTCATTGCTTAAAATATGTCCGCGTTTGGTTTTATAATTGCCGTACAAACGAAAGCTTATTTCTCTTTCATTCAATATGCCAACTCTGATTTTGGGTTCTGTATTCATAAAATTATATTCTAAAATAGGCAACAAATTTAAATTAAATATTTTGAACAGCACACAGTCGAATGAAAATATTTTAAGATAATAGAGTTTATATTTAATAAAACATTATATGCGTCAACTGCAATATATTATTCTTTCGTCATTGCGAGGAGCGTAACGACGAAGCAATCCATAAAAGAACATGGCAACCGGATTGCTTCACCGCAAGCGGTTCGTAATGACGTTTCAATAAATTGATGAATTTTAAGCATATAATAATCTGTTCCATATAATATTAGTCGTCCCTTAAAAAGTATATCTTTCAGAGATAAGAGATAATATAGATGTTTTTCTGTTACTTTTGCCTTGACGCAAAAGTAACCAACCGAAGCGTAAGCGAAGCTCGCGAACACCAATAAAAATAAAAACAGCGTGAGCAAAAGGTCAAGAGCAGCCGACGCTATACGCCAACTCCGATTTACGACTGTGACTTGTAGGAACGCCGCCTGCTCAACGTTCTATTATTTTTTCTGCATGTTGGTCAGTTGAAAGATTTACCGACATGTAAGAACAAAAGTTGATTAGCAAATAAAAACGGCATAGGCTTCGCAGGCGGGGAACCCGCTCGGCGAAGAGGGCGTTAAAACGGAATTACGTCAAGCGAAGCGAGACATTAATTCCGTTAGCCGTTGAGCCGATAGCGGGTCGCCGAGAAGGCTCGCCTTGATTTTTTGCTTCTTTTGTATCAAGACAAAAGAAGAGAAAATAAGATTTTATTTGCAGGGTTTTATGTATGTATTGATTAAAACCCTGCAATTTTTTCCTCTGATTTTTGTTTATAACTATTTATTAATAAATGATTTGTCCCCTTTTTAAGGAGCGACTATTTAATGTTTGAAATACATTTACAACCTGCTTTACTGCCCATAAAAACGATACGTATCGTTTTGTCGAACGACACGCCTCGTTTTTGCAATTCGTAACTTTAATTCCCTTAATGGGGTTTAAGGGAGCAGGATAAACGCCACCGACAGCCGGTTTTAATCATGTGGAAAAGTACATTCATAATTTCCCGTAACGAATGTTTTCTCTTTCTTTTTTTGCAGCCTGCCGGTTTTTCCATAACCTGCCATCAGGTCAGCCGGACAGTACGCTTTATTCATCTTTTTGTAATTATTTATTTGATAACCAAATAAGATAATAAATATACTCCAATTAGCCACCTGAAATTAGACAGTCGTTCCTTAACAAGTATATTTTTCAGATATAAAAGATAATAAAGATATTTTTTCTGTTATTTTTGCCTTGACGCAAGAGTAACAGAAAAAGAAAAACATTATTTATTTTGCAAAGTTTTATGTCTGTATTGATTAAAACCCTTTAATGAGCAACTACTTAATCGGCAACACTGATATTTTTAGCTAAAATATCAAAAGAAACAGGCTGTCTCAAATTAAGACAGCCTGTTTGCCCGTTAAAGAACTGTTATTTAACTTATTTAATATAATTATAATATTCGTCATCTGTTGAGCAGTCCCACCATACAGGAATGCACCAAATATTATCATCTCCTGCATGCGAATTGATAGCTATAGCATTTGTTGCATTGTAGGTCAATTCAAGTGTTGCAGGTAATCTCCATCTTCTCTGCCAATAGGTAGGATCTGTTTTTGAGCCGCCTGTAATCTGAGCTTGACCTGCAAATAAAGGACCTCGGTCATAACCCGGATAAACAACGCCAAAATTATCAATATTACCGGTACTGTAATTGAACCGTCTCATATCGTTCCAATTTTCAAGACTGCAACCCATAGCAATATATTTTTGTAACATAATATCAGCCATCGTCAATTCGCCGGTGCTTTGGCAAACAGCAGTGCTGCTCATATAATTACTTATTTCAGTTGCATCCATGGGCCACATATCAGGATTTTGAAAACCTGCCGATTTCCATTCTGACAATTTGGCTTGCATCAGGTCAAGATGAGCTTGTATTCCATCCTTATAGGCTTGCAAAGCGGTACCTGCTTGTCCCTGACGAAACAGTACCTCTGCTTTGATAAAACACATCTCGTGATAAGTAAGAATTTCCTGATCTGAGTTAGGACGAACTTGATACGAACCTGTAGAACCTACTGCTCCTGCCGACATGGCTTGCGTTGTGAAATACCAGTTCATATCCATATCTCCCACACTTGCGTTACCTGTAAGCGGAGAGTTATTACGCATATTCACATATACCGTATCTCCCGCATATTTATAATCAGTACTGTTTACATAGACAGAACCTTTTGGATATGTAACTTTAACCGTATCACCAGCTACCGCATAATTATGAATCAGTGAGGCAATAAACGTTGCTTTGTCAGCAGCATTATCAATCACATAATCAATCTTTACTTCCGCATGTGCAAATGTAGCGGCTTGAATGGAAACAGCGCCGCCTGCAAGCAAACGAGTAGATGCTCCCATGAAATCAACGCCTTTAGAGCGAAGCCAATCGTAAGATTCAACTTTTCCGTCGGCACTTAATTTGATGTTAGTCATGCAGGCAGGAACAATCTTACTCATACGGGGATCTGTTATTCCTGATCCGCGCAAATTTGTCAGCATATCATAGTAATATTGCGAAATGCGCTGATTACTGCCATAAGCGGTATAATCCCAATTTCCATTTGTCATGATAGGGTCGCCAAAGAGTGGTTCTGTTGCATCTGTAGATTTATTGTAGCAGGGCATTGATGAATTATCAATATTAGCCTGAGGCGCTTTTGACAAACAATCCAATATATCCTGTGGATTGAATTCCGCTTTTTTAGAAAGTTTAAGCAAATAGCGTGCTTTTAATCCATAACAAAGTTTTATCCACGTATTAACATTTCCATTGTTCATTGGGTCGCCTTCTGATAGTTGAGGAGCTGTCAGTTCCTGTGTTTTGCCAAACAGCTCAATTGCTTCATCCAGTTTGGCAATACAGCCATTAAAGATGGTCTTTCCATCGTCGTAAAAAGGAGCTGCGGAACCGGTCAGTGCATCCGTATATGGCATTTCTCCATAAAGGTCAAGCATTTCCATAAAACCTAAAGCATGAAAAACATTAGCGGCAGCCATATAATGATAAGCCCCGTCTTTCTCTGCTTTATTGTACATGTCCTTTATATTGGAAGACACCTGAACAAAGAATGTCTGATAAGAAGTAGTTGTAACTCCCGCTGCGCAAGCCCAAGTTACGCATAAACTATTAGGGGTTGCATTGTTACTGTAATACACTCCTGCTGTACAAGCAGTTCTAAAATTAGTAACTCCTGCTGTATATGTGTACCAATGTTCAATCCATGGTAATCTGGTATCTACAGTAGCGCTTTCATTGGTAGGTGAATTTGGATTATCGTTGACATCTAACCAGTCCGAGCAGGATGTTAAACTCAATATGAGTATAGAAACTGATATGAAAATATATATTAAATTTTTCATGATATTTATTTTTTATTAATTTTTAATTAAAAAGTTAAATTTATTCCAAATGATAAACCGGATGTTGCAGGCACACTGCAATAATCAATACCGGTAGAACCTGAACCGCCTGTTCCGAGTGCCATACTTACTTCAGGATCCATTCCCTTGTAATTGGTTATTGTAAGCAGATTTGTACCTGTTACCGTTACAGACAATCCTTTTATGATATTCCGATTTTTTATCAAATTTGTAAAGTCGTAACTGATTTGTACGGAACGTAATTTTAACCAGTTTACCGAAGTTGTATGATTAAAAGAGTTACTATTGTAATTATCCCAATATCTTTTAATCATAGCGTCACCCGAATATGTTACATTTCCAATAACATAAGACTTGCCTACTTCATAAGTTTGAGTATATTCATCTCCCGTATTGCTGTTTACACCGCTAACGGTTACCGATTGACGGTCGTTTAATGTGGTCAAATTACTCAAACCGTAGCTAACCAAGTAGTGTTCGGTACCATTGTAAACGACACCGCCTCTACGGAAATCCAGCAGGAACGAGAATGTTAAATTTTTATATCGGAATGTATTGGTCAAGCCGCCGATAAAACTGGGTTCACGATTTCCGACAACCCCATTCTGATCCTGTGATACTTTGTATAAACCTGTTGCAGGATCTACCTGATAACGTCCGTTTGCAATTTCATTGCCATCAGCATCTGTTTCACGCAGCCAACGGTAGCCGGTCAAGCCCAAAAAATATCCTCCGTTAGGAATTGAAGCAGCTCTTACACTACCGAATTGTGCATCTGTCGGGTAAAATACAGCTACACCTTTAAGAAACTCACCCAATCTACCTTTATTGTAAGAAGTATTCAGAGTAATTTCCCATTCAAAATCCTTTGTAGCAACAGGTTTGCCTGTTATCGCAATTTCCATACCTTTGTTGATAACCGACCCGGAATTTATCGCAGTCATTATATAACCGCTGGCATTTGATAAGCGTGGGATAGCAATTTGGTTTTTAGTTTCACTGTGATAATAGGTATAATCCAGTCCAAGACGTCCATCCAAAAATCGTAATTCGGTTCCTATTTCCCATCCTGTTTGTATTTCAGGTACCAAATTGGGATTTCCGCTCTCATAATAATTACCGGCGCCCATAAATCCATTATAATTAATATAGCCTGTTAAAGAACCTGTTGTGGCAAAAGGGTTTGCATCCTTACCAACCTGCGCCCAAGAAAGTCTCAGTTTGCCAAAAGAAAGTATATCATTTTTGGGCAGTAATTCCGTAAATACAAAAGATCCTGAAACAGAAGGATAAAAATATGAACGATTCTCTATGGGAAGTGTAGAAGTCCAGTCGTTACGTCCTGTTACGCTAAGATAAGCTATATTTTTATATGATGCGCGAAATTCTCCGTAAGCTCCTACCAAACGCTTTTTGATGGTTGCATCAGTAAAAAACCTGTTTGCAGGAGAAAAATTACTGTGATTGTATGTTCCTTCCGTAATGAAGTCATAGCCCCAATGCGTTTGATTGTGACGTTCTGTGTCTTCGGAAGTTGTTCCCAACAAGAGATTCAAGTCGAAATCGCCAAATGTTTTATGAAAATTAGTCATAATATTTGACGAGATATAGGTATAATTATTATCGCTCTTATTCAAACGTCCGCCCTGATATATGGCACTGACAACAGAACCCGGAGCTATGTACGTATAGGAATCCGTAGTATACTGGTCATAACCTATGCGTGCCGAAACATCCCACCAGTCGGTAATTTTAAACGAAGCGTTCAATCCTCCCGTAAAACGTTTGACTCGGTCGTTTACCTTATCTTTATTGATAATCCAGTAAGGATTTTCCCTGTCTGCCGCTAAATCCCAAATACCATCAAACAAACGATATTTAGATCCATCTTCATTGAGGTATTTTGACATGTCTTCGGTTTGAGGCCAGCTGTAAACTGCTTCCATTGTGCCGTTGCCACCGCCGGAGTACAAACCTTGATAAATCAAAGTTTTGTCTGTCTTTGCAATAGAATATGCCGTATTAGCGCTAACCGTCAAACGACCGTATTTTTGTTCTCCGTTGAAACGAAAAGTTGTTTTGTTGTAGCCTGTTGTTGCAACAAGACCTCCCTGATGATAATTTGAAGCCGACAAATAGAAAGACCCGTTTTTTGAACCTCCCGATACACTTACACTGTTGTCAAAAATAGTAACGCCTTCAAAAAAATTACCGATATTATCGTATAATTTAGTTCCATCTGCAATTGGCTGATTGTCCCATGACCAATACGTAACATCGGAAAAAACACCATTATTTGAATAATATCCACGTCCAAATTTAGTTTGTACATCCGGCAATTTATTTGCCCACGCTGTACTTAATTTGCTGCTGAAATCAACTCTGACAACGCCTTCCGCTCCTTTTTTTGTTGTAATAATAATAACTCCATCGGCAGCACGGGAACCGTAAAGTGCTGCTGCTGCTGCCCCTTTCAGTACCGACATGTTTTCTATGTCTTCGGGGTTAATATCCATTACACGATTTGAATAAGTAGTGTTGCTTCGTGTCATACCATCAGTTCCTGAATTACCTATAACATTGGTTGAATTGTCGTAAATAACTCCATCTACTACAAATAAAGGTTGATTTTCTCGACCCTCTGATGTTGAATTACCTCCGCGAATTGTAATACTGGCGCCTGCGCCGGCAGCACCCGAAGATTGCGTAATGTTAACTCCGGCAATTTTACCTGCCAGTGAGTTAATAACATTGGGGTTTTTGTTCTTCAAAAGCTCTTCGCTCTTGATGTCCTGCACGGAATAACCGAGAGCCTTTTTCTCTTTTCGTATTCCTAACGCTGTTACAACCGCTTCGGTAAGCTGTGCGGCTTCAACCTGAAGCGTAACATCAATCACATTAGCATCTCCAACCACAATTTCCTGAGCAGTGTATCCTATTGCCGAAATAACAAGAGTCTGACCCCTGTCAACTGCAATGGAATAATTACCGTCAATGTCGGCTGAAACGCCCTTAGTCGTTCCCTGCACCTGTACGGATGCAGGAAGTCCGAGTCCATCATCGCTACCGATGATTTTACCTGTTACTGTTTTTGTTTGAGCAAATGCCGAAACACTTACAAATAAGCAGGCAATGGAAAACATTAAAAATTTCTTCATAATAATTAATTTTGTTTTACAATAAATATTTTCTGTCCTATAATTTACATTATATTTTGTTTTGAAATACAAAAGTAATTATTTTTTAATTAGTTGCAAATCTTAACAAAAAAAAATTTTTTAGCATAAAACGGATATTTTACTGATACACTTGCGATTAGTCTGTCTTATAATGTAAATTATCGGACAAAAAAATTTTAAAAAAATATATATAAACATAAGCATGCTTATATTTTTTTAACTTGTTTCAACATGATTTTATTGAAAATGGAAGGCTGTTGATTACGAATTTTATTGTTTTAATATTAATATGTAAATTAAAATAAAAATAACAAATTATAAGTTCAATTCATATATTTTTTTCATTTTAACTGTTTCAGGTAAAGTTGTATTGTATTTTCAAGTCCCAAATAAATGGCATCGCTTATTATTGCATGACCAATTGAAACTTCAAGAAGACTGGGAATATTCGCGAAGAAAAAATTCAGGTTTGCAAGGTTCAAATCGTGTCCCGCATTTACTCCCAAACCAAGTTCCATAGCCTTTTCTGCGGCAGTGACAAACGGTTTTACCGCTTCATTTTTATTTGATGCAAAATTTGCTGCATAAGGTTCGGTATATAATTCAATGCGGTCGGTTTCTGTTTCGGCAGCATAACAGATATTAGTCAAATCGGTATCAACAAAAACAGATGTCCGTATTCCATGCTGCTTAAAAACAGCGACTGTATTTTTTAGAAAGTCTTTGTGCCTTCGCGTATCCCATCCCGCGTTTGAAGTAATTTGATAATGTGCATCCGGCACTAATGTAACTTGGACAGGACGCGTTTCAAGCACCAAATCAATAAATTTCGGAACAGGATTTCCCTCGATGTTAAATTCTGTTATTACCAAAGGTTTCAGATTTTTTACATCCGAATATCTGATATGACGCTCGTCGGGACGCGGATGCACGGTTATGCCCTGCGCTCCAAACCGCTGGCAGTCCACGGCGGCTTGCAGCACATCTGGAATGTTTCCTCCGCGCGCATTTCTCAGTGTTGCTATCTTATTTATATTGACGCTTAATTTTGTCATTATGTTAAATTGTGCATTTTTATTTACAAAGTTAGTATTTATTCCGGAAATAAACGCATTTTGTAACAAAAAAAAATATAACTTGCAAAAAATTTTAAATTTATGAGAATCGCTGTTTACGGAAGAAACATACCTAAGTCAATCGACAGTTATCTGTCGATATTAAACATGCTGAAAGCTAATGGTTGCAAGCTTTTTATTTATGATGAGCTTGCAAGGTTTTTAGCAAAAAACGTATCCGGTTTTTGCGACTGTTCCACTTTTTCGGAAGAAAATTATCCGGCAGCCGATCTTTCTTTTTTTGTAAGTCTCGGAGGCGATGGAACTTTTTTAGAATCAACGCGCTTCATACGGAAAAACAACATTCCGGTGCTCGGCGTAAATACAGGCTCGTTAGGATTTTTGGCAAACGTTTCGGTTGATGAATTTCAGGCAGCGCTGAATGAAATCCTTAGTGGGAAATACGCAATAGAACACCGTGCGCTGATACACGTTGCGGAACATGATAAAAAAGATATTTCGGCATGCGCTCTCAACGAAATAACTTTGCAGCGAACAATGCCTTCGCTTATTTCAACAACCGTGGAAATTAACGGCGAACGCCTGTCGCAATACTGGTCGGACGGATTGATAATAGCAACGCCTACAGGCTCAACGGCATATTCGATGAGCGTTGGCGGACCAATAATCGTGCCGACGGCATCGAACTTTGTCATATCGCCTATTGCTCCTCACAATCTGGCAATACGTCCGTTTGTAATATCAGACGATACCGAAATAAAGATAAAACTTCAAACACGCGGCGAAAAGGCAATGCTGACCGCCGATAACGAAATGTTTGAAATAGAGTCGGGAATGGAATTTACAGTGAAAAAATCAAAGTACAAAATAAGCATCATAAAACCCGAAAGCATAAATTTTTACAAAACACTTAAAAATAAATTAATGTGGGGATACGATATTCGTAATGATATTAACGTTTATCAACACTCCAATAGATACAGAACATAAAATAAATATTACCTTTGCAACTTGATTTAACAGTTTACATGAAGTTTCAGAAATTGACAACAGTAATAAAAATAAATGTATCCGTAATATTGTCGATGCTTTGCGTACCTTTGCTGTCGCAGGAAAGCAACGGTTTGCTCACTCCCGTTCATAAAAGCGAAATAGGCGCAGCCGCCGGAATTTCATATTATACCGGCGATTTCAACGAAAGCCTTGTTCCATATATGATCAGTCCGACCGGCGGATTGCTGTACCGATATAATTTCACAAAATATATAAATTTAAGAATTCAGGCTTCATTTGGATTTGTTAAGGGCGATTCGCGCAAATATGAAGGCGGATTGCAGGGATTTCCCGAAGGAGCAGGGCTGGCTTTTAAACGCAATTTTTATAATATCAGCGCTCTCGCGGAGTTTAATTTTTTCCCCTTTTCGTCTGTTGACCCTAAGCGCGAACAGATTTTTACTCCGTTTTTGATAATCGGCGCCGGCTATTCGTATTTTGATAAAAACAAAATGAATAACGAACCTTACATGAGCAATGCATCGGCAGCCTATCCAATGCTCTATGATACGCTTAAAACGGCGTCAAGCGTTGTTGTGCCAATGGGTTTTGGATTTAAATATTCTCCTGTAAATCGATGGACAGTAGGCATTGAGTATGTATTTCATAAAACAAATACCGACAAAATAGACTTTTACACAAACAGAAGCGACAGCAAGTCATTTAATATATTTAACAAGGACTGGGTTTCAACAGTACTGTTTACTGTCAGTTACAGACTGGTTGACAGCTCGCCCTGCGCGGCATACAGAACAAATAAAAGCACAAAAGCGCGTCAATACAAAGGATTTAACAAAGAATTATACTGAAAATAATGCACAGACTCGACAAAAATAATATTCCGGGACACGTTGCCGTTATAATGGATGGCAACGGACGCTGGGCAAAGCAGCAAGGGCTGAAAAGAATTTTTGGTCACCGTCATGCATTACATTCCGTGCGGTCTGTCGTTGAAGGCGCAGGTGAAGCGGGAATAAAATTTTTAACTCTTTTTGCTTTTTCAACAGAAAACTGGAACCGTCCGAAAGACGAAATCGAAGAACTGATGAATATGCTTGTTTCGGCAATAGAAAAAGAACTTCCCGCCCTGCATGAAAACAATGTACGGCTGAAAACAATAGGAAATATTTCAAAAATGAACGGCAAAGTTCAGGAAAAGTTGAAAAAAGCAGTTATATTTACAGCCGAAAATACAGGCTTGACATTGACGCTTGCTCTTAATTACGGTTCGCGCGAAGAAATTATTGAATGTGTAAAATGCTGTGTACAAGATGTTATCAATAAAAACATGAACATTGACGGGATAAACGAAACGCTGATTTCATCAAAGCTTTACACAAAAAATATGCCCGACCCCGAACTGATAATTCGCACAAGCGGAGAGCAGCGCATAAGTAATTTCCTGCTGTGGCAGGCAGCTTACAGCGAATTTTACTTTACCGAAACATTCTGGCCTGATTTTCGCAAGCAACATCTGTTCGATGCTGTTTATGATTATCAGCAGCGCGAAAGAAGATTCGGCAAAACAAGTGAACAAATTGAAAAATATGAATAAAATACAGATATATATTATATTAATAAAATGAAAAAATTGTTAAATCTAAGATTACTCGCTATTCTGCTTTTTTCAGGCAACATTTTGCTTGGACAGGATGCCATAAATTCGATAGAGGCAAATTATAATAATCCCAAACAGTATGTAATACAGGAACTGGCTGTTTCGGGCTTGCAATATCTCGATCCGAGTCAAATTCTCTCAATATCCGGATTTGCCGTAGGCGATACAATTACGGTGCCAAGCGAAGATTTGTCGTTTCTGGTGAAAAAATTGTGGCTTAACCGCTATTTTTCCAAAGTGGAATTGAGATATACAAAAATCGAAGACGATAAAATCTGGCTGGATATACATCTTGTTGAAAATCCGCGCTTGGCAAAATGGGAATTTACAGGTGCTTCGGGAACAAAAATAACCAAAAGCAATAAAACCGATTTGAATGAAAAGCTCAACCTTCGCAGAGGATCAGAAGTCTCGGAATTTATGATGGAAAATTCAAAACGCCTGATAAAAAGGTATTTTGCCGATAAGGGATTTTTCAATGTTGATGTTACAACGGTACAGAGCGCCGATACCGTATTGAAAAACGCCGCATTATTAACTTTTATAATAAGCAAAAATCAAAAGGTAAAAATCAAAAACTTGAATTTTAATGGAAATGACGATATATCCGATAAAAAGCTGCGAAAGGCAATGAAAAAAACAAAACGCAAAAGCCTTTTCCGTACAGGTAAATTTATAAGGGAAAAATATGACGAAGATTTGGAAAATATCATCACATACTACAATAAAAGAGGCTATCGCGATGCAAAAATTGTTTCCGACACAATGTACGCTCTCGACAGCAAGTTTATCAGCGTGGATATAAATATTGAGGAAGGAAAACAGTATTTTGTACGAAACATAGCATGGGTAGGAAATTCGATATTGCCTGAAGAGCATTTGAATGCAACGCTCGGATTCAAAAAGGGAGATGTGTATGACAAATCGGCGTTAAACAAAATGCTGTTTGAGGATGATCTTTCGGTATCAACTCAGTACAACGATATGGGCTACATGTTTTTTTACCTTGATCCGGTAGAAGTGAACATCGACGGCGATTCGATAGATTTGGAAATGCGAATGATAGAGTACGACCAGGCGCGGTTCAACAGAATAATCATTAACGGAAACAACAAAACGGATGAAGAAGTTGTGCGCCGCGAACTTTATACAAAACCCGGAGAACTGTACAGCAAAACGGCTATAATGGAATCCATACGGCGTCTGGCAACATCGGGATATTTCAATCCCGAAGCATTCAACAAGCCCGAAGGCATAAGCTTAAACCCCGACAGAGCAAATTCTACCGTTGACCTTGCATTTAATCTCGAAGAAGTTTCTAACGACCAGCTCGAACTTTCGGGAGGCTGGGGAAGCGGAATGTTTGTAGGCTCCGTAGGCGTAACATTCAACAATTTTGCGATGTCGCGGATCTTCAAAAAAGGCGCCTGGCGTCCTGTGCCGTCCGGCGAAGGACAGACGCTGTCGCTTCGCGGACAGTCAAACGGATCATATTATAATACTTTCAGCTTAAGTTTTATGGATCCGTGGTTTGGCAAAAGGAAGCCGAATACATTATCATTCTCGGCATATTTTGCGCACGAATCCAACGCCTCGTACTGGTTTGGCAACTCCGACCAGTGGATGAGCGTTCTCGGCATTTCCGTAGGATTGGGAAAACGGCTGAAATGGCCCGACAATAATTTTATGCTGCGCGGCGATTTGTCGTATCAGCGATATACCTTGCACGACTGGTCAAGCTATTTTACATTCTCAAACGGTTCATCAAACAATTTGAGTTTGGGATTGACCCTTTCGCGCATATCAATCGACCAGCAGTTTTATCCGCGTCAGGGTTCCGAATTTTCGATAGGAATACAGTTCACTCCGCCTTATTCGCTGCTCGGAAGCAAAAAAGACTATTTAACAATATCCGATGCCGAACGGTACAAATGGATTGAATATCACAAATGGACATTCAGATTTGCAACATATACATCATTAACATCCAACAGAAAACTGGTTTTGCACACAAAAACAAAATTCGGAGTATTGGGATACTATAACAAGGATTGGGGATATTCTCCGTTTGAAGGATATATTCTCGGAGGCGATGGCATGAGCGGATACACGCGCTACGGACAGGAAGTTGTCGGCTTGCGCGGATACGAAAACAATTCGCTTTCACCATATAAAAATGGCGTAAATACTGCAAATATTTACTCCAAATTTACTGTAGAAATGCGTTATCCCATAATACTTGAACCAAGTTCGAGCATTTATGCGCTTGCATTTTTTGAAGCGGGAAATTCGTGGTACGAAATTCGCGACTTCAATCCATTTTCGCTGAAACGTTCGGTCGGCATTGGATTGCGGCTGTATTTGCCTATTGTAGGTATTCTCGGTGTTGACTGGGGCTACGGTTTGGACAAGGTAAAAGGATACGATGGCGCAGGCGGAGGAAAATTCCATTTCTCGATTGGCACGATAATTGATTGATATATTTAAAAACACAATATAATAAAGTATAAAAAATTATGAAAAAGATTATTTTAATATCAGCAGGATTGATGATGTTGACATCACTGGCATTTGCTCAAAAATATGCATGCGTTGATACGGAATATATTTTGGGTAAAATTCCAAACTATAAGTCGGCGCAGGAGCAAATGGAAAAAATTTCGGCGCAGTACCAGAAAGAAGTTGAAGACGGCTATAGAAACGTTGATGAAATGTATAAGTCATATCAAGCCGAAAAAGCGCTGCTAACGGATGCAATGAAGAAAAAGCGCGAAGACGAAATTATTGCAAAGGAAAAAACGGTAAAAGCCCTGCAGCAAAAATATTTTGCACCCGATGGCGAATTGACAAAAAAACGCGAAGAATTGATGAAGCCTGTTCAGGAACGGATTTTTAATGCTATAAAAAACTTTGCCGATGATGGCGGATATGCTACAATTTTTGATTTGGCAAACAATGCATCTATGATTTATGTAAATTCGCGATATGATGTAAGTGATAAAATTCTTGAAAAATTAGGGTATAAACAATAAAATTATTATTTTTGTACTCTTAAACAAAAAAATTAAAATAAATTATAGTATGAAAAATTTACTGAAAGTAGTATTTGTCATTGCGTTTGCAATGCTTGTAAACAATACGTTTGCACAACAAAAATTTGCGCATATAAACCGCACCGAACTTATTCAGTCTATGCCTGATTTTAAGACGGCGCAGGAAAAACTGGAAGCATACAGCAAGGAATTAATGTCAACTATTGAAGAAATTCAGGTTGAATACAACAGAAAACTTGAGGAATTTCAAAAAGACAGCGAATCGTGGTCGGCTGAAAAGAAGGAAGTAAAGTCACAGGAAATTGTAAGCATCCAAAAACGTTATCAGGAACAGCAGGCATCGGCAGAGGAATCATATTCGCGAAAACAGGAAGAGCTGATTGCGCCCGTACTGAAAAAAGCAGGCGATGCAATAAGCAAGGTCGCTAAAACCGGCGGATATGTTTATGTGTTTGAATCTACGGCAGTTCATTATTTTGACGAAGCGCAAAGTACAAATATTTTGCCTGCGGTAAAAAAAGAATTGGGAATAAACTAATCTTATTAAGTAAAAATTAAAAAGAGGCTGTCTCAAATTAAGGTAGCCTCTTTTGTTTTTGATATTTTGCCGAAAACAGCAGACTTATCAATAGTCGTTCCTTAAAAGGGTACAAATCATTTATTAACAAACAATTATAAATGAAAATCAGATGAAAAAAATGCAGGATTTTAATCAATACATACATAAAACTTTGCAAATAAAATTTTCTCTTCTCTTCTTTTGTCTTGATACAAAAGAAGCAAAAAATCAAGGCTTATACTTCTAGGCGACCCGCTAACGGCTCGACGGCTAACGGAATTAATGTCTCGCT
>JAISDB010000182.1 GCA_031265155.1 Prevotellaceae bacterium | reverse complement strand
TTTCTTTTTATTCATTGTAACAACTAAAATAAGACATTTTTCTTAAACTCAGTTATGAGTAATCCTCTAACTGAGTTTTTTCTTATTTCAGTTGCATTTACTAATTGAACTTACGTGTCCGTAGAGCAGATTCAGTTATTAAATTAAATTATTAAATTCAATAAAATTACAATAAATCGCTATACAAATAAATTTGTTATAAATATATAACTCATGTTACGCAGGACAATCAAAGTTACATTGCTCCGCTCTGCGCAGGCTTCAACCCAATGCCATCAAGCTAAGGAAAAAACCGTTTCCCGTCATTGCGAGCGAAGCGAAGCAATCCATAAAGAGTTTTATCTGTAATTTTCCGGATTGCTTCGTCGCTACGCTTCTCGCAATGACGGGAGAATAATATGTTGATTACAAATAATACGAATGATTATACAGGAGTAACTGCATATTCACAAATTTAAATTATTACCGGAAGTTAATTTCAGAATTTTTCCGGCAACTTGTTCCATCAGCCATTTTGGCGTGGATGTTGCGCCGCACACTCCTACGCTTTCTGCATCTACAAACCATGCTGAATTTAAATCATTTTCATCTTCAACCATATAAGTTTTTTCATTTACGTTTTTACAGGCGCTGTAAAGGATTTTTCCGTTTGAGCTTTGCTTTCCGCTGACAAAAACCACAATATCGTGATTCTTTGAAAACTTTTCCAAATGAGGCTTGCGGCTTGATACCTGTCCGCAAACAGTATTGTGCGATTCAAAAACGATACTGTCATCTTTGCCCGCTTCTGCTATCTTCTGTTTAATGATTTCGTTTATCGTATTAAAATCTTCCATGCTTTTTGTTGTTTGCGCAAATAATGACACAGGACGCGAAAAATCGATAAGTTCAAGGTCTTTGGCGGTTTCAACAACAATAGCATTACCGCCGGTTTGCCCGATTAAGCCATTTACTTCGGCATGATTTTTTTTTCCGAAAATTACTATCTGCCCGTTCATTTTTCTTATCTTTTTATAGTTGTTCTTTATCTGTTCCTGCAGTTTCAATACAACGGGACAGGTGCAGTCGATAATCGAAATTTCATTCTGCTTTGCCGTATCGTAGGTAGAAGGCGGTTCTCCGTGAGCGCGAATCAGAAGTTTTTCATTTTTTATTTCATGCAAACCGTCATGATTTATACTTTGCAAGCCAAGTTTTTCAAGGCGTTTTACTTCTATGCTGTTATGAACTATTTCGCCAAGCGAATACAGTTTTTCATGCGAATTCAATTCGTTTTCCGCTTTCCTGATAGCTCTAACAACGCCATAGCAAAAGCCCGATTTGTCATCTATTTCAATCAGCATCATTCATTGTTTTTCGATTATGGATCGAAAGATTTTATCGAACCATTTCATTTGTTCATCAAAAGAAATATCGCTGTTGTCAAGAACAATGGCATCATCGGCTTTTTTAAGCGGGCTTGTATCTCGATGCGTGTCGATATAATCGCGTTCGCGAATATTTTTTTCTATTTCCTGCAGTGTAACATTTTCGCCATTTTGCAGCAATTCGTTATAACGTCTTACCGCCCTGATTTTGAGTTCGGCTGTCATAAAAATTTTAATTTCAGCATCAGGAAAAACCACTGTTCCGATATCGCGACCGTCCATTACAATGCCTTTGTTTTTTCCCGTTTCACGCTGCAATGCAACCATTTGTGTCCTTACTTCAGGTATTGCGCTTACCGCGCTTACATTATTTGAAACTTCAACATTGCGAATTTTACCTTCAACATTTTTGCCATTCAAAAAAGTTTCGCTTTTTCCCGTATCAGTGTTAAAAATAAATTCAATTCTGATTTTTTCCAAATTTTCAATAATTTTATCAACATTCAATTCACAATTGTTGATAAAGTTATTTTCAATGCAGTACAATGTTACCGCTCTGTACATTGCGCCTGTGTCAACGTAGATGTAGCTTAGTTTTCGGGCAATTAACCTCGCGAAAGAACTCTTGCCTGTTGACGAATATCCGTCAATTGCAACTGTAATTTTTTTACCTTCCATATCATAATATTATTCCAAAGTGCAAAAATAAGGAAAAGAATTTGTCAAAAAAAATTGGGAATACGAACAAAAAAAAATAACTTCGCACTAAATTTCAAATCAATTTATGAAAATATTAGTAGTAGATGATGAAAGCAGTATTTGCAGAGCGCTGATAGAAATATTTGAATATGAAGGCTATGAGGTGTTGTCTGCAGAAAACGGCAAACAGGCTCTTTCTATTATCAAAGAAAATATCAGCAGCCTTGACCTTGTTTTTTGCGATATTAAAATGTCGGGAATGGACGGCATCGAAGTTTTGGAAAAATCGCAGGAAATTAATGGCGATCTGCCTTTTGTAATGATTTCCGGACACGCCGACATCGAAACTGCGGTTGAATGCATTAAAAAGGGAGCTTACGATTTTCTTGAAAAGCCTTTGGATTTGAATCGCATACTGATAGCCGTACGCAATGCTACCGACAAAACTACGCTACTGAAAGAAACAAAAAAACTTCGCAAAAAAATATTCAAGACAAATGATATTATAGGAGAATCGCCGGCAATCAAAAAAATAAAGGAAATGATTGACCGTGTAGCTCCAACCGAAGCCAGAGTTTTAATAACAGGTTCTAACGGCACGGGAAAAGAACTTGTTGCACGATGGCTTCACGAAAAAAGCCTGCGGGCATCGGCGCCTTTCGTTGAAGTAAATTGCGCAGCCATTCCATCCGAACTGATTGAAAGTGAACTGTTCGGACACGAAAAAGGATCGTTTACATCTGCAATAAAACAGCATAAGGGAAAATTTGAACAGGCAGAAGGCGGAACAGTTTTTCTTGATGAAATAGGCGATATGAGTTTATCGGCACAGGCAAAGGTTTTGCGCGTGTTGCAGGAAAGCAAAATTTCGCGCGTAGGCGGAGACAAGTCAATAGATGTTGATGTACGCATATTTGCCGCTACAAATAAAAATCTGCCCGAAGAAATCGCAAGGGGAAATTTCAGAGAAGATCTTTATCATCGATTAAGCGTAATTATCATGCATGTTCCGCCGTTAACAGAACGCATCGAAGATATTCCGCTGCTCGCAAATCATTTCATAGACATGATTTGCGCCGAACAGAATTCGCCCAAGCCCGAAATAGAAGAAACGGCAATTAACGAACTTCAAAAACTTCCATGGACAGGAAATGTTCGCGAATTTCGCAATGTAATAGAACGGTTAATAATATTGTGCAATAAAAAAATAACGGCAGGCGATGTAAAACTGTTCGCAATGCCCCTAATTTAAAAAAATAAAACAATGATACAGGAAATACTCAAATCTTTAGCGCTCGAAAATCGTAGATTGACAATACCGACTGTCGGCGCATTCTTACTTAATCCTCAAAAACAGGTAAGATTCTCATCATTCTTGAAATATGACGACGGTTTACTCATAAAATTATTGGGCGAACGCAAAAATATTTCAGAAGAACACGCAAAACAGATTATTCAGGATTTTACACACGAAATATTGAATGTAATAAATAACGGCGACAGGTACAATATTCCAAATTTCGGTTATTTCACAAAAGACGGCAACAATAATATTGATTTTGTTTTCGAAGATATCAATGAAGAATCGGGTGTAAAGGAAACAAACGAAACAGAACCGGTATCTGCGCCAAATGTTCCTTCTTTCATGGAAACAGTGCCTGTTTTTGGAAATACCGAACAGAAGCCGCAGAATGCTTTTGATTTTTCAGATATCTTCATTCCGCAGGCAGATCCAACGCCGCCGGTAAAAGAAAAAAAGAATCATGCCGGTTATTGGATTTTGACTGTAGCGCTGATTATAGTCGCGGTATTAATGCTGCTGTATCTTTTCAGCAATAATTTTAAACAGACAGTGAATTCTCTGTTCAGCAGCAGTCCAAAAGTTGAAGTTAAAGCGGATACGGCAATAATCGTTGCAGATACCACCGTAAAGGCACAGGTTGAAGATACCGTTGTAATAAAACAGGAAAATACAGATGTGCAAGAAGCATTAACATCAACTCCGACAAGTACGCCAAACGGTAAGTATCAGGTTATTGCAGGATGTTATCTCGTGAGAAGCATTGCCGAAAGTTTTGCCGGTCAGCTTAATAGCAAAGGTTATGATGCCAGAGTGCCTGCAAATGCATCGGGAGAATGGTATATTGTAATTGTGTACGAAAGTAATGACATGCAGGATGCCATTCGCGTAAAAGACTCTTTTGTTGACGAAGGTTACGAAGATGCCTGGGTGCGAACAAGGCCGGGCAGGATATCAGCGAACGCAGCAACAGACCGGCAGGCTCAGTCGTATTCAAACGTTACCGATAATACGGCAGGCAGAACGAGAGGCAAGTATCAAACCGTTGCAGGATGTTTTATTCAACAGGAAAATGGCGAAAAGCTTGCCGATGAATTAAATGGCATAGGATTTAACGTAACGGTCAAATTTGAAGGCGAATGGACTGTATTGATTTTGGGCGAAAGCAATGATTTGAATGAGGCTGATCGGATAAAGGAACAATGTATAGCGGCAGGCTACGATGCTTGGGTCAGAACAAGATAAATCACTAACCGTATCGCATCCTGAATTTGGAACAGTAACTTTTCATAAGCGCAAAGGATTGCGTCGCATCAATATTTCGGTGAATAATGAAATAAAAGTATCATTGCCGGATTATGTGAGTTACGACGAAGCTAATAGATTTGTTATTGAAAAATCGGCGTGGATTAGAAAAGTAAAAAAAGAAACGGAAAAAATTAAACCCACGCTTTTTGACGAGGCAACTCAATTTGAAACGCATTCGCACAGGGTGAGGCTGCTGAAACATGATGAAAGTTATGTACGGCGAGTTATAACAGATGATGGCTTTCTGAATATTTATTATCCTCAAAATTCCGATATAAATTCGCCGAAGCTGCAAAATATTTTCCGCCGGTGTATTTTGGATGTTTTGCTTTTTGAAGCAAGGCATTATTTGTCGCAACGCATCAGATATCTGGCTGACAAGTATAATTTTAAATACAATCAGGTGCGGATAAAAAACAATCTGAGCAATCTGGGAAGCTGCAGCTATCAAAACAACATTAATTTGAATTTGCATATTATGCGACTTTCAGACGAACTGATAGATTATGTCATTTTGCATGAATTATGCCACACAGTTGAAAAAAACCATGGCGAGCGATTTTGGAAACTGCTCGACAGCGTAACCGGTAACAAAGCCCGCGAACTTTCAAAACAGGCAAAAAAAATAAATACAAAAGTGATATGAAACAAAAGCGAACTCAATCTATAGGCTTGTATTTTTGCATTGCCTGTTCTCGAGTCATCGCTTCAAAGTGCCACCATTCGTTTTGTATCGACCTGAAACCTGCGCTTTTCATGGCATTGCGCAAAATCAGCCTGTTGTTTACCTGTTGCCGGGTAAGTTTCTTTTCTTTCAAAAGCCTTTGTTCGTGACGAGGCTGTGATTTTTCGGTAAATTCATCAAATTCTGCGCCCATATCAACAGCATTGCCTTTTTCATCAACAATGCCTGCATCAACGGCAACGCCATAACTGTGCATGCTTATGCGCGATGGACTTGCTACATAGTTTTTCCAATCGGTATCTTTTACAACTTCCCACATTTTTTGCTGTACGCTGCGTGGTCGGGCAGCATCGTAAATAACAATATTCCAGTTTTTATTCGTTTCTTTCAATTTCTTTTGAGCATTTACAAGCATTTCGGCTGCATCCGGCTGCAGGCAGGCTTCACAAAAATCGCCATACATATTTTCGCCTGTAAAATTGTCGTTTGTTGCATATTTCAAATTCACAACAATAGTTGTATCAATGGTTTTAATGTTTACAAGACCGATTTTGTACAGTCTTTTTGCTGTTTCGCTTTCAGCCGGCTGCTGGCAGAATGCTGTCAGTACGGATTGCGATATCAATAATATAATCAAAAATTTTTTCATATATGTTACGATTTGATAAATCATGCGTATCATTAGTTCAGCAAATATAGCAATTAAAAATAAATTATTAAATTTGCGAAAAAAACAGTATGATTATTGCAGAAAACATAAAAGAATTATCACAGCGCATGGATGCGCTGAGGAGGCATCTTTGACATTGATAACAGGCAGATACAATTTGACGAAGAACAGCAAAAGACACAGGATCCCAATTTTTGGGATAATCCCAAAGAAGCGGAAGCCCAGCTGAAAGCTGTTGCCGCCATCAAGGCATGGCTGTCGGGATTTGAGCAGGCAAGCAGCAACTTTGATGATTTGCAGGTTTTATTTGATTTCGCAAAATCCGGCGAAGCAAGCGAGGCAGATGTTGATGAGCAGTATCGAATAACGCTTGATTCTGTTGAAAAGCTGGAACTACAAAACATGTTGCGCAGCGATGAAGACAAGCTTGGCGCAGTGCTGAAAATAAATTCCGGCGCAGGCGGAACAGAAAGTCAGGATTGGGCTGAAATGCTTATGCGCATGTATTTGCGATGGTGCGAAAATAAAGGCTATAAAACGCAAATCACAAATATCCTCGATGGCGACGATGCCGGAATAAAATCGGTAACTGTTCAAATCGAAGGCGATTTTGCTTACGGATATTTGAAAAGCGAAAACGGCGTGCATCGTCTTGTGCGGGTTTCGCCATTCAATGCCCAGGGAAAACGAATGACATCATTTTCGTCGGTATTTGTGTCGCCGCTTGTAGATGACAGTATAGAAGTTGTGGTTAATCAGGCTGATATTTCGTGGGATACATTCCGTTCGAGCGGCGCCGGCGGGCAAAATGTAAATAAAGTTGAAACAGGCGTCAGGCTTCGTTATAATTATCATGATCCCGACACGGGCGAAGTACGCGAAATATTGATTGAAAATACCGAAAGCCGTTCACAGCTTGGAAATCGTGAAAATGCAATGCGACTCCTGAAGTCGCAGCTTTATGATATTGAACTGAAAAAACGCAATGCCGAGCAGGCAAAACTTGAAGCCGGGAAGAAAAAAATCGAATGGGGTTCTCAAATTCGCAGTTATGTTTTTGACGACCGCCGCGTGAAAGATCACCGTACAAATTATCAGACATCAAATGTACAAGGCGTGATGGACGGCGATTTGGATGACTTCATAAAGGCTTATCTGATGGAATTTGGAGGAAAAAACGAATGAAAATTCAATCAGGAATTGATAATTAGTCGTTTCTTAATAACTGCTTAAATTACTTCTTAATAAGAACTTACAGGTGAAAATTGAGGAACGTTAAACGAGCGACCTGTTTATTTCATCAATGTAATTGAGAACTTCATCTTTGCCTGCTTTTGTTTCGGATGAAGTATAAAAAATATTCGGCAACTCTTCCCACGATTCCAGCAGCGTTTTTTTATGATTTTCGATGTTTCTGTTTAGTTTTTCAATACCTGTTTTGTCGGTTTTTGTAAAAATTACTGCAAACGGAACTTCGTGTTCTCCGAGAAGATTTATAAACGCAATATCAATATTTTGCGGCTCAAGCCTGCTGTCGATTAAAACGAACAGCAAAGTCATTTCTTCTCTGCGTTTGATATAATCGATAACTATCTGTGAAAAAACGCTTCTGTCTTTTTTCGAAGCTTTGGCATATCCGTATCCGGGTAAATCAACAAGATACCAGGAATTATTTATAAGGAAATGATTGATTAGACGTGTTTTACCGGGAGTAGATGAAACTTTTGCCAATTTTTTTTTACCCGTAAGCATGTTTATTAGCGAAGATTTTCCTACATTTGAGCGTCCAATAAATGCATATTCCGGTAATTGGTTCTGCGGACATTGTTCTTCTTTGCTGCTGCTGCATATAAAATCGGCTTGCTTTATTATCATTGGATACAAATTTTTTGACAAAATTATTAATAAAAATTTAAAACTATAAAAAATGAAAAAATACTGGGTTATTATTACTGTTTCGGTCTGTATGTTAATTGCCTGCAGTTCGCAAAAAAAACTAAATTCGAATAGCAATTTACAGTCAAAAGTAAATTCTGACGAAAATCAGCAGGATACCAAACTCAAAAATGCAGGCAATCAAAAGGATTTGAGTTTTGAAAATACCAAATGGATTTTAAAAAGCATTGATGGTAATGAAGTTGAAATGCTTCCCGACAAGCCTGCCTATATTATCTTTAGCGATGATGAAAGAATATCGGGTTTTTTAGGCTGTAACGGCTTTAGCGGTTCATATTATCTTTCGGGAGATATTCTTAAATTAGATAATATTATTTCTACTCAAAAGGGATGCTTCCCGAAAAATCCTGAAAAGTTATTTTCATTGGTTCTTTCGCGCGTAGATGCCTGCGTGGTTATCGGCAGCAAGCTTGTTTTTACTCAAATGGGAAAAGAAATTGCTGAATTTGAAGGCACTAACGAATAAAACATCACCGTAAAATACACTGACAATGAAAAAAATATTATTACCGTTTATACTGATAATCACAATTATATCATGCACGCAATCGCCCAAAAGCAATGCAAAGCATGAAAAACGTTCTCCGCAATTCAATATTGCCATTGTTAATCCGACTGTTGCAAATATAAAAACATTCAGGTATCTGATTGACAGTAACATTCTTCCAAATGTTGACAGTTTCGGAATAATTGGCGTTTACCATGTACGGCAAAATTATGATTTCGACCGCAGCCAAAAATATATCGATGACAACAGTCTAATGATGAAATTGGTAAAGTGCGAAAGCGGACTGACTGCAAAAAACATGTATGAACAAAACGACTGCAGCGGTCTGTTTAAGGAAATATTTGAACAGACCAAAGGTATTTTCTTTTTTGGCGGTCCTGATATTCCTGCCGAATGTTTTGGCGAAAAAACACATTTAATGTCCGGAATTACCGATCCGTACCGTCATTTTTTTGAACTGTCGTTTTTGTTTCACTTACTTGGCGGAAGCCAGAACGAAAATCACATCGCACTGCTTGAGCAAAATCCCGATTATACGGTCATAGGTTTCTGTCTCGGCATGCAAACAATGAACTGTGCAACAGGCGGCACAATGATTCAGGACATTCCAATGGAAGTTTATAATATCGCAACAGCAGAAGATGTGTTGAATACGCCGAATGCACAGCACAAAAACTACAATTCATATTTTGATTACGATGATGAACTCACAGGCTACAACTTTCATAAAATCAAGCCGAAAGGAGAAAATATCATTTCCGAAATTATCGGTAAACACGAGCCTTATGTTTTGAGTTCACATCATCAGGCAGTAAAAAAAACAGGTAGAAATCTTGATATTGCAGCAGTTTCGCCTGATGGTAAAATTATTGAAGCTGTTGTTCATCAAAAATACAGACATGTTGCAGGAACTCAGTTTCATCCTGAATATACAGGCTTGTATGACAAAGATTTTACAGTAAAGCTGAAACATGATGACAGCGATAATCAAAGTTTTTTATCATTATATTCAGGCGAACAGGGTGAAGATTTTCATCGTAAATATTGGAAAGTTATAGGCGGATGGTTAAATTATATTAAAAAATAGATATGCATTGCATCATTTTTGCTGAAAAAATCATCTTAATATAAACGCTGAGTGCAAGTTTATTTTTGTTTGCAATGATATGACCGAAGAACAACGCTTAGTAACAGGCTGTATAAATAAAGATATAAATGCCCAGCGAAAACTGTACGAACGCTATGCAAAAAAAATGCTGAGCGTATGTATAAGGTATATATGCAACGAAGATGAAGCAAGGGATATTATGCACGATGGATTTGTAAGATTGTTTGATAAAATAGAAAGATTCGACCGGAAAGGATCGCTCGAAGGCTGGATACATAAGCTGTTTGTAAACATTTGTCTGGAAAATTTACGAAAAATAAAGAAAATGACATTCAAAAGCATTGGCAACGATAACGATGAACTGCAAATTGCAGACAATTCGACGCCGGATGCTTATGACAGAATCGAAGCAGACGAATTGATGAATTTGATAAAAGAATTGCCGGTGTCGTTTCGCAGCGTTTTCAATCTTCATGCAATTGAAGGTTATTCACACGATGAAATTGCAGCAATATTGGGAATTACAAGCCCCACATCGCGCTCTAACTATTTCAAAGCAAGAACTTTATTGCAGCAAAAAATAAAATCAAGATATAAATAGACATAAAATAAACATATTAAAGGTATGAGTAACGATAAGTTAAAAGATCTATTTCACGAAAAATTATACAGTCATGAAACCGAAGTATCGGAGTCGGATTGGGAAGTTATAAGTGAACGTATCAGGAAAAAACATCGCCGCAAGATCATTCCTATGTTTTATATTTACGGTACAACAGGAGTTGCCGTTGCCCTGCTGATTATCATGTTTCTGGTAAAACCGGATACAGCTAATATCACTGATGTTGCAATAAGCCGTTCAAATGGAAATGAACAGACAGTAAAATCCGAAAAAACCGATACGGCAGCAGAAATTAATCAAAATAAGCAAGAAAATAAAAACAGTCTTACAGATATTAATCAAAATAAACAGGAAAATAAAAACATAATCGAAAACATAAACAAATCTGTCGAAATTGCATACAGTCAAAATAATGAATACAATACCAAAGGAATACCAACCAAAAACACAGATGAAAATATCAACAAACATATTGATGAAATCGAAAAAATCGACTGTGGCAAATTTGCTCCTGGCTCGATTGATTTTATAACTGCCAATGAAACCGGAAAAACAGCTGCAAAAACCTTGCATTCGATTGACAGGGAAGAATCAAAAGCTGAAAACAGCGGAGAAACCAAACAAACAAATGCCGGCGATGAATGGTGGAACCAGATAGAAACAGAAACCGCAAAAGAAAAAAACAAAAATACGTTAACGCTTGCGCTCGAATCGGGGAATAATATAGGAAAGAATTCGGTAACAGGAGATTTCACAAACAGCGGTTCAAAATATAATGCGGCACAATATCCGGAAACTGCAGCAGATATGCCGGCATTGTCGGCTACTCCAATGTCATCGCACGTTATAGGCTCAGACTACAAAACCGATATGAAACATAAGCGTCCTCTGAATTTCGGGATACGTATTAAGAAAAGCATCGGTAAAAACATAGTAATAAAAACAGGCCTGTCATATTCATATTTTCTGTCGGAATCCAGTAATAATGCAAATCAAAAAAGTCAGCAGAAAATACATTACGTCGGAATACCTTTGGGATTTGAATATTTAATATTAAAGAAAAATAATTTCAATATTTATTTATCAGGCGAATTTGCTGCCGAAAAGGGAATTTTATACAGTTACAAGGAAGCGACTATAAATGTTTCGGCAAAAGAATTCAAAACAACGGAAAACAGAAGCGTACGCGGCATACAATTTTCGACAAATGCAGGCTTGGGAGTATCGTATAACTTTATAACAAACATAGGAATATATGTCGAGCCGAATGTCGTATACTACATAAAAGACATCAATCAACCTCCAAACTTCAGAACCGAAAAGCCATTCAATTTCGGCTTGAATATAGGTCTTAAATACGATTTTTAGAGTAATGTGCCGAAACAAGAAAAGATTTCAACAACATATTATTTTGCTGTTTGGTTTACTTTTTTGCGTATCCACAATGCATTAATCAGGCATATTGCGAAAAGAATTGCAAAACCCGACAAAAATGTAAATATCAGGCTTGAATCCATATTGGCATTGTCGAACAAAACAGAAATCTTTGCGATATAAAAATTGCGAAAAATCAAAACAGTCACAAATGCAAGTGCAAATATAAATGCGGTAAGCGATAAACCCAGTATTTGATAAGGTTTTGCAACTGCCGAACGCGAATATCCAAGCAAAATCATATTTTCGAGCTTTTCCCTGTTTTTATAAATAAGCAGACTTATACTCAACAGCATCAATGATACTGCAAGAAGCGTAATAATTAATCCTATTGCAAGGACAGTCATTATCACTAAACGAAGAAAATATGCAGCTTTTCCAGTATTTCCTCTGTAATCGGCGATTTCGTAATTTTTTTCGCCGAAATATTTTGCAATCAGCGGGTCGCCCGGATTGTAAGTTTCAACGAGAATACGCGATGGCATTGATGTTTTTTCATTTTCGCTTCCATATTCGGCATTTGCCCATTTCAAAAACGACTCGGGCGCAAGTATCGTATTCAGCTTATCGGAAAAGCCTGCTATATGCGCATCAAAATTTTTGCTTTTGCCGTTTCCGTAAACTGTTACCGTTAATTTTATTTTTTCTACAAGATTTTCCGAAACCTGCGGCAATCCCTGCGTCTGTGCAAATCCGAAATTGTAGAGAGTAAGATAGGTTCGCGGAATAATAATGGGAATATTATCCTGCTCGTCTGCCCAAGTCCATTTTTCATTTTGCACGTCGATAAAATCGTCGGGAACAGATTCAAAGAACATTTCCGTATGAAACTGCCTGAAAGTTGATGATGAAACAGATGCGCGGATACCGAATTTGCTTGATGTAAAAAAGCCGATTTTTTTTACAAAAGGCTGCTGTTTTATATCGTCAACATCTTTTTCGCTGAATGTGTTTGATACAAGTGAAAAATTAGACAGTGTCGAAACTTTTTTGTTTATCACCAAAAAATCGGGTTTCAGAAAGCTGTCGTTCGAACTGTAAAGCGGTTTGGTATCGGCATAAAACTGAATACCGAACAAAATTATGGAAAGTCCTGTAAAACCTGCAAAAACATAACCTGCAAGCTGAGGAATACTCAAATTTTTCTTTAATAATTTCCACATCAGCATCATAACTGTATTTTATGATTATAATTGAACTTGTATGTTTCGCCAAGCGATGCAACCAATAGTGCCGCATTTTGACTTTTTACCTCACTGGCAATAAGCGTACAGGCTATCGTGTAATTTGTTTCATCAAGATGACTGAACGTTTCATCAAGCAAAAGAAAGTCGAAAGGCTGGCAAAGCGAGCGGATTATTGCAACTCGCTGTTTCTGTCCAAACGAAAGCAATGACAATGGAGTATCAATTTTTGCCGAAATGCCCATCTGCTCAAGCATTTCTTCAATTTGTCGTTTTGTCTTATGGTTTGTAAGGCGATTTTTTATTTCTATGTTTTCTATTGCCGTAAGCTCTTCAAACAGACGAAAGCCTTGAAAAACAAGACTGATGTGATTACTGCGCAATTCCTGCTTCTCTGCGTGGCTAAGTGTTTTGGCATTTTTTCCATCAAACAGAATTTCACCCGAATAGTCGCTTCGTCTGCAATAAATAAAATCGAACAGCGAAGATTTTCCTTTGCCAGATTCGGAAAAAATCAAATAAGTATTTTCCTTTTTGAAGCAAATATTTTTAAGCCAAATTTCCGAGCCTGAAACATCAGACTCGGAAAATATATCGGGCTTTATGCTATTCAATTCTATTGTTTTCACGGCTTAATAAATCCTGTCCGAAAAATATTCTGACGCAAGCTTATCTATTTCTTTGAGAATAACTTTCGAAGCATAGTCACTGTCGTTGAGTTTTATTTTCAACCCGCCGCTATTCATATTTACCGAACTTATGCTTATTGATTTTAATTTCTCGAGAAGCGGCATAACCATGCTTCCCTCCTGCGACATCGCTATAAAGGTTTTCAACAGTGCAGGATAATCGTTGACGTTTATATTCAAATAAAAATAAGACAGAGCATCTTTAAGTTCCTTGCCAAAATTTTTCGCCGATGTTATATCTGAACTGTAGCCTTTGTCAAAAAATTTTGCAATCGCTTCGGGAGTTCCTGTTAAGTATGCAATGTTTTTGTTTACAGCAAAATAAAAATTCATATTTTGTATTTCCAGCGAATGATATCCATCAGAATTTTTTACAAATCCCACCTGTTCAATCAAAGCAGTTATGTCATTTTCCTTTCCTTCTACAATACCTGCCGCTATTGCGAAATCAGGAACCGTAATATTTGTAATTCCCGACAAACTTCCGATAAAATCGCCGGTAAAGTTTTCGAGGATGGAAGTTATTTGCGCATCATACTGTTCTATCATCATTTTCTGCGCCAAATCATATCTGCTTGTATATCCGCTGTATTTGTCGATAATAACCTCTTCTTCATCTGTTACATTGCCCTGATCGTCGAGTATTTCAACCTGTTCGGTTGTTGTTTCGGCAGTTTCGCCTGTTTTATCCATTCCGATATTTTTTTTATACTGGTTGTAAATATCAAGCGGTTTAATCGCAAATTTGACAGCCATCAGGCTTTTGTCGGAAATATACCTGTAAAGATTGCTGTTGAAATCCGTTCTGTAAAACTTTTTAAACAGTTCAGTTGCCTTTTCTACAGGCAGCAGTGTTACATTTGCAGCAAATTCACCCTTTTCCGAATCAATGCTTACCGACATCGACATGTCTTTGTAGGCTTCAAGACTTTTCAGCATTGCGTTTTCCATTGGAACGGTATAATATGACATTTGTTTTAAAATATTTAACAGAAAGAGATTACATTCGGCATATAAATATAAATCATTTTTGCCTGAATAGTCGGTTTTAAATAATTCGTTTGCAAGAATGCTCTTTGCCTCGTCCTTATTGAAAACATCTATACCGTAGCCGGCTGCATTTGATATTACGGCAATTTCGTCGTTCCACTGCACGGTCGATATTCCATCCGGTAAATGAATCAGTCTGCTTTCGATGTCATCCGATAATTTCGCTTTGCCAAGAAAATTTTCAAATGTTTTCAGATTATCTATCAAAAATACGGCGCCATAGTATGGTTCGGCATTTTCGGAATCATCCGTCAGCGCCAAATAAAGAAAAATATTGTCAAGATTTAATCCCGAAGTACGGGTATCTTTCAAAAAATCCTTGATGATTTTTGCTTCTTCGGCAGGCGCTCCTTCAATTTCCTGCTGTAAAAGTTTGTAAACTTTATATTGATCGGGATTGTTTAATCCTGCTTTTTCAATAATCTGTTTAGCATTAATTGACAGTACGATTGCTGCATTGTCAGGAACAGCAACGAGATGCGAATTGGTTACGCTTTTTTTCGAGCAACCACAAATAATTACGCTGCACAGCGCAATAATAATTGAGAATTTAAATGTTTTCATTTTCCAATTTGTTATAATGTTATTTTACCAATTAAATATTTCGTTTTATTTAAAAAATTCTTTCAAATCCTGTATATTTCTGCAACATTTTTGGAATTAATATTCCATGTTCGGTTTGATTGTTTTCGAGCAATGCCGCAACAATTCGCGGCAATGCCAGTGCGCTTCCGTTGAGCGTATGCGCCAGCTGCGTTTTTTTGCTTTCATCACGATAACGCAGTTTCAGGCGATTTGCCTGAAATGATTCAAAATTTGATACCGAACTTACTTCGAGCCAGCGTTCCTGCGCAGCCGAATAAACTTCAAAGTCGTAAGTAAGAGCAGATGTAAAACTCATATCGCCGCCGCAAAGACGGATAATTCTGTAAGGCAGTTCCAGCTGCTTGATAATGCCTTCAACGTGGCTTACCATTCCGGTCAAAGCTTCATAAGAGTTTTCGGGTAATGAAAGTTCCACAATCTCAACCTTATCGAACTGATGCAAACGGTTAAGTCCGCGTACATCCTTTCCGTACGATCCTGCTTCACGCCGAAAGCACGGAGTATAAGCCGTCATTTTTACAGGGAAATCGGATTTGTTCAAAATCACATCTCTGTAAATATTCGTTACGGGAACTTCGGCTGTCGGTATCAGGTAAAAATTATCAAGTTCGGCATGATACATTTGTCCTTCCTTGTCCGGTAACTGACCGGTTCCAAAACCGGAGCTTTCATTAACCATAACAGGCGGTTCTATTTCCAGATATCCGGCTGCTGTGTTTATATCAAGAAACATCGAAATCAATGCGCGCTGCAAACGCGCTCCTTTGCCTTTATATACGGGAAATCCGGCTCCTGTGAGTTTTACTCCGAGTTCAAAATCAATAATATCATATTTTTTTGCAAGTTCCCAGTGAGGTAAGGCATTGTGCAGTTCGGTAATTATTCCGCCGCGCCGTACTTCAACATTGTCATTTGAAGTTTTGCCATCGGGAACAGACGTGTGAGGAATATTCGGCAGCAAAACTATTTTTTCGGAAAGAAGTTTTTCTGCTTCAATCTGTTCATCCTGCATTTTGCTTGAAATTTCTTTAAGTTCAATACTTTGCTGTTTTGCCGAATTTGCTTCCGCCTGTTTGCCTTCTTTATATAATATTCCTATTTCCTTTGCGATTTTATTCTGTTCGGCAAGATTTGCATCAAGTTTTGTTTGAATTGCCTTTCTTTCATCGTCCAATTTTATAATTTCGTCGATAATATGTCTGGCGTCAAATCCTTTAACATTCAATCGTTCAATAATATATGAGGGATTATCCCTTAATTGCTTGATAGTTAACATTTAATTTATTATTTTTAAAAAATGATTAAAAAATCGTGCAAATATACTAAACAAATAATACTTTTGAAATAACTTAATCTAAAAAATCTCATTTTTCTGTAAGATTCGGAATTTGAGAAACACTTATCTCCATGTTTTTATTTTATACCCGCCCTGCCT
Source organism: Prevotellaceae bacterium (assembly GCA_031265155.1). Classification (GTDB taxonomy): domain Bacteria; phylum Bacteroidota; class Bacteroidia; order Bacteroidales; family UBA932; genus JAIRKV01. Next base: position 472 of record JAISDB010000182.1, on the reverse strand, counting down.
GTCCCGAAGCGCATACAGTCCTGTTATGTGCAGTTGGGGCGTACACTATTATTTTTTATTCATTATCTTTATCCGATCTATAATCCCATTCTATATTTATTTTTTCCAGTATATTTTTATACGCTTCTTCATTATTTGTTCCAATGTATATTCCATTATAATTATTTTTTATATCAAATGTTAATGCTATAATTTCTATATCCTTGTCTGTAAAAAAACGTAATTGTTGATTCGTTATTCCCTTAATTTCAACAAAATTATTTTCTATGTTTCTTATTATGTTACTTTCAATTCCACTATCGTTTGAATAATTTGCCGAAAAATCTAATCCTTCTAAAACACCGTTCCAATATGCCATTGATAATAAAAAATTGTCTGTTGTTTCTGAGTCTATAAACCAGTCTTGCGTTAAATCATCCGGATCATAATTTCCATATACTTTTGGATTATCACTTTCCATGTCATTTTTATT
>JAISDB010000127.1 GCA_031265155.1 Prevotellaceae bacterium | reverse complement strand
ATTTCGGCAATACGCTCCCGAAACGTACCGTATAGTCTGTTGACAGTTGGGCGAAATACGCCTGTTAATTCCGACGCTTTTTTAGCCTCAATATCGTGGCTAAAATACTTAATTATTTCGCGAGTTTTGCGCTCGGAAATGTGCGTGTCGTAAATGTATTTGTTTTTCATTGATCCTAAATAACTTACAAAGATAATCAAATATTAAATTTATCTTGAACCATATTTATTATAAAAAAGGCAGATAAAATGTTTTTATAGATGATATCATGCTTCAAAAAACACTCTTGTCTGTCACGTCCTAACAGAAATTGATAGGTTTGTATTAATTTTTTCTGTTTTTTGTGTTAACTTATGGCAGGACGATACAAAATCCGTTCTATTCATATTTTTAAAAAATACTGTTTTAACGCCGTCTTTGCCAAGCGGGTTCCCCGACTGCGAAGTCTATGCCGTTTTTATTTACCAATCAACTTCTGTTCTCGCATGTCAGTAAATTTTTCAAATAGTCAACATGCAGAAAAATTAAGAGAGCGTCAAGCAGGTGGGCTCACACAGTCGTAAATTTAATTCTTCTGCCTCGTCCATATAAATGCTCCTTTGCTGCCAACATAGTGATGACTTATGTTTCGCTTTTCGGCTTCGGTTATCCAGCGTCCGGCTTGCCTTGCCGGTATCGACGAATCTATTATTAATATTTTCGGATGATAATTATTTAAAAGCTGCTGAATGTTGTTTCCCAAATATTTATTCACAATCAAAAAATCAATTTTCAAAGGCTTTGATGATGGAGAAATATCGTTGCCAGTTGCAATTTTTATGGATTTATTACCAAACAGTATTATGTTTTTGTATGATTTTATGATGCCGGATGTTTTAATATCATTGGAAATTGCTATCGTTTTTGTGTTTTTTATGCCAAGTCTTACGAAATGGTTTTTTGTGTTGAAAGCAAAATTATTGATTATATTTTCGCGGTCGCGTATGTTTATCGAATTTTGTCCTTCAACAAAACTTATGAACGATGAACCTTTGGTGTTGTAAACTGTCATTTGCAGCCGGTTTTGACGCTCGATTTCATGAAGAGAAATCATACCGCAAAATATTACAAAACAGCAAAATACGGCAATTAATGCCTTTTTGTTTCCAAATGCAATGTTAAATGCTAAAAAAATAAAGGCGGCAATAAGAATACAAACCTGTGAGATGTCCATATAAATATTTTCGGAAAGCGAGTACGGCAGCATTTCAATATTTTTTGTAATACTGTTTGCAATCGAAACGGATATGTCAAGAAATTTTCCCGTTAATATTCCAACCAGCGGAACCCACGACACTATAAGGGTTGCTGCTACGGTAAACATTATAACCGTAACGAGAGGAATTATTAAAACGTTTGTAATAAGAAAATAATTTGGAAAGGTGTGAAAATAAAAAATTGTTATCGGCAAGGTTCCTATTTGTGCGGCTATCGAAACTGCAGCGAGAGCAAAAATGTATTTGAGAATTTTATTGCGTATGTAAATCGTTTTGTATATTAATGGCTGAAAATAAACTATTGCAATAACAGAACAGTACGACAGTTGAAAACCTACTTCAAAAATATTGTAGGGATTTACGAGCGACAGGAAAAATGCCGATGCAGCCAGCGAATTATAGATGTTTACCTTTTTGCCGAATAAATCGCCAAACAGCACAAACGAAAACATTACACAAGCGCGGCAAACCGAAGGCGAAAACGCGGCAAGAGCGGCGTACAGCCAGATTCCGAAAAAAACCAGCCCGATTCGGATAAATTTTCCAAATCTGCGTTTATTTACAATACTCAGCAGAAAAAACAAAACCGAATAAACCAGCCCTACGTGCAATCCGCTCACAGCAAGTACGTGCATTGCGCCCGCCACGCTGTATGCGCTGACAATTTCGTCGCTCAGCAAATCCTTATCGCCAATAATCAAAGCGCGAAGCACGGCAAAGTTGTCGCCTTCGATGCCTGTTTTTGAAAAACAGTCGAACATTGCCGTCTGGATATTCAAAATTGCCTTGCGGAACCACAGATTTTCGTGTCCGGTTTTTTTGTAGTTGTTTGCCGTTACAAATGTCGATGCAAAAAAATTTCGTCGGGCAAGGTAATATGAATAATTAAATTCTTCGGGATTTCCGGGCGATGAATTTGCAGAAAAAGTTGTATTCAGCATCAAAACATCGCCGAGTTTCAGCGTGTTTGAAATGCCATCTGCAGGTAAATAAGCCATTGCCTTTTCGTCAACGGCAATCCAGTTCTTCGCACTGTCACGGTATGCCGTTATTTTAAGCGTAAGCTTGGTAAACCGGGCATCTGCATCGGGTTTTTCTATAATTACGCTTCTGAAAAATGTTTGTTTGCCTGACATTAGCGTTGTTTGCCGACAGCGGTTTTTCATTATTTCGGCGCCAAACAAAAACAAATTGCAAAATATCAAAACGCCCCACAGCCATCGATAGCCGTACGACTTTCCAATGCGCACAAAAAACATTACAGTGAAACAGAAGGAAAAAATAACAAGAACCGGCAAAAGATTAACCTTTTGTCGAAATACCAACTCTTCGGCAACAATACCGCCCAACAACGGAACAAGCAGCCTCACAAAAGGCAAACGCCGAATATATTCTATGAACCCCGTCGAATATTTCACAAGCACATTTTATGGTAATGCAAAGTTTGCACTTTTTGATGAATAAACAAAATACTGAAACCGATATTTGGTAATTGCATGTCTGTTTATATCAAAATGTAAGTTCATTCACAAACCCATGTGCAAATATACGCATTATATTTGAAAGAACGCACAAAAGATGCGCTGACAGGCAAAAGTCATTTTACACATAAAAAACTGCGAAGAGCCTGTTTGAGTATCAAAAGGAATTTGCAATATCTGTTTGTTTTGAAAAAGTTAATGGAATGCCACATATGAATAACGCTCCGGAAGGAACCTTTACGGCTTTGAAAAACAGTTTGTGAAATCATAACGGCATATCGAAAGAAAACCGCAAGCGGTTTATTGACGGGTTTTGGTGTACAGCATCAACGTCGACAGTTTCTTTCGGGAAGGAAAAAACAGGTTGTTGGCATACAATAATCCTCTTTGTAGATAATTTTTTACGTTATACATGCTTGCTGGTGTTATTTACGGATAGTTTCCAGTATTTCATAAGTAGTTTTTAATGATTCCAAAGATGAGATATTTCGGGGATTCCTGTTTTCACAAATATTTATAAACGATTGTATTTCGCCGAAATACCCTTGCGATACAAGTTGATTGTTTTGAAATACGGGTAAAAAGTTATTACCGTTAAACAAATACTGCGTTTCCGGCGTTTGCGGAAATACTTTTTCAACGGGCATGGACAGAATCGTTTGCGGCTTGGGCGAATAAGTCAATACCTGATGATTTTTCATTTCAAACATTCCTTCTTCCGTATTGATGCTCAATTCTTCACCGGATTGCGACCAGGCGTACTGAGTAGAAATTTCAACAGCGCCGACAACGTTTCCCGTATGACGCAACTGCAGCATCACGGATTGCCGTCCGTCGTCCTGCCGAGTTTTGAGCGCCGAAACGACTTCCGCATTTCCAAACAGGAACAGAACATAATCGACCGGATGAATGAATATATCCCAAAAAACATCGCCTTCGGGATAAGCGCCAACTCGAAAACGGTAGGAATAAGATATGATATGCTGTTTTTTTAATTTCTTCCTTAACAGGGAAGTAGGCGTCGAAAACCGTTTTTGCATTCCAACGAGGCATGCGGCACTTGAATTTTTCAACGTGTCAATCAAATCCTTCAACTCCCGAGATGACAGGCAAACAGGCTTTTCGGTAAATACATTTTTATTTGCCGCTAAGGCTTTTTTTGTCAGCTCGTAATGGGCGGACGGCGCGGCACAGATAAAAATACCGTTTATTTCGGGATCATTCAGGACTTCGTCGTAATCGTTTGTTCCTGTTATCGAAGGAAAACTCCGGTTAATCAAATCCTTGCTGACCGAACTTTTACTCGCAATATATTTCAGCGGGACATGCAGGAAGTCGATCACCGGATATAAATTGTGTAGACTGTGATTGCCGATTCCGACAAAAGCATATTTCGACCGGTAATCTTTGAGAATACTGTTCCGTGTTCTTATCCGTTTGTATAAATCGACAAGGCTGTGCATACCGTTTCCTTATTACCTTCGTACTCTTAGTTCTCCTCTCCCGTCGCTGCTCCAATAAAACTCATAAACAGAGGATTGGGATTCAACACCGTAGAATTATACTCCGGATGATACTGCGTACCAATATACCATTTCAGAGCCGGAATCTCCACAACCTCAACCAGTCCGGTTTCCGGATTAATACCGGTGCATTTCATGCCGTTTGCTTCAAACTGCGCTTTGAATTTATTGTTGAATTCGTAGCGATGGCGATGACGTTCAAGGATAAGTTCGTTAGCATAAGCCCTGTAAGCCATCGAATCTTTTTCAAGCCGGCAAACATAAGCGCCAAGACGCATGGAGCCGCCCATCACAGTCAGGTTTTTCTGTTCTTCCATCAAATCAATTACTTTGCAGGGTGTAGAAATATCCATTTCGGTAGAATTGGCGTTTTTTAATCCCAGTACATTGCGGGCAAATTCGATAACCATGCATTGCATTCCCAAACACACGCCGAAAGTCGGTTTGTCGTGTTCGCGGGCATATTTGATCGCGATGCATTTGCCTTCTATGCCCCGCTGACCGAAGCCCGGAGCGACCAGAATACCATCAGTGCTGTGAAGTAAATCGTCGACGTTATTTTCAGTAATTTTCTCGGAATGAATTAATTCCAGATTCAATTTCCGATGATGATAAGTTGCCGCCTGCAACAAGGATTCGGTAATCGACTTATAAGCGTCGGGAAGCTCGACGTATTTTCCTACCAAGCCGATTGTAACTGTTTTTTCGGCGGTTTTCATATTGTTCAGGAAATCTTTCCATTTGTCTAACTTCAATTTACTTTCATTCGTCATTCCCATCTTTTGGAGTACAATCTCATCCATTTTCTGTTGCGCCAATACCAGAGGCACTTCGTAAATGCTGGGTACGTCATACGATTGAATGACCGCATCTTTGTCTACATTGCAGAACAAAGCTACTTTATGACAAATATTTTCCGATAATTTTTTTTCTGTCCGGAGTACCAGTATATTCGGCTGGATTCCCTGCTCCTGAAGCGTTTTAACCGAATGTTGGGTAGGCTTCGTTTTTACTTCTTTGGCTGCCGAGATATACGGAACATAAGTCAAATGCACGCACAGGCAGTTCTTTCCCAATTCCCAGCGCAGCTGGCGAACGCTTTCTATATAAGGTAAAGATTCGATATCGCCGACCGTTCCGCCGATTTCCGTGATGATAAAATCGTATTCACCGGTATTTTCCAGCACCCTGATATTGCGTTTGATTTCGTCGGTGATATGAGGCACTACCTGAACGGTTTTGCCCAGAAAATCGCCTTTTCGTTCACGGTCAATCACATTTTGGTAAATGCGGCCGGTTGTAACATTATTTACTTTGGTGGTCTGAATATTCAGGAAACGCTCGTAATGTCCCAAATCCAGGTCGGTTTCATGACCGTCGACAGTTACGTAACATTCGCCGTGTTCGTAGGGATTCAGCGTTCCCGGATCAATATTGATATAAGGATCCAGCTTTTGGATAGTTACCCTGAAACCTCTCGCCTGTAAGAGTTTGCCTAATGACGCCGCAACAATCCCTTTGCCTAAGGAAGATACTACGCCGCCTGTAACGAAAATATATTTTGTACCTGTTTCCATCTCATCTGAATAATCATCTTTACCCGTTTGCCGTTACCCGATTTTGCCGATATTTCACTGCCTTTATATCGTCTGGTCGAGCAGTTTTATTTTTTCTTCAAGAATTATAACTTCTTCCCTGCCTTTCTCTATTTTGCGGCGCACTTCGGATACAACGGTATCTGCATTTTTTGATTTTGCAAAAAATCCAATGTTATTTTCCCAAAGCGCAATATCCGCCTCTATTTGGCGAATTTGTAAAAGCAGTTTGTCTCTTTCGTTGCGCAGAGTTTTTATTTGTCCTTTGTTTGCCTGAGCGCTTTCCAAACGAGTTTTGAATTTGACCATTTTTCTGTCTTTGTCGCTTATATTCAACACTTTGAACAGGTTATCAAGAGCATTGCGATATTCGCTTTGCACGCGTGATTTTTCCTTTATAGGAACATAGCCAATAGCCGCCCAGCGACGTTGAAAATCCTTAATCGCATCAAGATTTTTCACAACATTTTCATTGGCTTTATATCCTTTTATTTCATTTATAATTGCTTCTTTTGCTTTCAGATTTTCATCGAAGCGAGAATCCTGTTCGCGCTGTGTACTGTTGCGATTGTTGAAAAAAGCATCGCATGCGGAACGAAACCGTTTCCACACTTCGGCAGAAACTTTTCGCGGAACAATTCCTATTTCTCTCCATTCCTTCTGCAGTTTCACAAACTGATCTGTAGTTTTCTTCCAGTCGGTGTTTTTTGAAAGAGCTTCCGCCCGTTCGCACAGTTCAAGCTTGAGACGGAGATTGTCATCCATTGACTTTTTGAATTCGCTGTAAAATTTACGTTTTCCGGTAAAAAATTCATCGCATGCCTTTCTGAAACGCAAATAAATTTTGGCATTATCCTTTTTCGATGCAAATCCTATTGATTTCCACGCCTTCTGCATTTCTACCAATGTTTTCGATGCTTTGTTCCATTCTTTATTTGCCTTATTTTCGCCGGCGATCAATTCTTCTATTTTTTCACAAAGTATTATTTTTGCTTTCAGGTTTTGCTCATGCGCATCTTTTTGCTGTTCAAAATATTCCTGATGCTTTCTGTTTATTTTTGCCGTTGCTTCTTTGAACCGTTCCCATATCTGTTCTTTCAGTTCGTTTGCCACAGGTCCTGTTTCGCGCCACTGTTCGTGATACTTTTGAAGTTTTCGGAAAGCATTTACTACCGACGGCTCAAGCAAAAGTTCTTCGGCTTTTTCGCATAACTGTATTTTAGCTTCAAGATTTCTTTTGAAGTCCATATCGCGAAGCTGTTGATTTATTTTCAGATAATCATAAAAATTTTCGATATGATGATTGTACGTATCCCACAAATCTTTCATATATGTTTGCGGAATTGGTCCTGTTTCACGCCATTTTTTCTGAAGTTCCTTAAATTCCTGAAATGTACGGTTTATATTTTCTTTTCTGCCAACAAGTTCTTTCAACTCGTCAATCAGCTTTAATTTTATTATATAATTTTCTTCTTTACTGTTTTCGAGATTTCTGAGATATGCGCTGCGTTTGATTTTATACGAATTGAATAATGATTTAAATTCTATTTCGTCTTTGTCAATCGGAGCGACATAACTTTCTATATCATTGCCTCTTGAAACATATTCCTGCTTATATGCATCCTGTTCCTGACGCAATATTTTATAAAATGAAGTTTTGACAGCATCTACATCCTTGCGTATTTTTTCAACAGGCTGAGTTTCCAGTATTGTTCTGAAAGCGCCAATCAGTTCTGTTTTATTCATATTGGAAAAATCGGAAGAAATTTCTGTATCTTCTTCACTGTCAATTTCTCCATCATTTTCCAAATCAAATTCTTCAGATTCGGCGGCAATTAAAGCTTCTTCACTTGAAAAATCAATAATTTCATCTGTTTCAGTTATCAATTTTTCAGTTTCTCCAGCAACCGGAGTTTCTTCACTTGAATAATCAATACTTTCATTTTCCGATGCCTGAACCGAAATTTCATCTGTTTCAGTTTCACCGGTCAATTTTTCAGGTTCTGTAGCAACCGGAGTTTCTTCATTTAAAGAATCAATACCTTCATTTTCCGATATTTGAACTGAAATTTTATCTGTTTCAGTTTCATCGGTCAACTTTTCAGGTTCTGCAGCAACCGGAGTTTCTTCATTTAAAGAATCAATACTTTCATTTTCCGATGCCTGAATCGAAATATCATCTGTTTCGGTTTCAACTTCATCAAATGATTTTTCCGATTCGTTTTCATTCACAGTTTCGATTGTCGTTTCCGCAACCTCAACAGTAATTTCGATATTGTTTTTTACATTATCGAATTGTTCATCTTGAACAGAGTTTGTGTTGTTAACATCCATAGCATTACATTTTTATTACAAAACGCAGAAAATACTTCTACGCAATTAAGACTGCGAAAGTAGTAATTTTTTTAATGATAACAAAAATTGCATAATGTTTTCAGGATAAAAAGCAGTTTCAAACGCCGAATGTTACTTTATATTTTGCAAAATATGAAAGTTGCATTTAATACTTTAATAAACTGCGAAATGTTAATAAATCAAAATTAAAACAGTTTCTCAATTTATTTTCATACCTTCGCGGCTCGAACAAATAGAGTTTATTTGAATCTTTCTTGTAATGCTTCGCTCCGCTTCCGTTTGGCGGATCTTTCCATCGTCAAAATCGACCTCAAAATCAACTTTTCTTGTTAGTATTAACTGTCGCGAGAATGTGCAATAACAGTGTCGAGACACACTTTTTGGAAATTATGAGATCATTTTTTATAGGAAATAAAGAAATTTGTCTGCCGATTATTCAAGGCGGCATGGGTGTAGGGATTTCGCTCTCGGGTTTGGCTGCAGCAGTTGCCAACGAAGGCGGAATAGGCGTTATATCGACTGCCGGATTGGGATTGCTGTATAAACAGTATTCAGGCAATTATCTGAAAAATTGCATCTGGGGACTTAAAGAAGAACTTCGCAAAGCACGTGAAAAGACCAAAGGTATCATCGGGGTGAATATAATGGTTGCCTTGTCGAATTTTGCAGATATGGTTCGCACGGCAATAACGGAAAAAGCGGATGTTATATTTTCGGGAGCCGGCTTGCCTCTGGATTTGCCTTCGTTTCTCACTGCCGAAAGCAAGACGCTTTTGGTTCCGATTGTTTCTTCGGCTCGTGCAGCTAAAATAATCTGCGATAAATGGCAGACTAATTACAATTATCTTCCTGACGCGATTGTTGTAGAAGGTCCTAAAGCGGGAGGACATTTAGGCTTCAAAAGAGAACAGATTGAAGATGAAAGCCATTCGCTTGAACATTTGATACCGGAAGTAGTTGCAGCCGTATCTCTGTACAGCGATAAAAAAAAGATTCCGGTCATTGCAGCCGGAGGAATTTCAACGGGCGAAGATATTTTGCGTTTTATCAGGCTTGGAGCAACAGGAGTACAGATGGGCAGCATTTTTGTAACGACCGACGAATGTGATGCATCGCCTGTTTTTAAACAGGTATATATCAACTCTTCACAAAAAGATATGATGATTATTCAAAGCCCTGTCGGAATGCCCGGACGCGCTTTTAATGGAAAATTTATCCGTAGCGTGAACGAAGGCAACGAAAAGCCGAAAGGCTGTCCGTATCGCTGCATCAAAACCTGCGATTACACTAAAAGTCCTTACTGTATTATCAAGGCGCTTTATAATGCATTCATGGGAAATATGGACAAGGGATACGCTTTTGCAGGAGCGAACGCATACCTTGCCGATAAAATCAGTAGCGTTAAGGAAGTGATTGCCAAACTTAAAGACGAGTTTGAAACAGCTCGAAAAAATAATAACAAACAAAATTCATGACATTTAAAGAATTAAATATTTCGGAGCCGATATTAAAAGCTCTTGTAAACAAAAAATACGAAACGCCAACTCCTATTCAGGAACAGGCTATACCGGTCGCCATCAGCGGTCGGGATTTGCTGGGAATAGCCCAGACGGGAACAGGTAAAACCGCAGCCTTTGCCATACCTGTTATTCAAAAACTCAACAGGCTGCAGGTTCAGGGACAAAGGCGAGATATCAAGGCATTGATATTGACTCCTACACGCGAACTGGCGATACAGATCGACGAGTGTTTCAAGGATTATGCAAAGTACACGGATTTGCGACATACCGTGATTTTCGGAGGTGTAAATCAGCAGTCTCAAACTGACAGGCTGAAAAAAGGAGTCGATATACTTATAGCTACTCCCGGACGTTTACTTGACCTGATAGCGCAAAAATATGTCACGCTCAACAGTATTCGTCATTTTATTCTTGATGAAGCCGACCGAATGCTTGATATGGGTTTTATACACGATATTAAGCGTCTGTTGCCTATGCTGCCAAAACGCAAGCAAACGCTGTTCTTCTCGGCAACGATGCCTTTGGCAATAGCAGAACTTTCAAAATCTATCCTGTATAATCCCGTCAAAGTTGAAGTTACGCCTGTTTCGTCGGCGGTAGAAACTATAGAACAGTGTTTATATTTTGTTGAAAAACCACAAAAAAAGGATCTGCTGATTACAATTTTGAAAAAAGAACAGGATAAATCGGTGCTTGTTTTTTCGCGTACAAAACACGGCGCGGATAAAATCGCAAGAATTTTGAATAAAAAAGGAATCGGATGCGAAGCTATTCATGGGAATAAGGCACAGGGTGCAAGGCAACGCGCTCTTACCAATTTCAAGTCGGGAAAAACGCGCGTAATTATAGCAACCGACATTGCCGCAAGAGGTCTCGACATCGCCAATCTGGAAATGGTCATTAACTATGATTTACCGGATATGGCAGAAACTTACGTTCACCGCATAGGTCGCACGGGGCGCGCCGGAAACAGCGGAACGGCTCTCACATTCTGTTCTCATGACGAGCGAATGATGATAAAGGATATTCAGAAATTGACGGGGCAAAAACTGAATACCGTATTAACAGCTTAAAAATAAATAACATAAAACAGATATTGATGGCAAATTCATTTAATAAAAAAGAACTGGAAAAGAGAAAAGAGCAGAAACGAAAGGAAAAGCAGCAGCGCAAGGAAGAGCGCAAAGCCGGTGGCAGCAAATCGTTTGAAGATATGATTGCGTACGTGGATGAAAACGGAGTAATAATAGATACACCGCCCGATCCCGACAAAAAACAGGAAGTGGATATGGACAACATAGCTGTTTCCATTCCCAAGAAAGAAGACGTGGAAGAAACAGTATTGAATGGTCGTGTGGAATATTTTAACAGGGATAAAGGCTATGGCTTTATCAAAAATCTTTCAGGCACGGAAAAATATTTTTTTCATATCAGTAATGCTCCGACAAACATTGTCGAAGGAAATATGGTTACATTTGAATTGGAACGTGGCGAAAGAGGCATGAATGCCGTAAAAGTCGTTCTTATAAAATAAAACAAAATAATTATTTATATTAAAAAACAGTAAAAAAAATGAACATTTATGTTTCAAATTTAAGCTACAGCACAGATGCAGATGGCTTACAGCAATTATTCGCGGAATACGGAGAAGTAACATCCGCTAACGTTATCACAGACAGGGAAACAGGACGCTCGCGCGGATTCGGTTTTGTCGAAATGCCAAATGATGAGGAAGGTCAGAAAGCTATTGACGAATTGAATGAAACTGAATTCGAAGGTAAAACAATCAATGTTAATGTTGCCCGTCCCAAATCGCCAAGGAAAAGCAATGGAGGATTTAATCGAGGCAACGGCGGATATAGTAGAAATCGCTATTAATCCCGTATGACAGTAACAAAACAGCGGATGACTATTGAAAGCATGTCCGCTGTTTTTGTATAGTCGTTCATTACTAATGCGAATCAGCAGTTAAAAAATAAGTATAGATAAAAGCGATGGCAATAGAAATTCTGGTACGAAAAAAATATTTATTACTCATTGTTCATCAATTAGTTAAGCAAATATAATAATTACTTAACTAATCTTGAACCAATATTTATATTAACCGATCCTCTAATGCGTCGGCGGAATCTTTCAACTCAAAAATCAAATCGTTCAGAGCAGAACTCAGGGGTGTTCTTGATATACCTTTTTTTCTATTCCGGTTAGCAAAGCTCTATGCCTCAACACAGGCTTTTGCAGGTGATGAACCCGAAAAGCCTTTATTGACTATTATTTGAACAAATAAGCAGTAGTGTCTTTGGCACAATGCCAAAGACACTACTGCTTATTATTCTCATTTTTGAACATTACACCGAAATTTATATGTAAGCACTCCTTTCACCGCATCTCAAATTCAAATATTAAATGCAACTAAAAAGAAAAAAGAGGCTTTCTTACTCCTGACGCAGCCTCTTTTTGTGTGTATATATCAATAACACATTGATTATCAATATTCTTTGCGGTGAGGGGGGGATTCGAACCCCCGGTACCCTTTCGAGTACGACAGTTTAGCAAACGGTTGGTTTCAGCCACTCACCCACCTCACCTGAAAACCTTTTTATTTATTGTAATATTACATATATTTCGATTTGGGCGACAAAGATACAAAAGTTTTTTAATATTATTAACTTTTATGTATAATTATTTTGTTTTTGGCTTTGCTATATTATCGCGCATATCAGTGTCCGCCTGAATATTTTTCATTTTATAATAGTCCATAATCCCAAGATTTCCGCTTCTGAACGCTTCCGCCATTGCCAGTGGAATTTGCGCTTCGGCTTCAATAACTTTTGCGCGTGCTTCCTGAGCTTTGGCTTTCATTTCCTGTTCTATGGCTACTGCCATTGCGCGTTTTTCTTCGGCTTTTGCCTGTGCTATGTTTTTGTCGGCATTAGCCTGATCCATTTGCAAAACCGCGCCGATGTTACGTCCTATATCAATATCGGCAATATCAATAGACAATATTTCAAATGCTGTTCCTGCGTCCAAACCTTTGGCAAGTACAACTTTTGATATTGAATCGGGATTTTCCAATACGGCTTTGTGAGACAGAGATGAACCTATCGACGAAACTATTCCTTCGCCGACACGCGCCAATACCGTATCTTCGCCGGCTCCGCCAACCAGCTGCTTTATGTTTGCGCGAACAGTTACCCGCGCTTTGGTAATAAGCTGAATACCATCTTTTGCCATTGCCGTAACAGGCGGCGTATTGATAACTTTGGGATTTACCGACATTTGCACCGCTTCAAAAACATCGCGTCCTGCCAAATCAATGGCGGCAGCCATTTTGAAGTCTAAAGAAATATTTGCCTTGTCGGCTGAAATAAGAGCATTGACTACTTTTGGAACATCTCCCTTTGCAAGATAATGAGCCTCGAGCAAATTTGCATCGAGTTTAAGTCCTGCTTTTGTTCCCGTAATCATTGAACGAACTATTGTCTGAGGCGATACTTTTCGCCAGCGCATCAATACGAGTTGTATTAATGAAACACGCACGCCCGAAAGCATTGCCTGAAACCATAATCCTACCGGCACAAAATATGCAATCAGCCATATTCCTATAATTGCAACGCCAATCCAGATTAATGTAAATTGTAAACTTGCATCCATAATTTTGATAATTTTTACTTTTTGTTTATAATATATTTAATTTTCAATTTTCTTGACAATCACTTTAGAGTCTTCAAATTTAAGTACAACAATTCTTGCATCATGTTCAATAAATCCTAACAGGCTTCTCGCTTCCAGATCAATATTTTTTATACGTACTTTGCCCATGGGCGACAAGCGTGTAATGGCAATGCCTTCGTCGCCTATTTGTATGTTTTTATGAGCTGGAGAAACATCTACCGCACTGTCGATGCTTTTGTTCAGCGACAATCGCTGCCATGTTTTTGCCCGCAACGAAAAATATATTGCAATAAAACACAGTATTACTGTTCCCAAAGCGGTAAAGTGCCCTGTTGCCGCACTATTGCCGTAAGCAAGAATAATTCCCGTAATAATGGAAGCGCCTCCTGCAATGCCTGCAAAACCAAATCCGGGCAAAATTACAACTTCTGCAATTAAAAGCAAAATTCCCAAAATAATAAGTACTACAATCGTTGCCATTTTATTTAATTGTTTATTGTTAATTCATTAACGTTTACGTCTGTGATTTTGTTAGCAACAAGCCTGTCGCATAAATCAACAGCCTGCTCAAAGGTAGTAAAATTTCCGATACTGTAAACAATTTTATTGTCGGAATTAATTTTTTTTGATATGTCTTTTCCATCTGCATATTTGTTAATCAGTTCTATTACAGACTTTTGTTCATTAATCGGACCAACTGTTATTCTGTAAATTTTATTAATGCCGACAACTGTTTCAGGGCTTGTTTTGGCTGTAGTAAGTTTTTGTTTTGATTCCATATTTTTAGCTTCGCGCAAGGTTATCGCTTTTTTATTGTTCCATGCCGAAATAAAAATATCCTTAAATCCTAATGTTTTCAATTGCGCCATTGCCATTTCCGCATCTGTTTGTTTTCTGAACAGTCCTGCATAATATCTTCGCACGTTTTTATATACTTCGGTAGTGATAGGACTGCAGTTTTTAAAAAATTCCTGTTCAATTTTTTTATCAACCGGTACTGAAATAATTTGTATTCTGTAAACCAAGTCATCAGGCAATATGTAATCATGCTCTACAATAATTTTTCCGTTCACAGTGAAGCGAAACATGTCCTGTTCGGAAGGTTGACAGGATTGTATTTTTATATCGGGCGCCGATTGCAGATTACCGTAGGTTTGTTTTCCAAAGACTTCGATATTGACTTTTATTTCCTTTTTTATCGGAATGTCAAAATTTACAACTGATTTCAAACCATCGTTTAATGTCGGCTGTATTCCTTTGGTTATAAAGTCAAATTCCGATTGACTTATATATATTGACAACTGGCTGACAACAGACTGCATGTCAAACAGTTCGTTTTCTCTGTTCAGTATTTGATTTTCGAGATCTTGGCGCTCGCTATTGTCAATATCTGATATCTTATCGCGCAGACTGTCAAGAGATTTTTGAGTACAGTTGAATTTGCCGTTGTAATATCGAGCAGCTTTTAGAAGTTGAATGTAAACCTCATTATTTTTCAATCCTTCTATGTTGATTTCCACGTGTTCATCTTCTTCGGTATTTTCTACAGCAACATCAAGAATTGCTATTTGCTGCAACTCTTCATGATCGGCAACCGATTTGTATTTCGGATTTATCGCCACTTCGGTTTTATACACAAAAATATCGTCCTCATCGCAATTACGCGTTGAACTTAAACAGGCGAATTCATTATTATTATCGGGAATATATAAAAATTCATCGTAAGGCGAGGAAAATGGAAATCCTAAATTTTCGGCTTGCATCCAAGTTCCTTTTTTTTCATCAAAAGTACATTTGAATAAATCAAAACCTCCCATTCCGTAATGTCCATTTGATGCAAAATAAAGCGTTTTTCCATCTTCGGCAAGGTAGGGATATATTTCATCAAATTGAGTATTTACAGTTGCTTCAAGCAGTTCGGGTTCGCTCCATACCGTATCATCGATGCGATTGATTTTGTAAATATCCAGACCTGTTTTTCCATCTCTGCCGTAACTTGAAAAATAAATCACATTCGCATTTTTACTGTTTGAGTTGGGATAAAAAGTCACAGGCAAACTGTGTTCGTTGCCTTTATCGGCATCCATCAGCATTGATCCGGAAACAGGCGCAAAATACCCGTTTTTCAAACTGTCGTAAATACTTATGAAACTGTTGATTTCAATTTTTCGTTTTCCTGCAATTTTGGGTTCGAATATATAATTGACAAGATTGCGCGAATTTTCGCTAACAATAATCTGAAGCCGCGCCGAATCCAAAATATCAGAATCCGACGTATGCGAATTTACTATGTTTTCGCAAATATCAATAGCTTCGGCAAAACGGTATTCGCGATGCAACTGTCTCGCCTGCTTCAGCATTTGCGAGTATATGTTACCATGCAACTCGGATGAAACATCATCCTGAGCCGCAACAGAAAAGCAACATGCGACAGCAAATATAAGTAACAAACATATTTTCATTAAACCTCTCCAAAACATTCGGCAAAGTTACTTAAAAATTTCAGAAAAAAAACTTTAAAAAACATTATATAAACATAACGCAAATTCAAATGGTAAATGCAATTTTTTTGTTTTACCTGTTAAAGAAAATTTTTCTTGACGTGTCAAAGTTAAGTTTTTCCTGTATTTTCCGTTATTTTGCACGGGAAGTTTTAAATATTTTCATTTGTATATTTATTAAGCGCTTGCTTTTTATGAATATGCTGCCTTATTAATCTGTTTATGTCAATCGGCTCCTTGTTGTAAACTACATATTTTCAATGAATTATGAAAAAACAAAAGAGAACTTTCCTTCAAAAATACCGAAAAGTCCTCTTTTGTACCTCGGGCGGGACTTGAACCCGCACAAGCATCACTGCTCACGGGATTTTAAGTCCCGCGTGTCTACCAATTCCACCACCAAGGCAAAGAACAGAAAATCCCGATTTTATTCGGGATTAGAGCGGAAAACGAGACTCGAACTCGCGACCCTAACCTTGGCAAGGTTATGCTCTACCAACTGAGCTATTTCCGCCTTTTAGAACTGCAAATTTATAACATTTTTTTTAATTACAAATTTTTTTTTTATTTTTTTCAACGCACGTAGATTCAAGTAGCTTATGCAACGTCTTTGTAAAACCTGCCTATTGGTGCGTCAAAGTTAAGTAATTGGTAGTGTTTTCAAAGGTATGCTGAGTTAGACAACCCCTAATAATTTAGTGTAAAATAAAGCGAGATTGCAAGCTTTCAAATGATTCAGCAACTTTTTTTGAGAAACATCAGGTTTTACGGAATGCCCTGCGGATACGATGTCTCATCCGGCAATTATTTCACTCTATTCCAACGGTATATCTCTTCCCTGTAAGACGCTTTTCGCCCTTGAATACGACCACGAAGCTATCCCAATCATCGGTGGCAATATTTCTGTAGCTTACGCCAAAATCCAACAATTTTTGTTTCAGCGCTTTGGCTGTTTTAATGTCCCGTTTGCCCAATACAAACGCTACGATTTCGCCAATATCCTTAATCACAGGCATAGATGAGACAAACCTTATTGCTCTTCTTCCCTGCATAAGTCCAAAATTCATCTACTTCCAAATTGTCATAATACGGTTGTTTGGGCTGGATCATATGCCGGAAGCGCACCAATACCGACATCTCTTTTTTGATGCTGATGTTCTCAATTTCAGCAACATCCCTGATGTCTATGCTGCGAACAGGCATCAATAAGATCTTTCCCGTCAACCCGGAATGATATTCTTTGTAATGCAGGGAATGATCGCCAATAAGCTGACAGCCACATGCTTTGCACAAATAATTCTGCTTTTTCGATATTTTTTTACCGTTTTTCTTTACTTTTATACTTTGGCAATTGGGACAATGGAGAGTTATTGTTATTTTCATTTTACAAAAATACTTTTTTTAGCTTGATTGCAATTTTTTTATGTCAGCATACTTTTTAAAGCACTACCTAATTAAAATACAGCATTGCTAATTATATATATGTGTGTGTATCATTGCGAACAAAATAATAAAGAAATGAATTGTCCGAAATGTATATTTGATAAGAAAGTAAAGTCCGGTTTTATCAAAGGGAAAACAGCGTTATAAATGTAAAGGATGTGGCTGCAACTGTGCCGTTGAAGTAAAGTCAATGGCAAAGCCCGGAGTCCATGAAAAAGCAGGCATTGCATCTATACTTTGAAGGCTTGAGTTTTCGTTCCTCAGGGAGATTTTTAGGTGTAAGCAATGTATCTGTCTTAAATTGGGTTCGCAGCTATGGAAAAGAAATTCAGGAATTTAATACTGAAAGTCAGGAAATAGAAATGGTTGAAGTTGATGAAATGCATTCGTATATTGGATCAAAAAAAACCGGTGTTGGATATGGATTGCTGTTGACAGCTACGGGAAGAAAAGATTCATCAATTTCGTTATTGGCGACAGAGGCAATCAAACAGCAGAAAAATTCCGGGAAACAATAAGGCAACATGAAATGGAGAATATACCATGTACAGGTACCATTCTTTACTGTCTTCGACCTTGTCTCGAATAACTTTGGGCATGCAAAAATAGAATTGAAATAAATACTTCCATTTTTGAAAGGAAAATTTGGTATTAAAAGCATATTCCAATCTTAAAATCCGGCATTGCTAATTGAATATTTATTTGTATCTTTGCAAAAAAATGATACGAATTATCCGGAATGTATGATAAAAATGTAAAATCCGGCATTATAAAAGGGAAGCAACGTTATAAATGTAAAGGATGCGGTTGTAACTATACCGTAAAAATAAAGTCAAATATAAACAAAGGCAAATAAATGCGCAGGAGATTAGGTGAAATTCCGATAATGCTCCACAAAGCGTAATTATAATTTATAAAGCCTGAATATTTATTTTAATCATTTTATAATTTTTGATGTCTATGAAAGTAGTGGCAATACAGGGAAGTCCGAGAAAAAACGGAAACACGTTTTTTGCGTTGTCGGTTATAAAAAACGCTCTTAACGCAGAAGGAATTGATTTTGAAATTATTGATATTGGAGGCAGGCACATACGAGGATGCCTCGCCTGCAATAAATGTTATGAAAATCGTGACGGCAAATGCGTTATAACAAATGATATTTTAAACGATGCAGTTGCAAAAATGAAAGATGCAGACGGAATTATTCTTGCTTCATCCGTGTATTATTCGGGAATTGCAGGTACAATGAAGTGCTTTTTAGACCGTGCGTTTTATGTTGCCAGTGTCAACGGAAGATGGTTCAGGCATAAAGCAGGAGCTTCGATAGTTGCTGTTAGAAGAACCGGAGGCAGTATGACTTTTAACAGTCTGAATCATTATCTTAATATTTCTGAAATGTTGATTCCGTCATCTAATTACTGGAATGTCATTCACGGACTTGCGCCCGGCGATGCTGCAAAAGATGAAGAAGGAATACGTATAATGCAAATTCTTGCACAAAATATGGCATGGTTGCTGAAAATGAGCAAACATGAACAGAATATCAATCCCAAGCAAAATGAAAAACAGTTACCGATTTTATAAGATAAACAAAATGGAAAAACGAAGATTTATAAAAGCAGCAATATTTACAGTAACAGGATTTATATTGGGAAATATTTCAGGTCGATTGATGAAATCAGATAAAAAAAATAAAAGTAGAAAAATAGTTGCACTCAACGGAAGCCCAAATGAACACGGCAATACCGCTTATGCACTTTCAATCATCGGCGACATTTTTCAGAACGAAAATATAAACTTTGAAATTATTCATATCGGCAAAAACGATATCAGAGGCTGCATTGCCTGCATGAAATGTCACAACGAACAAACCGTTTGCATACATGCTGCCGCCGAAGAAAAAGCATGGATCGAAACAATGAAAACCGCCGATGCTTTGATTCTTGCTTCGCCGACATATTTCGGAGGAATTACAGGCACAATGAAATCATTTCTTGATAAGGCTTTTTATTCAAGCTCCAAATCTTTTAGCCATAAAGTCGGAGCTGCAATAGTAACTACTCGCCGTACAGGCGCATCAATGACTTTCGAAGGATTGAACCAGTATTTTACAATTAATCAAATGCCTGTTGCATCATCAACATACTGGAACAATATTAGAGGATTGACTGTCGATGATTTGAAACAGGATGGCGAAGGCATACGGACATTGCAAAATCTGGCAAAAAACATCATACAGATGATTTGATATTGAATTAACTTTGTTTTTTTGTGTGATGAAAGATTTTCTTTTCGGAAAAACATTAAATGAACTCGACGAAATCGTATTGCGATTGTCGCTGCCACGCTTTACGGCAAAACAGATTGCCGATTGGCTGTATAAAAAACGCGTGAAAGCAATTGACGAAATGACAAATCTTTCGCTCGAAAATCGAAAAAAACTTTCAAGCGAATTCAATATAGGAACCTCGCCGTCCGAAAAAAAGCAAATATCAACAGATGGAACAAAAAAATATCTCTTTGAAAGTCGTTACAGGCAAAAGGTTTTCATAGAATCGGTTTATATTCCCGAAGCTGATCGCACAACGCTTTGTGTTTCATCTCAAGCAGGCTGTAAAATGGCTTGCAAATTTTGCATGACAGGCAGACAGGGTTTTCAATCAAATTTGTCGTCAGGTGAAATTCTAAACCAGATTTGCAGTATTCCCGATTCCGAAACTCTTACCAATGTTGTATATATGGGCATGGGCGAACCTTTCGACAATATCGAAAATGTACTTAAAAGTCTTGAAATAATAACATCTGATTATGGTTTTGCATGGTCGCCCAAACGTATAACTGTTTCGACAATAGGTATTATTCCTGCAATGGAGGAATTTATAAATAAAAGTAAATGTCATTTGGCTGTAAGTTTGCACAGCCCGTTTGATGACGAGCGATTGCAGCTAATGCCCATACAGAAAAAATATCCCGTTAAGGAAATTATTAAAGCATTGAAGAGTTATGATTTTTCTCATCAGCGCCGTTTGAGTTTTGAATACATAATGCTTGATGGAATAAACGATACTGTGCGGCATGGCAGAGAATTAGCCAATTTGCTGCATGGTTTGAACTGCCGGATAAATCTTATACGTTTTCATCAAATTCCCGACAGCGACTTGCGCCCGTCGAAAGATGAAGTCATTGAAAAATTTCAAAAATACTTAAACGGCAAAAATATCCTGACTACTCTTCGCGCTTCACGCGGAACAGACATTCTTGCCGCCTGTGGAATGCTCAGCACAAACAGGAATGACTGAACAGTCGTTCTGTGAACAGGGTTTATGATATGAATGATAATTAGTCGTTATATTTTAATACAAAAATAACAAATCAATGTTTATAATCAATTTATTCGCAAGGCGCGGCTGTTCATGCGTTTTCATTTACATTTCCTCTGCTTCTTTCAGCCATAGCGCTGCCGATGCATCGCTCGGCATTCGCCAGTCGCCGCGTGGCGAGAGATTTACCGAGCCTGTTTTTGGTCCATCGGGCAAACATGAGCGTTTGAATTGCTGTGCAAAAAATCTGCTATAAAAAACTTTCATCCATTTTTTTATTTCATCGGCTTGTATGTTTGTAAATGCCTGTTGCGCCAGAAAAAATATTTTTGACGGACGAAAGCCGTAACGCAACGTGTAATACAGGAAGAAATCGTGCAATTCGTACGGTCCTATCACATCTTCGGTTCTTTGTAATATGTTTCCCTTGCTGTCGGCAGGCAAAAGTTCGGGACTTACAGGCGTTTTAACAATATCAGTCAAGACTGATTTTGTTTTTTCGTCGAACTGTTCAGCCGCCCATGTAACCAAATGACGAACCAGAGTTTTGGGAATGCTTGAATTTATTCCGTACATCGACATGTGATCGCCGTTATAAGTAGCCCAGCCCAAAGCCAGTTCCGACAAATCGCCCGTGCCTGCGACAAGTCCGTTTTCCTGATTTGCAACATCCATTAAAATTTGAGTGCGTTCGCGGGCTTGAATATTTTCGTATGTTGTATCGTGAATTTCGGGATTGTGACCGATATCCTTAAAATGCTGCTCGCAGGCTTTTGTAATATTGATTTCGCGCATTGTTACGCCAAGCGATTTCATTAAATTAACGGCGTTTGTATATGTTCTTTCCGTAGTTCCGAATCCCGGCATGGTAATTCCAGTAATTTGCCTGCGCGGTATTCCGAGCTTGTCGAAAGTCTTGATGCATACAAGCAGTGCAAGAGTGGAATCAAGTCCGCCTGAAATTCCCACAACCAGATGGCGCAGGTTTGTATGTAAAATACGTTTTGCAAGTCCGCCTGTCTGTATCGAAAAGATTTCTTCGCAGCGTTCGTTTCTGTCTTCTGTTCTGGATGGAACAAAGGGCAGCGGCTGTATTTTTCTCATCAACTTTTTATGCTGATATTTCGGAATGTCAATATCTATAACTTGCGCTGTATTTTTATCTGTTAAGTTTGCAGCATTATCTGCAAAACTACAGTGTTTTAATCTGTCGACATTAAGCTTCTGTACATCGACATCGGCTATTACAAGCTGTTCGTCAAAATCGAAACGTTTCGATTCCGCAAGCATTTCACCGTTTTCGGCAATAAGAGCATTCCCTGCAAACACAATATCCTGCGTTGATTCTCCTGCCCCTGCAGACGCATACACATAAGTCGCCATGCATCGCGCCGACTGCTGACGAACCAAGTCTTTCAGATATGAATTTTTCCCAATCAGTTCATTGCTTGCCGAAAGATTAAAAATTACGTTTGCCCCGCACAGAGCCTGATAACTGCTTGGCGGAATCGTAACCCAAAGATCTTCGCATATTTCAATTCCGAATACGAGTTCGCCGTAGCGCAAAAGTATCTGTGTTCCAAAAGGCACGGATTTTCCGCAAATACTGATTACCGGCGAAGCGTTTACGCCCGAAGTAAACCAGCGTTTTTCATAAAATTCACCATAATTCGGAAGATATGTTTTAGGCACAGCCGACAGGATATTTCCGCCCTGAATTGCAACTGCAGCGTTGTACAGGCAGTTGTTTTGCAACACGGGCAATCCGATAATTGCGATTATTTCCGTTTTTTGCGTTTCGGCGAGCAGCGATGCAAGCGCATTTTCGGCTTCGTCAATAAGTATTCGCTGATGAAACAAATCGCCGCAGGTATATGCTGTTACGGATAATTCGGGAAAACAGACGATTTGCACTTTTTGTTCGTCTGCCTGCCTTATCTGATTTGCAATTTGCCTTGTATTATAAAAACAGTCGCCAACCCTGACGCCGGGAACAGCTGCTGCGAGCCTTATAAAACCTTTGTTCATAGTATATTTTTTTTGCAAATATACGAATAAGATTTTTTAACAGGTTACTGTTTTGTTAAAATTTGAATTTTTGCTTTTGCTTTTCCTTTTATTTTGTTGTTGATTATGATTTATATTGCTTATAATAATATATATACGTTATTTTGTTTAAAATGCTGACAATATGTAAGCAAAAATATAATAAATTTCATACGTATACAGCAAAAGGCATTTTTATAGAAGAATAAATAAATTTTCAATTTGTAAGTATTTATAATTTGATGATATTTAACAATAGTTTCTATTAAAAATATTTGCATATATAAAAAATAAAATTGCTAAATTTGTAGCAATATTAATAATGTAGAATGATGGCAACTATAATACGCATGCAAACTGAAATAATTTTGCCGACAGATAAAACGTTTCATGTTATTGCAAGTTCATGATTATCTTTCTGTGTAAACTCTTAAAAACAAATTATAAGAAGGTGAAAATAATAACAGGAAAAAATATGTCAAGATTAATTGGTTGTTGTATCTTTCTTTGTTTTGTCATATCAGTTCCGGCGCAAACAATTTCGGGAAAAGTTGTTGATGAAGACGCTGTACCTCTCGAATTTGCCAATGTTGTTTTATTGCAAAAAACGGATTCTTCTTTTGTAGCCGGAACGACAACTGATAGTGCAGGAATATTTTTGTTCAACCTTACTGTAAGCAATTATATCTTAAAAATCAGTATAATAGGATATGAAACCATTGAGAAGCCAATCAATCAGCCGGATTTGGGAATAATAACACTCAAAAATAATATTGTCTCACTTGACGAAGTGGTAGTAAAGGGTAATAGACCTGCTTTTTACTATCAGAACAACACACTTGTAATGACTGTTGAAAATACTGCTATTTCCGAACTTGGCGCTGCCGATGACATTATCAGGAGGATGCCGGGCGTAATTGAAAACAAAGGCAGTCTGATTGTTTTTGGTAAGGGTACTCCCGAAATTTATATCAATAGACCTCTTCGAGAAATCATTTATAATCGATATTGCTATTATATAACGCGGCGATCAGATTAAATCTAAGGGCAAATCGTTTCCTTCTATTGCGATACTTCTCGGCAAGAATCCTAAAAATCTTAACATCTCGAATTATG
>JAISDB010000010.1 GCA_031265155.1 Prevotellaceae bacterium | reverse complement strand
AACAAGTCTGTAAGCGAAATAGCCTACGAACTCGGCTTTGAATACCCGCAATATTTTAGTCGGCTGTTTAAAAGGCGCGTCGGTATGACTCCAAATGAGTATCGAACAGTGAATTGAAGCATCCGTTTTTGTTCCACAGAATGGCTAAAGTCGCAAAATGAGGATTTCTCTAATGCTCAAAAGCTGAAATCCGATTTGTAAACTTTTATTGTCATTTTCTTACTTTTTTTATAGTGTTATAAATTTCCATATTTAATTTTGTAGAGTTGCCGAACCTTTTCGGCTTTTTTGCCTGCCGCTCCGTGATGCAGCGCGTTGATTACAGTTTGAACCGTGCAGCCTGCCATTTTTGCGAGTTCCTGCTGCCAGCCTCTTTTGGGTATTTTCATTCTTGTCGTTATTTCCATATTTTATTTTTTTATACCTTTACCGAAATTTTAATTAGTTAAATTATTAAATCTTATTTTTATGAATCAAAATGATAAATTATTATTTGAAACATTTGCCTGCTCTCTTAAGGCATTAGCGCTATCCAGTTCTATTTGCGATATTATCCTTACAGATGAACAGCGTAAACAAATCCCTGATTTATACAGGAAGCACGCTATGGAACTGTGCCGGAAATATTGTCTGCGGCTTGGAGTACCTCCTGAAGAGCTTTTAAAAAACGTGTCTCAAAATCCTTTTGACGATTCCGTTTCCTCGCATTCATGATTTTTTTGAATAGATTTATCTTTTTCATAACTTTTATTAATTAAAATTTTTGCAAAGATAATACAGTATTCTGTATTTTGCAAATAAAATTACAATATTCTGTAAAAATTATTCGTATGGATGATATAACAAAAAGATTTTTAGATTATTATGAAGTGTTAAAAAAAGAAGCA
The DNA here is from genome assembly GCA_031265155.1 of Prevotellaceae bacterium. GTDB lineage: Bacteria > Bacteroidota > Bacteroidia > Bacteroidales > UBA932 > JAIRKV01. The sequence continues at coordinate 7,262 of JAISDB010000010.1, read as the reverse complement.
AAAGTTAAAAATGCTACTGAATTTGCGAAAAGCATAGGTATAAGTTCATCTTTAATGACGGAATTAAAAGAAGGACGAACCAAGATAGGAATAAAACCAATACAGAATACTGTATTGGAATACAATATCAGTGCAGAATGGTTACTGATAGGCAAAGAACCAATGTTAAAAGAACAATCAGAGTCGCCTCAACAAAGCACTGCGATTGACAATAGTACTATTAATATATATATAGATAGAATCACAGAACAAGCCGAACAAATTGGCGAATTTAAAAACGAAATTAAAAACCTTGAAAAAACAGTAACCGCACTCCAAGTCGAACTGGAGTGCTGTAAAAAAGAAAATACTGAGTTGCGAACAATTACTCATTCGAAGTATAATGCGGAGCAAAAACTGTATGAACTGCCCGAAATACCCGCAATGTTAGCAGCAGAACCGCGCACAAAGTACAATAAGAATGCGCAAAAAAGTGCGCAAAAGTAATCCTTTCGGTATATTTTATATTTACTCAAAACAAACTGTGCGCGGGGAAAACATCCCAAAAACAGTCTTTTGCCTTATATTCAGCCATTTGGGATGGAATAAAGGGGGTGCTTCAATATGCCCTTTTGGGAATAAAGAGTATTTTAAACCTCAAAAAAAGCCTTTTTTAACACTATTTTAGTCATTACATGCCGTTTTCAGTGTGTTTTTTACCATAAAAACTACATCCAACACTACATCCAACTAAAATTTTGGTAAAAAAACGGCGGTTTGAGGGTTCGCAAAAAGGCATAAAAAAACGCCGTATTTTGGCGTTATAAATATATTGTGTATATTTGCGCTAATTAAGCGTTCTTACTGCATTTTTGGCGGTTATTAAGCCATATCATAAGGTTAATTAAAGTAATATTAAAGTTGCCGCCGTTTTTTCGCCAAAAAATTAAAGCAAAATTAAAGCAAATGTACTTTTAGTTTTGAAATGCACTGCGTTCATCAAATCACCTCAAGCCCTTGTAAACATTAAGATTTAAGCCGTTTTTCCACTCTTTAAATAATGTACTTTTAGTTTTATGCCCCATAATATCAAAGAATTTTTACAGGTCGCCCGGATGATAGAAAACCATCAGACCGAGATTATTCGCTATTTTGAAAAAGCCTTAACCAATGCAAAAGCCGAAAATCTTAACGGTAAAATTCAACGCTTTATCGCCAATAATTTTAGTATCAGAAATAGAGATTTCTTTATTTATCGATTACAGGTCTATTTTTCTCCGGCACCTCAAAAAAAGATTTAGCCATCATCATTACCCATTTTTAAAAACATTCAACCGTCAATCCATCATAAGCGGCATAAACATTTGCCGGCAATTCCCTTTCGAGCGTCGAATACAAATCAAGCTGATGCGAAATATGCGTAAGATATGCACGTTTCGGCTGTAGCTTTTCAATAATTTCAAGCGTCTCGGAAAGGCAAAAATGCGATAAATGAGGTTCACGTCGCAAAGCATCAATCACAAGAATATCCGTATTATACATTTTTTTTAATTCATCCGGCGGAATATAATTCGTATCGGTCAGGTAGCATAAGTTCTGCATCCTGAAACCCAATACCGGAAGTTTACAGTGAAATGCTCTGACCGGCGTAATGTCAATATCTGCAATTCGAAATTTATTTTCGTCGATTGTATGAAATTCAAATTCGGGAACGCCCGGATATTTAATTATTTCAAAAACATAATAGAATATTTTACGTAAAGCAGTCTGTACGCGCATTTCGGCATATATATCAACAGCTTTTTGATTGATGTAATTCAATGCGCGAACATCGTCCAGACCGCCCACATGATCAATATGCTCATGAGTAATGAGAATTGCATCCAGATCGGTAATATTTGCGTTCAGCATTTGTTGGCGAAAATCGGGTCCTGCATCAATCAAAATTTTCTTATTGCCCGTTTCAATCAATACCGACGACCGCAACCGTTTGTCGCGTTTGTCCGTCGATTTGCAAACCTTGCAGTTACAGCCTATCATTGGCGTTCCCTGAGATGTTCCTGTTCCTAAAAATGTTATTTTCATACAAAAAATATCGAATTGCGTTTTTGCTCAATTTTATTTATTAAATTTACAATATATTTAATTCATTGAACATGCAAATATATTAATTTTCCTGTTATTTATGGATTAAATATTAAAAATAGTTAAAAATGCAAAAGCGATGCATCATTTTGCCGTATATTTGCATCTATATATCATAAACAGATAATTGTTTCACATATAAAATATTTTAGAGATGAAGAAGATTTTTTTAGGATTTGATGATTTTTTTAATTTTAGCTCGGGAAGAAGAAAGAAGAAATTTCCCTTTTTGGTTGATATGACCGTTGCAATGTGGCGAAATATTTCGCGTACTATTGTTTCGTTTACCGAAATGACGCTTGGCTCTACGCTCAATTCACTGATTCGTTTTGAGATTTCACATCCATATTCAAAAGAAACACAGCGCCGCAAGGATGAATTTCCGTTTGCCGTTGATATGCAGGACATGTGGCAAAAGCTTATGAAATCGATGAACAACATGAAAGTATTGCCAAAATTACCTAAAAATCAATTGTCAACTGGCGATTCGCAGGCTTAGTATTTGCATTTGAAATTGTGAGCCCCATCAATCGTATGCTGGTTCGTTCGGTTTTAATATGTGAAAGCATTTCTTTTGCATTATTCAAAATCGAACTAAAATCAACAATGTAATCATCAAAAGTTTTACTGCGCGAAATTTGCTCAAAATTGTAAAATTTTATTTTCAGCGTCAATGTCTTGCCTTTGAAGTTCGATTCTTTCAACCGTTCGTCAAGTTCCTTTGCGATATGGTAAAGTTCGGTTATACGTTCAAACTGCGTTGTAATGTTTTTCAAAAATGTACGTTCCGTTCCTACTGATTTTCGTTCATAATCGGGCGTAACCGTGCGTTCGTCTATTCCTCTGCATATATTGTAATAAAATTCGCCCGCTTTGCCGAATAATCTTTTAAGCGTAGGCAACGACAGTTTTTTCAAGTCACAACCCGTATGAATCCCGAATCTGTGCATCCGTTCGGATGTTGACTTTCCTATTCCATAAAATTTTTCGACAGGAAGTTTTTCCAGTATTTTTTCCGTTTCGGATGGAAGAATGATGGTGAGTCCGTCGGGTTTATTCATGTCCGAAGCAAGTTTTGCCAGAAACATGTTGTACGAAACGCCAGCCGAAGCGGTAAGGCGGGTAGCTTCAAAGATATGTTCGCGTATTTCCTTTGCTATAAGCGTAGCCGATTTTATTCCTTTAAGATTGGATGTAACATCGAGAAATGCTTCATCTATGGAAAGCGGTTCAATAAGGTCGGTGTATTCGCTGAATACTGATTTTATCTGATTTGAAATTCTTTTGTATTCTGCAAAATCGGAATGTACGAATATCAAATCCGGACAAAGGCGTTTTGCAATTACGCTCGACATGGCTGAATGTACGCCGAATTTACGCGCTTCGTAGCTTGCTGCCGATACCACTCCTCTTTCCAGTTCGCTGCCGACGGCAACAGGCTTGCCTCGCAGTTCCGGATTGTTTCGCTGCTCAATAGCGGCAAAGAAAGCATCCATATCGATATGAATTATTTTGCGCATAAATCAGATATAAATTTCAAAGATAAAAAAAATTAATGATTATTCAATTCGGCATTCGGATTGACTTATTACATGCTGAATACTGTGAAATGTATATCAAAACAAAACAGATGACTGAAATCGCGCTTACAGGTTATTCAAAAAATAAAAAGCCTGCTTTCACCGACACATGAAAAAGCATGGAAAACATCCAAATATAGCAGGCTTTTTATAAGTAAATTAAAAATTTCACTTGCAAAGATATTAATGTTTTTTTATTGCTGAATTTTTTTAGGAAAACAAAAAATATTCTTGCGCTTTATTATATTAATAGTGTTGGATATATCGGTAAATTTTGCCTTTGAATATTAAGGCAGCAATTATATAACATTTCAATAAACAGCTACAAAAACGGTATAACAAGCAGGAGTAATTCTATTTTTAAAATTACTCCTGCAAAAAATATCATGGAAAAAAACTTTTATCTTTTGCTGTTGCGCCGATTATTACTGTGCCTGCCGTTACTATGACTACTGTTCCGCGTACGTTCCTGCCGTTCGGGTTCTGTCCAGTTTTCCGGTTTTTCAAGCAAAGCGCGTCTCGAAAGTCTCATTTTTCCTGTTTTTTCATCGACATCCAAAAGCTTTACTTCTATTACATCGCCTTCTTTTATGCCTGTTGCTTCCATACTGCCGAATCGCTTGTAATCAATTTCGGATATATGTAAAAGTCCGTCTTTGTTGGGAAGAACTTCAACAAACGCGCCAAATTCCAAAATGCTTTTTACAGTTCCCTGATAAACGGCGCCAACTTCAGGAACGGTAACAATGTCTTTTATTTTTTTGATAGCCAGTTCCATTCCTTCCCTGTCATTACAAAAAATATCAACCAGTCCCTTGTCGCCTTCTTCGGTAATTGTGATTGTCGAACCTGTAAGTTTTTGAATTTCCTGAATAACTTTTCCTCCGGGTCCAATCACAGCTCCTATAAAATCTTTATCAATAATAAGCTGTTCGATGCGCGGAACATGGGGTTTATAATCGGCTCGCGGCTCGCTGATGGTTTCCAGTATTTTTCCCAAAATGTGTAAACGTCCCTGTCGCGCCTGTTCAAGAGCCTGTGCAAGAACTTCGTATGGAAGACCGTCAACTTTAATGTCCATTTGAGTTGCCGTAATTCCATCCTTCGTTCCTGTAACTTTAAAGTCCATATCGCCGAGATGATCTTCATCGCCGAGAATGTCGGAAAGCACGGCAAATTTGTTGTTTTTTGTATCTGTAATCAAACCCATTGCGATACCCGATACGGGTTTTGCAAGTTTTACGCCAGCATCCATCAAAGCAAGCGTGCCTGCGCAAACGGTTGCCATTGATGATGAACCGTTTGATTCCAAAATATCCGAAACTACGCGAACAGCATAAGGATTGTTCTGTCCTGTGGGAACTAATGTTTTAAGAGCGCGGAATGCAAGATTTCCATGTCCTACTTCACGTCTTGATGTTCCGCGAGAAGCTTTTGCTTCGCCTGTAGAAAACGGCGGAAAATTATAATGCAGCACAAATTGCTGTGATTTCTGTATCAAAACTTCGTCAAGTTCCTTTTCGTCTAATTTTGTTCCGAGAGTAACGGTTGTAAGCGACTGTGTTTCTCCTCGTGTAAAAATTGCCGAGCCATGCGCAGCCGGAAGATAATCAATTTCGCACCATATAGGGCGAATTTCCGTTGTTTTACGTCCATCGAGGCGAATGCCTTCGTCGAGAATCATGTTACGCATTGCCTGTTTTTCAACATCATGATAATAACGTTCTATCATTGCCTTTTTTGCATCTATTTCATCTTCGGGAACAGTTGCCATAAATTCTTCTTTAAGAGTATTGAAGGCTTCGGTACGCTCGTGCTTGCCTGTTCCGCTTTTTGCTATTGCATAGCATTTTTCATAGCAAAACTTGCAAACGGCATCTTTCAATTCTTCGTCGTTTGTTTCGTGACAATATTCGCGCTTAACGGTTTTACCGACTTCTTCCGTAAGTTCCATTTGAATTTTGCAGTGTTTTTTTATTTCCTGATGCGCTAATTTTATAGCTTCGAGCATTTCGGCTTCAGATACTTCTTTCATTTCGCCTTCAACCATCAAAATATTGTCGAATGTTGCCGCAACCATAATGTCAATGTCAGCATTTGCGTTTTGTTCAAATGCAGGATTGATAATCCAGTTTCCATCCACCCGTGCAATCCTGACTTCGGAAATAGGTCCGCCAAAAGGAATATCGGAAACGGCTAAAGCAGCCGAGGCTGCAAGTCCGGCTAGCGCATCCGGCATATCAACTCCATCTGCCGAAATAAGATTAATTGTTACATACACTTCTGCATGAAAATTATCAGGAAATAATGGACGCAAAGCTCTATCGACCAAACGCGATATAAGGATTTCGTAATCGGAAGCGCGCCCTTCGCGTTTCATAAATCCTCCGGGAAAACGTCCTGCGGAAGCAAATTTTTCTTTATATTCAACCTGTAACGGCATAAAATCAACATCTTCCTTTGCTTCTTTGGCGCACGTTACTGCCGCCAAGAGCATGGTCTTTCCAAATTTTACAACTACAGAACCATCTGCCTGCTTTGCTAATTTACCAGTTTCGATTTCTATTACGCGCCTGTCATCAAGCGTAATTGTTTTTTTTATTATATTCATTAGATTTTTATTTATATCTTACATCAACGGGTTTATTATCTTTGCGTTAAGCCAACTGCCAATATTAATAATTTCAGGTTTTTATTTCAATTATTTTGCAAACAGTAAACTGTAAAGAGAGGCAGCCATGCCTCTCTTCACTTTTACTTTCTAAGGTTAAGAGCCTTAATAACATTTCTATATCTCGTAATATCAACCGATTTCAGATAATTTAACATCTTACGTCTTTTACCAACCAGGCGAAGAAGCGAACGTTCCGTGTTGTGGTCTTTTTTGTTCTGCTTCAAATGTCCGGTCAAATGGCTGATACGGTAGGAAAATAGGGCTATTTGGCTCTCTGCCGAACCTGTGTCCATATTAGACTGTCCGTACTTTTCAAAAATTTCTTTTTTTTGTTCTGCGTTTAGATAATTCATAAAACGATTTTATTAATAATTTATTTTTCTTAAAATGAGCGGCAAAGATATAAAAAAAAATGATATTAATAATAATAAAATGGAAATTATTTAATGCCGTTTATTCGGAATAATGTTCAAAAGCAATGCCAAAGCATGTGTAAATAACTAAAAATGTAATATTTACATCGTTTTAAGATTATGAATAAAAATTTATTTTGATATTGTGATGTTAATGCCGTAAGTTCAGACTTTGCAATGTGGCTGCATTTAGTATTTGAATTTGCGTTATGATTCAACATTTATATAATCTTAATTTGGACTGGTAATGATTATCGATGATGTATGCTGTTTTTTGGAGAAAATACTGAAAATAAAATGAGGCTGCCTTATTGTTGAGACAGCCTCATATACAAATACAAATTCACGTACGTAATTCTCATAACATTGACAATCAACGTTATTTGCGGAGAGACAGGGATTCGAACCCCGGGAACCTCTCAGTTCAACGGTTTTCAAGACCGCCGCAATCGACCACTCTGCCATCTCTCC
>JAISDB010000224.1 GCA_031265155.1 Prevotellaceae bacterium | reverse complement strand
TTCCCCGCCTGCGAAGTCTATGCCGTTTTTATTTGCTAATCAACTTTTGTTCTATCGTATCGGTAAATCTTTCAACTGATCAACATGCAGAAAAATTAATAGCACGTTGAGCAGGCGGCATTCCCACAAGTCACAGCCGTAAATCGGAGTTGGCGTATAGCGTCGGCTGCTCTTGACCTTTTGGTTACTTTTGCGTCAAGACAAAAGTAACACAAAAAACATCTTTATTATCTCTGAAAAATATACTTTTTAAGGAACGACTATTTAATAATTTTACTTAATAAGAAGTTCAGGCGGATTCCGATTTAACATGTCATTTTGTCGTGTTTTTTGCCTGGCATGATTATTGATTTTAATTTTTCAAAAAATCAAAAAATAAATAACAAATAAGATTATGAACGGAAAAATTGGAGTAACAACAGAAAACATATTTCCTGTAATTAAAAAATTTTTGTACTCGGATAATGAAATCTTTTTGCGGGAGCTGATTTCAAATGCTGTTGATGCATCTCAAAAACTTAAGGCTGTTGCTTCAACGGGCGAGTTTAAAGGCGAAATCGATGGTTTGAAAATTGATGTAAGCATCAATAAGGACGAAAAAACGATAACCGTTTCGGATAAGGGAATAGGCATGACGTCGGAAGAAATAGAAAAGTACATTAATCAGATAGCATTTTCAGGCGCCGAAGAATTTTTGACAAAATATAAAGATCATGCAAACGGAATTATCGGACATTTTGGCTTGGGATTTTATTCATCGTTTATGGTTGCCGACAAAGTTGAAATTTTCAGCAAATCGTGGAAAGATGCGCCTGCCGTGCATTGGACTTGCGACGGCTCGCCCGAATATACGCTCGAAGAATCCGACAAGACGCAACGCGGAACCGATATTGTACTTCACATATCAGCCGACTGTGAAGAATTTTTGGAAACTTCGCGCATCGAGCAGTTATTGAATAAATATTGCAAATTCCTGCCTGTGCCTATTGCTTTCGGGAAACAGCAGGAATGGAAAGACAACAAATATGTTGATACCGCTGAAGACAAGATAATCAACATTACCAATCCTTTATGGATGCAGAAGCCCGGCGACTTAACGGATGAGGACTATAAAAAATTTCATCAAACGCTTTATCCAATGAGCGATGAGCCTTTGTTTTACATTCATTTGAACGTAGATTATCCGTTTAATTTAACCGGAATCTTATATTTCCCCAAAATAAAGTCAAATATCGACATTAACCGCAACCGTATTCAATTATATTGCAATCAGGTATTTGTAAGCGATTCGGTTGAAGGAGTCGTTCCCGATTTTCTTACGCTCTTGCAGGGCGTGATTGATTCGCCCGACATACCGCTGAATGTTTCGCGCAGCTATTTGCAAAGCGACTCAAATGTAAAAAAAATATCGGGACATATAAGTAAAAAAGTTGCCGACAGGTTGAATGACATTTTCAAAAACGACCGTAAGCAGTTTGAAGAAAAATGGGATGATTTGAAACTGTTCATCGAATACGGAATGATAAGCGATGAAAAATTCTATGAACGCGCCGAAAAATTTGCGCTAATGCGCGATACCGACGACAAATATCTGACGTTTGACGAATATAAAGCCCTTATCGAAAGCAATCAAAAAGACAAAAGCGGAACACTGATTTACCTGTATGCAACCGACAGGGATTTGCAGTACACGTTTATAGACAATGCAAAAAACAAAGGCTACAATGTGCTTTTGATGGATTGCCAGCTCGATTCTCACTATATCAACAAGCTGGAACAGCAATTCAAAGATTCGCGTTTTGTACGTGTCGATTCCGACAGCATTGATAATTTAATCGAAAAGGAAGAAAAGCGAAAATCATTACTGACAAAAGAACAGGAAAGCGACCTGCAAAAAGTTTTTGAAGCGAATTTGCCAGTTAATGACAGGGAAAATTTTGTTGTAACATTCGATGCATTATCCGAAACCGATGTTCCTGTAATGATTACGCAAAACGAATTTATGCGGCGAATGAAAGACATGTCAGCAACAGGCGGCGGTTTCAATTTGTACGGACAAATGCCTGATTCTTACAGTTTTGTAATTAACAGTAATCATTCGATTATCAACTCCATTAATTCGGAAAAAACTGAAATGCTCGATGAAAAGTTAAATCCTCTTAAAGATGAAATAAACTTGCTGAACGAACAGAAGAAAAAGCTGGAAGACAACAATAAAAACAAAAAAGAAGAAGAAATCTCACAATCGGACAAAGATGAAATAGAAGAAATAAAAAAGAAAACAGATTTGGCGAATACAGGCAAAAACGATTTGTTGAATACATTCGGTAAAAATAATAATACTGTTAAGCAGTTGATAGATCTTGCTCTGCTGTCGAGCCACAAACTGAAAGGCGAAGCTCTTGCATCGTTTGTGAAACGAAGCGTTGAATTGCTGAAAGACAAAGAATAAGTATAGAATAAAGGATATTTCAATATTCTGCGAACAAGCTGTTGCCTGCTGATTTTGAAAAAAGCGGGCAACAGTTTTATCTGCATACACATGAAGCCATGCTTTTTTATTCTGTAGCTTTTTGCTGTAGTTTATTCAGTCATTCTTTAAAAAAGACATAAATCATTTATTAATAAATAATTATAAATGAAAATCGGATGAAAAATTGCAGAGATTTAACAATACAAGCATAAAACCCTGCAAATATTAAAAAATCTTATTTTCTCTTCTTTTGTCTTGATACAAAAGAAGAGAAAAAAAAACATCTTTATTAACCTGAGTTTTGGATAATGATAGTCCGTAAGGATTTGTATATCAATAGAAAATAGTTTTAAGACATTTCCAAATACCCATCATGACATTCATTGATGAAACATCTACGATGTTTTCGTTGTGAATTGATACATTTTTTAATTGATATTTATGCCATGTTGGGCAAAATTGCTGAATAACAGTATTTTAAAATTATGTTTATCCAAAACTCCGGTTATTATCTTTTTTTCTTAAAAATATACTTGTTAAGGAGCGACTATGTAAACTACGCTGATCTGGAAAAAATCCATAAGTCGCTCACTGCCGCCAAACCGCTCGTTGTATGCCGTTTTTTACCAATCTTCTTCTGTCTCTTCGTTTATTTCAAAATAAGTTGATAATAAAATTTCTCGTATTTATTTCCCTCGTAAAAATAACATAGTGCGACAAAGTTCAATATTGTATCGCTCTGCCAAAACACATCAGCAAAACTTTCAACAGGAACAGAACCCATTAGTTTATTAAGTTCTGAATCCACACTAAGATCCAATTCAATTATTGTTTTATATTTTTCTTCCGATTTTTCTTGAATAAAGTAAATATCGACTTGTCCGCTATAATACTCATTAAATCTGTACTGTTTTGAAGGCGAATAGCATCTATTCTCAGGGTCTCCCACTTCGTCCGTTTCTTCTCCTGTTGTCAAGTTGCAAATCATAGGAGAATAATGTTCGCCGGCTATAAATAAAACATCTTCCTGAGGAAAATAAGCAATAAACTCAAATTCCGGATAATCGTACGAAATTGTTTTTCCATCGCGAAACTCAATCTTATAAACATATTTACCTTGTTTATCTTCTACCATTTTCTGTGCTTCATCGTCATATTTACCCCATATAACTCTCCCCGTGAGCATTTTTTTTGCCTGCTCTAAATCGTCAATTTTTTCCAACGCAATTTTTTGTGAGTCAGCATTTCTTTTCAACGCAAAATATTTTACGGAATCAATTTTTTCAATGTCAAATAGTTGATTAACCATGGAATTGCTTTTTTCTTGTTCTACAACTGTTTCCTGTACTTCTTCAACAGTGATTCCGTTTTTCGCTGTCGGCTTTTTCGTTGTTTGTCCACAACTACTTGCAATTAACGCAAGAACGCTTAACATTATTCCTACTTTTCTCATTACAATTTTATTTTTGCAAATTTATCATTTTTCTTCTACTTTTCAAGTTCCTTATTTTACTTTTAAATTTTTTACGTCAAATACCAACACATCTTCGTTGTCTTTTCTGTTTTCTAAAATAACCGTTTTACGAGTCATCTTTTCATCGGGTCGTCCCCAATTACGGTAGAAATCAAGATATACTTTTGTTTTTGAGGAAGTTTTGGTGTCATCGTCCAAATAATAAACCAAATGTACACGATATTGACCGTCTATGGCATGACGCAATACATACATTTCAGGTCCATAGCCAGCTGTAACATCTATTGTGAGTTTTCCTCCAATCTTTGTTTCTGTATTACTGTAATAACATTCCTCTCCTGTTGATTCAATTACGTGCAGGTCAACGTCTGTGTTGTTAGTATTCCAATTGATAATCAGTACAATATCTGCCTGGTCATACAGCAAATCCTTATAATCTAAATATTCATACACGTCTTTGAATAATTCATCTGCATATTTTAATGTTGTGTTAATGCGTGAAATATTTTGTTCAGATATGTTGGCTTTTTTTCCTACAGTCCACACTTCTTTCGACCAAATTTCAGGTTTTTTGCTACGCACATCTTTGAGAAAACGATAATATTGCAAAGCCGAAATTTCTTTGAAACTGCCATAATCACTGTCCCAATCCGAATTCATACAGATATGGTAATATATGATAGCCATTTCAACATTTCCCGATTTGGCAAGTGCATCTGCTGCGGTAAGATAGGCAGTCGCTTCATAACGCCGATTGGAAATAATGCGCTGCATCGTGTAATACGCCTCGCTTCCCATACCCCATTCTATTGCTTTCAATGCAAGGTCGCGCAAAGCGATAAAATCGCCGGGGTTACGCTCAATTACCGAGCTAAGCAATTTTAGGGCATCTGCGCTTCCATCTCTTTTCTTCCGCAAATTTGCCAAAGAAAGCATATTGTCATAACGAATATTTTCATTATTTAAAGCATCTTTTTCTTCTGTTGTTTGCTGCTCGCTGAGCCGTAACCGGTAATTCAAAGGTTGTTTTTTTACGTTGAATACTTCATCGGGAAGATTGTTGATATAATTCGTAAAACTTTCGGAAGGAGCAAAACTCAATTCTTCATCCTCTTTCAACTGCTTTAACCACGCGAGAAAACTTGCTTTTCCATCGTTCAACGGCGCAATTATTCCTTTTTTCATCAATTCATTGATTACAGATTCCACCGTATTTTTCTCCACGAAATATTCGGCATCGTCATCATCAATTCCAAATCGACGGTAATCGTACTCGCTTTCAAGCATCAGAAACGACATTGTGGCATTGGGAATACGGAAATAAGTCGAATATGATTCCGTTGCTTCTTCTGTTTGGTAGCCGTAACTTTCGAGCGTTCCTAATGCCAATTGTCCGTACAAACGTGCTGATAATCCAGAAGTAATTGGCTCTTGTGCCGACAGTCTCAATTCTTTTGTTTCAATTCCGTTATTTACTCGGATATAGATATTTCCTGTCGGTTTGTTTCGTCCTGCAAATATTAATTTTTGTCCGTTATAAAGTTGAGAAGGCTGTCCTGAAATAAGAAAATCTTCTATGCCTTCAACTTTTATATCTTCAATAATCCAAGGACGATAACGAAATGATTTGGCAGTTAAAACCGCCTCTTCTTCACCTGTAACAGTGAATGAAAAACCGTTTGATTCTTTGCTCAAATAATCAAGTACGGCATTATTTGTTGCCGAAAGTCCTGTTTTGTAAGTGTGTATACGGTCGCCCGGACGAATAAATGACTTCAAGGCGTGCATATTGCTTTCTCCCCAATTGAAATCGGCATCGCTCATCAAGAATATGTGTTTGGGCGCATTTTTATCTGGTTTCAACCACGAGGGACTGCTTGCTTCCGACAGGGCGGCACCAATGTCTGTGGCTCCTTCCAAAGCCAACGTGTTGGCATATTCAAGAAATTGCGTTACATTATAATAGTTGTTGCGTGTATAAAATTTTTCCCACCAAAAAGTTTCTATATTGAAACACAAAACCGAAAAATTTCTGATTACATCAGTGTTTTTTGTCAGGATTTCTTCCATCAGTTTTAGCCAAACATTAAATTTATCGGGTTGTGAACTAAGGGAAACATCTAATAAAAATATGGCATCTGTGGGTAAATTTTCCTGTTTTGTTTCAGGTAAATTAATTCTGTAATTAGCGGCAAAATAATTATCATCGCTCAACATTACAGGTTCTACGGTATTATAATGTATCGCATATTCTTTCTTTTTTGGATTTTCAACCGACACATATAATCGGTCGTTTACTTGCTTACTTTCAAGTTCCGGCGATATTTGCAGCTTCATATTTTCTGAAGCATATATGCTTATATCCAACTTAAAATCTTTTTCTGCTTTGGGCAAAGTGAGAATATACTCGCGAAAATCAAGTGCCTCTGTCATATTTATTTCGTAACCGATAACAATGCGGTGTAAAGTGTTTTCCGACAGAGGAAACACTCGACAAGAGAAAAAGTCGGCGCCTGCCCATTCCATTAAGGCGGGGTCTATCTTTGCACTAACAGTTTCTTCATATGCCCGTGCCGCCTTTTGCTTGGAAACAATTCGAGCCTGTTTTACGTTGTCCCATTTGCGAGAATCCATATCTTCGATAGCATCGGGTGCCAAATCAAATTCTTCGGGATTATATTGAGTATAAGGTATTTTGTAAGGTTTTACTTTCTTTTTGTTCTGATTATCATCATCTTCTTCCTCGTCCAAATATTCTGTTTCGCCAAAGGCAAAATAGTAAGGCGTGGCACTTGTTGGCAATCTAAGTTTGAAAGCGCCTTCCAAATTGTTCTTTTTGTCGTTAAAAAAGAAACAATCCATTAACACCCTTACACGAAATCCATCAATTTGAACTGCCATTTGTGCGGCTTGTAACGGTAGAAAATCATTACTTCCATCTCCAACTTCAAGCCGTATAGAGTTTTCGGGCATACCTGAGCGTTTCCACGTTGTGCCTTTTCCGCCTCCGCTTTTTTTCTGTATATTGGTTGCAGAAACGCCGGCGACAGAACCTGTCATACTACTTTTCTTTTGTATTCCATAGCCTACAACTACGACTTCCGACAACATTAATGACTCTTCTTCCAAATTTACATTTACGATATTTTTACCCGATTCTATGGATATTTCCTGTTGCCGGTAACCGATACAAGAAAATGTCAGTATTTGTTTTTCTGAGGAAGGAATTTTAATACTGTATTTTCCATCAAAACCTGTTACAGTTCCGGTATTTGTCCCTTTTAACATTACGGATACTCCAATAATTGGTTCACCATTATTGGCATCAACAACAGTACCTGTAATAGTACGCAAACTTACCTGTGCCTGAAGTGCAAAAACAGTAAGCAACAAATTAAAAATCAATAGGATAATTTTCTTTTTCATAAATATTTCAACATGTTTTTGTTTTATTTATTGTTTGCCACTACTTTGTGGCTCTTTCCGTTTTATTTTGTTGTGTTCGTTCGCAGTGTCCACAACCGCCTTCTTCCAAAATGTGCCAACGCTGTCCCGCATTGCCTACAACTCGTATATATGCGCCATAAAAGTGCGGTATATATTTTTTGACCGTCGCCGCCGTGCCTCCCGCCGGTCTGTTATCACTGTTACGTGTCATATTCTGTTTTTTTTCGCCGCAAAGGTCGTGCTTTTTTCCATTATCCGGGCATTCTATCAGCCACCGCTTTACACCTTTTCCCGCCTGCGAAAATTCCACTCCGACTTTTACGGTTTTTCTGTGGTCGGCAGCGTATGGAATGGCATCAAGGCTTAAGGGCAAGCGCTTTGAAATGACTTCTATTCGCAGACAGGAATAAGATTACCTTTTTTTGCCGTTTTCATCATAATAATCTACTTTGTTGATACGGGAATCCTCCGGGCGGTATTCATGCTTTTCGAGTTTGCCGTTCCGGTATGTTTTCTCGAATATAATGCCGCTGCGGGCTGCTTCTCCTTCTTTCGACAATTGTCCGGTTTCCGTCCATTCCTTATACGGACCGACTTTATATCCGTCCACGTAGGTTTGTTCCAGCTGCATTTGCCCGTTCGAGTAGAACTCCTGCCGGACGCCGTCGTACGAGCCTCTTTTGTATATATTCCTTTCTTTCAGCTTGCCGTTCGGATAGTATTCTTCCACAACTCCGTGGAGCCTTCCGTCTTCATACATTCCTTTTTGCGTGAGTTTTCCATCCCTGTCATACCGTTTAAATTCGCCATTGGGGGAATCGTTCCGGTGTTCGACGGATTCCCGGATGAGACCGTTGGAATATTTTATGACTAATCCGTTCAGTTTTCCTGCGGTGTAGTTTTCTTCCCGCTCCGGCTTTCCGTCTTTGGTTTCATAGACCCATTTGCCTTCTTTTTTGCCGTCGACGTATTGTCCTTTGGTTTTCATCGCATTGCCATTGACGTAATGTTCGGTGTATTCGCCTTCATACCTGCCGTTGGACTGGTAGAATGTTTGTATGTAGCTGCCTATATTATTTGATATTTGTTTGGTTTGGTTTTGCTTGACTAATCCCTGCTTGTCGCCCGATTGACCCGGCTCGTTCGTACCGGCAGGCGACGAGGCTTCGCCGTCCTTGTAGAACAGTTCGCTTTTCAGGCTTCCGTCGCCATAGTTGTATTTCCGTTCCCAGCCGTTTTTCTTTCCGTTCCTGAGTTCCCGTACAAATTCGACCGTGTTGTCGGTATAGTAGGTGGTTTCCTTCACCTTGTCGCCGGCTTCATACTCTTCCGTGGTCATTTTCTTGCCGTCCTTCCGTCCGGTTTCCCAGACGCCTTCTTTTTTGCCATGGATATATTTGCCTTTCCTTTTCACGTTCCCGTTATTGAAAATCTCGGAATATTTGCCGTCCAGTTCACCGTTGCCGTCATAGTTTGCCGTCAGTGTATAATCGTCGAACTCCTGAACTTTTGCTCCGGTTGTTTTTCCGGCAGTGTAGTTTGTTCGGGAGCGTACTTTGCCTTCGCTGTCGTACATGATTTCAGGTCCATCCTGCTTGCCGTTCTTGAAGTTTATCTCGCGTTCGACACGGCCTTTGGCATTATAGTCGGTGAATTTACCGTGAGGCTTTCCGTTGGCGTAATTCCGGACTTCCTTGACGGAACCGTCGGGATAATACTTCTTGCTGACGCCGTCGAGGATGCCATTGTTGTAGTTAAATTCTTCCACCAATTTGTTGTACCGGTACGTTTTCCAGCTACCGTGCGGAATGCCGTCGCTGAAAGTGGCATCAATATACTGCGTCGTGCGCCCGTCAATAATCCGGGCATTTCCCTGTACGGGTTTTTCCGATACCATGTACCGGCAATAATAGCGTCCGTCGCCAAGATTGTAACATTCAATGTCCTTCAATTGAATTTCGGATTGGGCAAATAACGGGAAAAGTCCCGGGTACATAGCCCAAAGCAATAAAATAAACACCTTTATTCTCATAGTTTTCTATTTTTTTATTAATAAATTAAATTCCATCCGCACTGGCTCCGGTCAGCCTTTATTCACCTTCTTTTTATTATCAGCCACAAAGATAATCAAAGAATTTTGATTTTTTGGGATTCTGCAATTCAAAATTGCGAATTATATGGCTCGCCGTCTTCATTTTCGATAGAAATGGAGGTTTGTTTTCTTATCCAATTCAAAAAAAGATCTATTGACAGTTCTATGCTGTGCGGATGAAACTCAATTTCCATCAATATGGAATCTCTATTTAAAAAGAATCGAACATCATAACAGGGATCATTTATATTTTCAATTCCCTTTAGCCATAACTTCATTTGTTTCTTTCACGAATGTTTCCAGATTTTCTATATATGCTTTAATCCTGTTTTTATTTTCACTGTACCAGTTACTATCTTGAAATCTTATATAAAACTCTGCTGCCATATACGGTATTTTTTCAGTTGATTATTCTCGGGCTGAAAGCGAAGCTACTGCCTACCGTTGCGGGAATGCCGCCTGCGTGTCTGCTTTTATTGTTGCGTGTCATGCTTTTAAAATTTTTTCCGCCGCAAAGGTAACGTTTTTTTTATTTCTGTCTTTGAAATCGACAGGCAGTTAATTTATTAATATACAATACATTAATAGTAAATACCTTGTGACCTCGGCGGGAATCGAACCCACATCAAAAGAACCGGAATCTTTCATTCTATCCATTGAACTACGAAGCCAAATTTTTGCAAAGATACAATAAAGTTTCTATCTTCATACTACAATATTCACAATCTTACCGACAACGACAATGACTTTCTTCGGCACTTTATTTTCGAGCCACTTGTGAGTCGCAGCATCGGCAAGAATCGCTTCCTCAACTTGCTTTGCACTTAAAGCGAGCGGCAATTCTTTTTTAAATCGCATTTTCCCGTTGAACGAAACCGGATATTCAAACGCGCTTTCCGTTAAAAACTCTTCGTTATATTCGGGAAATACGGCATCACAGATGCTTGTTGCGTGTCCGAATAAATGCCAAAGTTCTTCTGCAATATGCGGAGCAAACGGCGACAGTATGATTGCAAGCGGTTCGAGAATTTCGCGTTTATTGCATTTAAGAGACATAAGCTCGTTCACGCAAATCATAAATGCAGATACAGATGTGTTGAACGAGAAATTTTCTATATCGGTTTGTATTTTTTTTATGGTTTTATGCAGACATTTTAATTCCTCTTGATTTGCCTCTTCGGTGGAAATAATAAAATTGCCGTCCCTGTCAAAATACAGCGACCACAGTCTGCGCAAAAATCTGTGAACGCCATCGATGCCGTTTGTATCCCATGGCTTTGACTGTTCTACTGGACCAAGAAACATTTCGTACATTCGCAAAGTGTCGGCGCCATAACTTTCTACTATTTCATCGGGATTCACCACATTGTACATTGACTTGCTCATTTTTTCGACTGCATGCCCGCAAATGTATTTCCCGTCTTCAAGAATAAATTCGGCATCGCTAAATTCGGGTCGCCACTGCTTGAATTTGTCAATATCCAAAATATCGTTTTTCACTATATTTATGTCAACATGTATTCCGGTTGTATCGTATTCGTTCTTCAATCCCAGCGAAACAAACCTGTTTGTACCTTTCACGCGATATGCAAAATTGCTTCTCCCCTGTATCATGCCCTGGTTTATAAGTTTTTTGAACGGTTCGTTTTCGATAATCAAACCGTAATCAAACAAAAATTTATTCCAAAACCTGCTGTAAATCAAATGTCCTGTGGCATGTTCCGTTCCGCCCACATACAAATCTACGTTTTTCCAGTATTTATTGGCTTCTGCAGAAACGAGGCTATTGCCGTTGTGCGGATCCATGTATCGTAAATAGTAAGCCGACGAACCTGCAAATCCCGGCATGGTATTCAGTTCCAAAGGATAGCCTTCGGCGGTTTGCCAGTTTTTTGCGCGACCAAGTGGAGGTTCGCCTGTTTCGGCAGGCAAAAATCTGTCTATTTCGGGCAATTCGAGAGGCAACTTTTTTTCGTCTATCGCATAAGGCATTCCCTGTTTATAATAAATCGGAAACGGTTCGCCCCAGTATCTTTGACGGCTGAAAATGGCATCGCGCAAACGATAGTTCACCTTTCGCCTTCCGGTGCCGTTTTCTTCCAGATATTTTTTTATTGCTTCTATGGCTTGCGCTACCGTAAGTCCATTTAAAAATCCGGAATTAATCATTATGCCATCTTTTGCATCAAAGCTTTCGCTGCTTACGTCGCAGCCTTCGATAAGCGGTGTCACAGGCAAATTAAAATGTTTTGCAAAAGCATAATCGCGACTGTCGTGCGCAGGCACAGCCATAATCATGCCTGTTCCATATCCTGCAAGTACATAATCGCTTATCCATACCGGAATTTTATTTCCGCTTACGGGATTTGTTGCGTACGAACCCGTAAAAACTCCGGTTACGCTTTTATCTGCCACGCGTTCGCGCTCGGTACGGCGTTTTGTTCGTTCGAGATATTGAGCGACATCCTGTTTGTAACTGTCGGTTGTCAATTTGTATACATATTCGCTTTCTGGAGCAAGAACCATAAAAGTAACGCCAAAAACGGTATCGGCGCGCGTAGTGAAAACAGTTAATTCGGCATTCAGGTTTTCGATATAAAAGTTTATTTCAGCGCCTTCGGAGCGACCTATCCAGTTTCGTTGAGTTTCTTTAAGGGTTTCGCTCCAGTCGAGACTTTCCAGATCGTCGAGCAAACGCTGTGCGTATGCAGATACGCGCAAGCTCCATTGGCGCATTATTTTCTGTTCGACAGGATATCCGCCGCGAATCGACAATCCTTCGCTGACCTCATCGTTGGCAAGTACGGTTCCGAGTTTGGGACACCAGTTTACCATTGTATCCGCCAAATAGGCAATACGGTAATTCAAAAGGATTTCCTGCTGTTCTTTTTCGCTTGTCAGATTCCATTCTTCTGCCGTAAACTGCAGCTGCTTGCTGCAAGCCAAATCAAGACCGCGAGTTCCCTGCTCCGAAAATACTTCAGTCAGTTCGCTTATGGGACGCGCCTGCTTCGCCTGATTGCAATAATATGAATTGAACATTTTTATAAACGCCCATTGTGTCCATTTGTAATATTCAGGATTGCAGGTGCGTATTTCTCTGTCCCAGTCGAAACAGAAGCCTATCCTGTCTAATTGCTTTCGATAGCGTTTTATATTTGTTTCGGTTGTTATCGATGGATGCTGCCCTGTCTGTATGGCATACTGTTCGGCGGGAAGCCCGTAGGCATCGTAGCCCATTGGATGCAAAACGTTGAATCCGCACAGGCGTTTGTAGCGGCTGAAAATATCGGAAGCAATATATCCGAGCGGATGTCCCACGTGCAAGCCGGCTCCCGAAGGATAAGGAAACATGTCGAGAACATAGAATTTGGGCTTATCGTTTATTTCGACTTTATAAACCTTATTTTCCGCCCAGTATTTTTGCCATTTATGTTCAATTTCGCGAAAATTATATTCCATAACTGTTGACTGTAATTTTTTAGTATTTCGGATTTAAAATTTGCGCAAAGGTAGTTAAAAAATGATTAAAAATGGATTAAAGTCTTTAAGCAACATCGCTAAAATCGTATTGCAGCAGTGAAATTTCAAAAATCCGGACAATAATATATCTGTTCAAGCAATTTTACTTGAACGTTTACTGTTGCATGTTTTACAATGATAAAAACGTTTTCCGGCAAAAATGTCAGATGTATGGAATTTTATACATTCATGATGATTTTTACTGTTTTTTGAAAATTGTAAACGCAAGGTAAAATATACGGCTGCATTTAATTTGCAGCTACCACGTTACAATCCTGTCAATAAGTTTCTGCTGTTCGCCGGCTGTCCGGCGCAAATAGATTCTTGTCGTTTCAATGCTTTTGTGTCCCATCAAATCGGCTAACAGTGAGATATCGTTAAATTTTTCAAGAAAGTTTTTTGCAAATCGATGACGAAACGAGTGTGGATAAATTACTTTGGTATTCATTCCATACTGTGCTGCAAATATTTTCAACTGCCGGCCTATTGCTCGCGGGCTGATCTGTTCGCTAAAACTGTTTTGGAAAATATAGCCCAGCGAAATATTCCTGCATTTCAGCCAGTCTGTTGCTTCATTGCGCAAAATTTTCGGAATGTACAGCCGTCTGACTTTTCCGCTTTTGGAATACATGTCGATATATCCTGCTTCGACATGTTCGGCTTTTATCTGCACAAGTTCGCTGATTCGCGCTCCGGTTGCCGTCAAAAACCAGACAATAAAATACCATTCAATCAACCCGTCGTTTTTTAACCGGTTTTTAAAAAAAACGTAATCGGCATTGCTAATCACATTTTCGAGAAAATTTTTATGCTGAACTCTAATGAATTTCAATTTTAAGCGATCTCTCCTGAGAAATTCTAAAAATTTGTTTAACGCCTGTATTCTCGAATTAACGGTTTGAGGCTTGTAGTGTTCAATCATCCAGCCTTTATAGGCTAAAAGATTTCCTTTGTTAATCTTCTCATAAAACATGAGAAAGTTGTTGACAGTCCATACATAAGCTTGAATTGTATTGTCTGCAAGTTCATTTTTTTCAAGAAATTTTTGAAATTTTTTTACCATATTTATTATAAATTAAAAGTTTGCGGCGACAAAGTACAATTATGTATTAACAATTACTAATTTTCATCGTCAATATTTTATAATTTGATTAAAATATTTATTTTTCAAGTTAAAATATATGGTTTAATAATTTAATTATACGGTTATATAATGTAAAATACCTGATTTTTCGGTTCAATTTTTTATTTTATTAAGCGAAAAATTTATAAGTATAAAATACCGCCAGAATGTATATCGGGATGTTAAATTTAACAAAAAAAATTACTTCAGGAATGATAAAAAACGCAAGTTGTTAAAAATAATTATAATTTTGCAGGTTATAAAGGTCTATATTAATTTTATGTACGAATATATTAAAGGAAACATAGCAGAATTGACGCCCGCCTATGCAATTATCGAAACAGGCGGAATAGGTTATTTCGTAAACATATCGTTACAGACGTACAGTCAAATATATCAACGTAATGAAGCGTGCTTGCTGCTGCATTATATCGTTCGTGAGGATGCCCATATACTATTCGGCTTTTTCGACATTGACGAACGCAATGTTTTCCGTCTTTTGCTTTCGGTAAACGGAATAGGCGCAAATACGGCTCGAATGATGCTTTCTTCGATAAGTTCGCACGAAATACGTATCGCCATCGAAAAGGATGATATAACAAAGCTGAAAAGTATAAAAGGTATAGGTTTGAAAACGGCGCAGCGCATTGTTGTGGATTTGAAGGATAAAATATCCAAAGCGCCGGCAGGCAATATTTTTATCTCGCAAAACAATCGCGTTCGCGACGAAGCCGTATCGGCAATGATTACGCTCGGCTTTGCAAAAAATACAGTTGAAAAGTGCATAGATGCATTACTTTCTAATGAACCCGACCTGAATGTCGAATCTCTTATAAAGCAAGCACTGAAGCATCTCTAATTAATTGAAAAATACCGAAATATGACAATAAATATCAAATATAAAAGACTTATATTACTATCAAAAAAAATATTTTCAATAATATTTTTTACATGTGTACTTGTAAATTACATGTCGGGACAGTCAACCGCCTCAAAAGAAAACAGAAGCTGGATTGACATTGACGAAAATGTGATAATAGAATACGACCAGATAACCGGCAAATACATATTCTACCGCATGGAAGGCAGCCAGAAATCCTATCCTTTCAAAGTAATGGATAAGGACGAATTTGAAAAATATCAAATTCAAAATTCTGTGCGCAATTCGTGGATAGAACAGCGAAAAACATCAACGGCTGCACAGGATGACGCAGGATCGGGATTTGGCTTGAGCGGCGGAATTATGAGAATTGATAACAATATTTTCGGTTCTGTCTTCGGAGGAAACGAAATTTCAATTGTGATGCAGGGTACTGCAGAAGTTATTTTTACAATCAACAATACCAAAACAACAAATCCAATGGTTGCTGCAAATTACCGCTCGTCAACAAGTTTCGACTTTGACACGAAACTTCAATTTAACGTGTCGGGAAGCATTGGCGAAAGAGTAAAGGCAGAATTTAATTACAATACCGAAGCGACATTCGATTTTGAAACAAAATTAAAAATAGGATACGAAGGCGGAGAAGATGACATTATTCAAAAACTGGAAGTAGGCAATGTTTCGTTTCCGCTTACGGGAACACTGATTTCGGGAGCGCAAAACTTATTCGGGATAAGAGCGGATTTGAAATTCGGGAAATTAACCGTTTCGGGAATTGTATCGAAACAGGAAAGTGAATCAAAAACACTGGAAATAAAGGGAGGAGCGCAAATAAGCGATTTTGAAGTACGCGCCGATGAATATGATGCAAATCGGCATTTTTTCCTTTCCCAGACTTTTCGCGACAACTACGACCGCTCGCTGAAAAATATTCCTTATATCCAGTCGGGTATAAATATTACCCGCATAGAAGTTTGGGTTACAAACAGAACAAGCAATTTCGACAATTCACGAAGCATTGCAGGATTCATCGACCTTGCCGAGCCTAAAATAATGTATCAGGCATCGCGATTCCAAAAGCCGAGTCCGCAGGCATATCCTGCAAATAATGCAAACCGCCTGCTCGAAATTTTGGATGCATCCTTATTCCGAACGGTTTCGGATGTTACCACATATCTCAGCGCAAACTCAATGATTAGCGGAAATGATTACGAAAAACTTGAAAATGCACGCAAACTGATGGAAGGATCCGATTATACGATAAACCGGCAGCTCGGCTACATATCGCTAAACAGCGCTCTCAACAATGATGAAGTGCTTGCCGTAGCATACGAATATACGGCAAACGGAGTTTCCTACAAGGTAGGCGAACTTTCGACCGATGGAGTAATATCGCCAAACGTGCTGGTAGCCAAATTGCTGAAAGGTACAAACCTGACGCCGGTATTGCCGACATGGCGACTGATGATGAAAAATATTTATACCGTTTCGTCTATATCATTCTCAAAGGATGAATTTTACCTTGATGTTTACTATCAAAACGATGAAGCGGGAACAGATTTGACTTTCTTGCCCGAAGGCGCGATAAAAAATACGCAGCTCATCAGAGTTTTGAATTTGGATAATATAAACAATTCTCAGGAAGCGTATCCCGACGGAATGTTCGATTTCGTAGAAGGTGTAACGGTTTTATCATCTCGCGGACGAATAATATTCCCCGTACTCGAACCGTTCGGAAGCTATCTTAAGGAAAAAATCAATAACGATGCAATAGCATCAAAATATGTATATCAGGAACTGTACGATTCAACACTGGTGAAGGCGCGAGAACTTGCCGAAAAAAACAAGTTCAGCATAAAAGGCTCGTATAAATCGGAAGGCTCGTCGGAAATAATGCTCAACGCATCCAACATACCCGAAGGGTCGGTAACGGTAACGGTTAATGGAGTTAAACTTGTTGAAAATGTCGATTACATCGTGAATTATACAATGGGAACCGTTAATATTATCAATTCCGCATACCTGCAATCGGGAATGACATTGAAAGTTTCACTCGAAGACAACAGTCTGTTCAGCTTGCAGCAAAAAACAATGTACGGCGTACATCTTAATTATGAAATCGATAAAGACTTCAATATAGGAGCAACATATCTTGGATTGCACGAACGCCCAATGGTGCGTAAGGTTTCGTATG
Organism: Prevotellaceae bacterium; assembly: GCA_031265155.1. Classification (GTDB taxonomy): domain Bacteria; phylum Bacteroidota; class Bacteroidia; order Bacteroidales; family UBA932; genus JAIRKV01. The sequence goes on along the minus strand of JAISDB010000224.1, from coordinate 5,466 downwards.
GCGAAGATCCAATATCAAATGCAATGATAGGATTTAATCTTTCGTACAGAAAAGAAGCGCCGTTTCTTACAAAATTAGTTGATAACATTCCCTTATTAAATACCAGGGAATCGTCATATCTGACAGTAGATGCCGAATTTGCAAAATTACTTGCAGGACAGTCAAACCAAAATTCATATATCGACGATTTCGAAGCATCACGTGCAACGCTTGACCTGCGCGCATTTTCCGCATGGTCGCTTGCAAGTACGCCGCAAAAACAGCCCGACATATTTCCCGAAGGCGAATTGAGCAATGATATAGATTATGGCAAAAACAGAGCCAAATTTGCATGGTATTCCATATCAACCGACCTCACGCGAAATACAAGCTACACGCCTGCATACATAAGAAACAATCCCGAGTTTCGCGAAAATCATTTTGTGCGCGAAATTCCTGTTACCGAAGTTTATCCCGACAAGGAAATAACAACAGGAACATCGGAATACATATCAACCCTGAGCATGGCGTTTTATCCCGACGAACGCGGACCATACAACTACGATATTGCAAATTTAAGTTCAGACGGCAAGTTTACAAATCCCGAAAAACGCTGGGGCGGAATAATGCGCGCTCTTACAATTACCGATTTTGAAACGGCAAATTACGACCATATAGAATTTTGGATGATGGATCCGTTTGTATATAATCAAAATTCAGCAGGCGGCGAAATGTACCTGAATTTGGGAAATATTTCAGAAGACATACTACGCGATGGAATGAAAAGCTTTGAACACGGACAGCCATATCCGTTTGACGCCGACAATGTTGTGGAAACGGCTTGGGGACGGGTGCCGAAAATTCAGTCGCTGGTTTATACTTTTGACAACAACATACAGGCTCGTCCGTATCAGGATATAGGATTTGACGGACTTATGAACGAAGATGAAAAAGATTTTTTTGAAAGCAAATATTCATTTTTATCCAACCTTTCGTGGTTAAATTCGGCAGCATTTACAAAAATATCCGACGACCCGTCAAGCGATAATTTTCGCCACTATCTCGACGAATCATTTACTCAGGAAGAAGCGACTGTCCTTGATCGCTATAAGGATTTCAACGGTCCTGACGGAAATTCGCAGCCAACGGATATTACCGGAGGACAAAACCGAATGGCGACAACATATCCCGATATCGAAGACTTGAATCGCGATAACACAATGAACGAATCGGAAAATTATTTTCAGTATCGACTGAAACTGAGCCCGTCGGCTATGGTTATTGGCGAAAATTTTATTTCGGATGTACGCGAAGTTACCGTTGATTTCAAAAATGCCGAAGGACCAAAAACAGTCCGCTGGTTTCAGTTCAAAATACCTCTTAACCAATATCAAAAAGAAGTAGGCGACATAAGCGATTTCAAATCAATACGGTTTATGAGGTTTTTTGTTCGAGGATTTAAGGAAACGGCGTATTTCAGATTTGCTTCGCTTGATTTGGTTCGCAGCGAATGGCGAAGGTACAATTATTCGATGATTGAAGGACAGGAAGGACTGGCGCAGCCCGAACTGCCCAATGCAACATTTGATGTTTCGGTTGTCAATCTCGAAGAAAATGCAAGCCGCACGCCTGTAAACTATGTAATGCCTCCGGACGTTCAGCGCGAACTGAATTACGACAATTATCAGTCGGTGCAAATGAACGAGCAGGCAATGGAATTTAAAATCATCGACCTTGGAGATGGCGAAGGACGTGCGGTATATAAAAATTCGCTGTTCGATTTTCGTCAATTCCGCAGAATCAAATTGGATGCTCATGCCGAAGCAATTCCGGGATATCCGTTAAACGATAACGATATGAATTTATTCATACGGGTAGGAAACGATTACAGAAACAACTATTACGAATACGAAATTCCTCTTGTGCTTACGGCGCATCGCTCTACATACAGCAACAACAGCGAAGCCGACCGGTTGTTAGTCTGGCCCAGAGAAAACATGATGGATATTGCTTTGGAAGATTTTACCAATTTGAAACTCGAGCGCAACCAGCAAATAAAACAGTACGGAGGCTCTTTGTCTGTTCCTTATGAAAAAATCACGGGCAGAAACCGGATGAGAATTGTTGGAAATCCGAATTTAGGCTCGGTTAGGGTTATTATGATAGGCGTGAGAAATCCGAAGAAAACGGCAGGAAGAGATGATGATGGACTTGACAAGTCGGCAGTAGTCTGGGTAAACGAATTCAGACTTGCCGACTACGAAAATGAAGGCGGCTGGGCGGCTACCGCCCGTACAACGGCTCAACTTGCCGACCTCGGCTCGCTGACTCTTGTAGGAACAATGATTACAAACGGATTTGGAAGCGTAGAACAGCGCTATATCGACAGAGCGCACGAGGATACATACGAATACAGCATAATGACAAATCTTGAACTCGGAAAATTCTTCCCCGAAAAATGGGGAGTAAAAATTCCTTTCTTTTTCGGATATTCGGCTCATCACGAAATACCGCTGTACAATCCGTTCAATCAGGATGTAAAGCTGAAAACGGCGCTAGACGCACTGTCGGGACATTCGCGCGACTCGCTGGAAGTGATGGCAAAGACTTATGTGCGACAAAAGTCGTTCAACCTGTCTAATGTCCGTATTTCCCCTATGGGACACGATGGGCAAAAAGTGCTTGACATATCAAACCTTTCGCTAAGTTATGCCTATACGCAACAGTTCAGGCGAAATCCGCGCTTAGCCGGAAATATGCAGGAATCATATAACGCCCTTTTATCTTACGCATATAATGTTCAGCCCAAATACTGGCAGCCGTTCAAAAAATTAAAATCAAAATCACTCACTTTCTTCCGCGAGCTGGGAATAAATCCGTACCCGAATCAGTTCAGCTTTACTTCCGAAATAAACAGATACTATAATGAATTAACAACAAGAAACATATCGACACCTGAAATTGAAATCCCATCGACATATTCAAAGGATTTTACATGGGAACGGCGCTATTCGGTTGTGTATGACATAACAAAAAGTCTTCGCGTCGATTTCAACGCAACAAACCTTGCGCGTATCGACGAGCCCGAAGGAATGGTAGATAAAGACCGCGACCGCGACAGTTACAGGCATTGGCGCGATTCGGTGTGGAGTAACTTCTGGAATTTCGGACGAAATATTAATTACAATCACAGACTGCAGTTTACATGGCAAGTGCCGCTGAGCAGAATAGGATTTCTGAGCTGGATGAATTCGCAAATAAGCTATCAGGCAGGCTACGAATGGGTCGCAAACATGAGAAACATGGATGATTACGATCCGGGAAATACAATAAGCAACACACAGTCAATAGATATAAATGCAGGAGCTACATTAACAAACTTATACAACAAGGTAAAACTGCTGAAACAGATTAACGATGAGTTTGACGGACGATCCCGTGCAAAAGTGGAAACAACAACGGTAACATACGAATCGAAAAAAATAAGATTTATGGAAAAGCGAAAGCATACCGTCAATCACAAGCTCAAAACGATGAACATTTCGGTTAAGGCGTACGACAGCGAAGGAAAAGAAATAAGAGGAAACATTCAGGTAATAGACAAAAACAGCATTTCCGTTTCATTCGACAGGGAATACAGAGATGCAACGGTTGTTGTAACGGGGAAAGTTCCCAAGCCTCAAAATCCTGTTTCATATACGGCAAAATTCCTTGCCCGCCTGCTGATGTCGGTAAAAACCGTAAATTTCTCGTACCGGCAGCAGGGCGCTACAACCTTGCCCGGATTTAAGGGAGAATCGAAATTTTTGGGAATGAGTAATTTCAACGGCAGCATGTCGCCCGGATGGAAATTCATATTAGGCGACCAGTCGCTTGACTTTGTAGATATGGCTCGGCAAAACCGCTGGCTTACAACCGATACTACTTTCTTTAATCCTTATCTGATGTCGCAAACTGCAACTGTCTCGTATCGTGCGCGGGTAGAACCGATTAAAGACCTGAACATAGACATTAGCGGGCAGCGTCAAAAAATGATAAGCCACGTGCGCTATAATGTTGTTGACCCCGGTGGACTTGGCACCGAAACCGGAAATTTCATGATTTCGGTTATATCAATAGGTTCGGCATTTGAAAATCCTACTGCAGAAAATAAATACAAATCAGGATCGTTTGAGAAATTCCTGTCGATACGTAAGGAAATGGCATGGAAACTGGCAAACAACAGAATGAGAAGATCGCAAAGCTACAGTCCGGGAACGGGCGAATTTCCCGATGGATACGGTGAATTTTCGCAGGACGTTCTGATAAATTCATTCCTGTCGGCTTATGCTAACATTTCAAATTCGAAATTCATTGACTTTGCAAAAATACCGCTGCCAAACTGGAGTATTCAATACACGGGGCTGGCTCGCCTGAATAGCCTGAGAAAATATCTGCTGAGCGCGACAATTATGCATTCATACAATTCGATATATTCTATAAATTCGTTCTCATCTACTAAGCTGTATGAAGGTGGTGATCCATTAGACAATCTTCGTAATGAATTACATGATTTTATTCCATATCGCGAAATGACAAATGTGTCGATACGCGAAACGATGAGTCCGCTGTTCAAAATAGATTTAAGTTTCAAAAACATGCTGCTTACCAATTTTGAAATAAGCCGCACGCGAACGGTAGCCCTCAGTCTGTCGAACAATCAGATTACCGAGGCGAGAACAATGCAGTACGTTGTGGGAGCGGGATACATGTTCGAAAATCTTCCGCAGATATTTAATTTCGGAAGTCTGACAAGCCGCAACCAGAATACGACTCTGCGCCTGAAAGGCGATTTTTCGTACCGCGAAGACTTGAACATAATCCGCAAGCTCGACCAGAGCGATATATACAGCCAGATAGGCGATGGACGCAAAGTTGTTTCCTTTGCGGTAACAGCCGATTATGCAATAGGCGACAAGGTAAATTTGCGGCTGTTTTTTGAACGTCAGCTGAACGAGCCTTACGTGTCGTCGATAGCAACAACGAATACATCGTTCGGATTCAGCCTGCGAGTGGTGCTGGCGCAATAAGCCTGTAAGGTTATTGGATTTCTTCGGGCAGTAATTTATGTCTTTGCAGCATTTCGGGCAGGAAATGCGACCTTATGCTGTCATTATCATGTTGCCGGTAATGCTGTTTTGTATGTTAATCTTTTTTGAAAAAGATTTGGTCGTGTTAAAAAATCTTTTATACCTTTGTAACGCTGCTTATAAAAAAGAGGTTAAATAAAACATGGCGAAAACATATGCAAATACTGACAAGACTGCTAATGAAAGAGCTACCGGATATTCGGCGGATGCAAATGCCATGCTGAATACATGCGGAGCAGGCGTACACGGTTTGAGCATAACGCGGACGGAATACGGAAAATCATTTTTCAATACTTTACATATTTCAAACCCTGACGGCGAAGGGTCGACAATATCTTTTCGCCGTATGGCATTTTTA
>JAISDB010000199.1 GCA_031265155.1 Prevotellaceae bacterium | reverse complement strand
GCAATATGAACAGGGATTACCGGAAAAATCTGGATTTTACATATAATTTGTTAAATTTGCCTTATCAGGTAAAGCAGCAGGATACGGTAAGGGCAACATACACCTACCTTGCCGATGGCGCGAAGCTTGCGGCAACGGCGGATACGATTGTTGCAGGTGCTATTTCGCTGCATGGAGATATCGTATATGTTACGCAGCGTAAAGGTTTCGACTATTTCGGTTCTCTCGTTTATACAAATAATAATGGCATCAGAACTCTCGAAAGCACCTCGTTTGGCGGCGGGCGAATAAACAGAACAGGCACTAATGCGTATGACATAAACTATTTTATTACCGACCATTTGGGAAGCACGCGGGTAATTGTAGATAATAACGGAATTATTAAAGAACAGAAAGATTTTTACCCATTCGGCAAAGAGCACGAAAACAGCAGTTTAATGAGTTCTACAAACCGCTGGAGCTTCAACGGTAAGGAAAAGCAAACTATAAAAGATTTGGGCTGGCTTGACTTTTCTGCAAGAATGTATGACAGCGATATAGGCAGATGGTTTGTACAGGATCTTTTGCAGGAAAAAAAGCCTTGGATTAGTTCTTATAATTATTGTCTAAATAATCCATTGAAATATGTGGATCCGAACGGAATGGCTGAATGGGAATTCAGTTATATTCAAATGCAAATTGGAGATAAAACTTTCGAAGTTCCACACTGGGAAAGAATTTCCGATACAGGTGATGATATGGAAGTTGACTTTGTACATACAAACGAAGTAGATGAAGATGGTTCACAATTAACTTATATTTATGATAGAGAAGGAAATTCTAACATAATGAAAGATGGGAGAAGATATCTAAAAGGTGGAACAAAACGCAATAAAGATGTTAATTGGTGGACTATTTTTTCTGAATGGACAAATGGGGATGGACCTATTCGCAGTATATTTGAAGGCGAGCATCCTTCAATTACAGAAGGTATTTTAAAAGACTTAAAATATGTTTCTGAATTACAAGAATTTGTAAAGTCAAATAAAATGAAAAGCAATACGGCTATTAGGTTTGGTGCATTAGGAATTTTACTCGCACATGATAATATGCAACTTCAAATGATGGGTAGTTATAATGTGAGTTTTTATAAGCTTGGTGATAAAATATTGTCTATAGCATTAGATTCAAAGTCAAGGACATCATATTATTTACATTTACCTTTTGTTAATAATTACGAACGGTCGCATGAGAAAACACGACAAGGAAATACATATCAGGTTTATATGTTTCTATTAAAGTAACATGTCATGAAAATCACAAGAACCGATAAAATATTAATACCGATAGTAGTGTTATTCTTATTGTTTTGGTATGGATACAGTAATTATTTTACACAAAATATGATAACAGGAACTTATGTAAAAATAGGAAAACCTGAATATCGTTCTTTCCATGGGAATATTATTACTGATACTTTATTTTTATTTGAAGATGGTCATTTTAAAGAAAAAAAAATTAGGAATGTTGTGGATAAAGAAGGGACTTACGAACTATTGAATGAACTATTAGGAACACAAATAGCATTTTCATATTATGAAAAAATTTCACCAGATGGTAAAATTGGACTTGTTGGTCATGATAGTTATTTTACACGTATATGGTTTAGTCATATACGTATAGTTATAGACAATGATTTAGATATATATTATGAAAAAATAGATTAAGCAAACGACACAGTGAAAGCAAAATACGCATATATTGCAGATGGCACAAAGGCAAGCGCAGTTGACAGCATAGGCAAAGGTTTCGACTATTTCGGTTCTCTGATTTATACAAATAATAATGACAGCAGAACTCTCGAAAGCACTTCATTTGGCGGCGGGCGAATAAACAGAACAGGCACAAATGCGTATGATGTAAACTATTTTATTACAGACCATTTGGGCAGCACGAGAGTAATTGTAAATGCTAGCGGTGAAATTAAGGAACAGAAAGATTTTTACCCATTCGGCAAGGAACATGAAAACCCGAATTTGATTACTTCAACAAACAGATATACATTTAACGGCAAGGAAAAACAAACGATAAAGGATTTGGGCTGGCTTGACTTTTCTGCAAGAATGTTCGCGAACTGCGAAGTGCCGCTGTTTACAACGCAGGATCCGCTAATGGAAAAGTATTACAGCATGAGCCAGTATGCATTTTGTGGAAATAACCCGATAAACAGGATTGATCCTAATGGGATGGACTGGTATTCATATGAAAGAAAGTACATGAATGATGATGGCGAAGAGCAAACGCAGATAGAGTACAAATATGTACGGGGAACAATGAGCGATGACGATATGAAAGCAGGAGGCTATACGCATTTGGGAAAGACATACCTGTCGGATGGCACGTATTACAGCTTGGGCGGCGCTATATTGGACTATGACAAAAGCGACATGCAACAATTCGGCATGGTTGCCAATGTAATGGCAGCAGACTTTTTTACAATGGCTGCAGTAAATGCATTTAAGGAAGGCTCCGATTTTTGGAATAAATACAGCGAGTATATCTCAACCGGCTCTAATGCTGCCAATGCAATAGCAGGCTACATGGATGCATCAGGAAAACTCGCTCAAAATATTAAAGGAATAGGTAAAATAACAAGTGGGATACAATTAGGTAAAGATGTTTATTCTGCTGTTAATGGTACAATGACTCCTGAAGGATTTGTAGATGCAGCAGTTAATGTTGTTTCTTTTTTTGGTGGATATGGAGCAGGATTTGCATTCATGTATTCTCAATATAAGAATGCCGGTAAATTTATTATTAAAATGAAAAATGAAGGAGAACGTTATTTGGAACAAAAATTTAAAAATCCTGCAACATACTTATGGGGATGGTAATATTGTATAAATTTAAATAGTAAAATTATGAAAAATCCTGTTGATTATTTATGGTATAAAATGCATAGATTATCATTTTACACTCATGACATAAATCCCGCCATAACGATGTCATCCGTATTATTTGCAAATTGTTTGACTCTTATGATATTAATATCTGGAGGTATATCATCTTTTTCTATTGCATTTACATTTATTTTATCTTTTTTCTTCTCATGTCCATATGAAAAACACAAAAAACAGGTTAAAATTATAAGGACGTATTATAATGAATCGGAAAAATCACGTGTTAGAGGTAATATTATTGTAGCGCTTTATGTAATATTAAGTTTTGTTGTTTTATTTTTAGTTGCAAATTACCATATCACAATACAAAATATATTATGATTATTCAATTAGGGAAAGATGTGTATTTTGCTGTTATTTCTAAAATCATGACAAAAGAAGGATTGATAGATGCAGCAGTTAATATAGTATCTGCTTTCGGTGGCGGATATGGAGCAGGATTTGGATTTTTATATAACCAATATAAAAATGCAGGGAAGTTTTTTATTGAAACAGTAAATACGGGAGAGACTTATTTACGAAATAAATTTAAAAATCCTTCAACATATTTATGGGGATGGTAATATTGTATAAATTTAAATGGTAAAATTATGAAAAATCCGTTAGATTATTTGTGGTATAAAACATACAAATCTAAATTATATAATCATGGGCAATCAATGTGGCTAGCATTACTTGCAAATCTGTATACCATTTGCATTTTTTTATTTGGTATTCATGCTTTTTCGGTTGGTTCTGGAATTTTGCTGTTTATTCTATCTTTTGTTT
>JAISDB010000083.1 GCA_031265155.1 Prevotellaceae bacterium | reverse complement strand
TTCCGTATAACAAAGATTGCTTCAGCAAGTGTTTATTCCAGCGGATTGAGTAACCGCTGTTTTTTGCTCAATATTAAATGGAATAAACACAATGAAAGAAAAAAGGAAAAAGGTTGCCGGAGCGCAGGGCGCAAAGCAACAGATTAGCCCGAAGCAGGCTAATTCAAATAAATCCAAACATGCAGGTTTGGCAGAGGTATTTACGCTTGAGCGAAATGCTCAGGGCGAATTTGAAATAATCGGATGTTTACGGGAGGCTGCGTTATGAATGAAGAACGAAAAGTGAAGAAGGATGATAACCTAACAGGTTTTGGAAACCTGTTAGGTTTGTCAGGTTTGGCAAATCGAAAAAAAATCAGAAGTTTTTTTGCTTATTTAAAAAGTTGTTGTAATTTTGCAGTGTCTAACATTATTGAGGGCGAGCAAAGTCGCCTACTTTTAGCAGGCTTTTTTTATGCCTGTACAAAAATATACGGTGTTATTCCCGTGCGAAATTATAATGAAATCGCAGCCCTCAAGGTGTTAGACAACGGGTCGGTAACGCCGTTTTCTGTTACCACAATAAAAAATAATTCTGAAATGTCTAACACAGAAAAAAAAGCAGGTAAGGTGAAGCACAGTAGCCAGACAAGCACGCAAGCGGAGCGAAACGCCGCAGGGAACAGAGGTAAAATTACTTACGGCACAGCCAAAATTGACGTAATGCTGAAAAGCGCGCAGGGCGCCTGCGTGATTGGCAGGTATTCCATTGAATACGTCACGGAGGCGGAACTTTTTCGGGGAATATTCGATTACTTTGGGACGCAGGAACGCTTTTCAGTCGATGGCATCGAACTGCTGGTTCGCACCGAATCGAGCAGGTTTTACTGGCGGCATGATCTTGCTCACAGCTGCTTTGCCCACGGCGCCATCAGCACGGACAGATGCATTGAGATGATGCTCGATAGCAACGAAAAGATGAAGGAGGCTGCGGTATGAAGACGGAAACATTGCAATCGGTAAATATCAACGGGGCTGTGCTTACGGATGAGTTGATAGAGAAAATTACTCATATTCAAAAAGAGGGTTATGCAAGTTATTATTATAACTCTTTGGACAGCATTAAAAATATTTTCATTCAATATTCGGGCGATATCAATTCGCTTGAATTTAAAGATGTAATGACAATTCTTAATGATATAGTATCCTTACAGGAATTTATGCAAATGTTTAAAATTCGGGAGGCAGTGCTATGAATGAAGAACGAAAAGTGAAGAGTGAAGATGACGACGATGACGGTTCTGTGCTTATGAAGAGAATTGCGGGAACTATAGCTATAATTACTGTTGTCAGTATATTAACAGTATTTTTTTTTCAATTCAAAGGACAAAAAGCTATTGTGACGGGCAAGGCTACAGATAAGGTAGCTACTCTTACCGGCGACAGAACTCTCTATATTATATATATTCGTAAACTAAATGGAGATTACAGTTATCGTATAGTTAGGTTATTATCGGAATATAATTCATTAAGCATCGGTGATACCGTGATGGTGAATATTTCGGAATATTATGTAAGCAAGGAAAGGAGGTAAGTTATGAATGAAGAACGAAAAGTGTATGGAGGGCGCGCTATGAATGAGGTACTTGTAGAGAACCTGCGTGTGGATTTGCAGGAGGCGCTGATACAGGCGGCGAAAGTGGAAGATGATATTATCCGCAGGCAGCTGGTGGATTTTATAGAGAAGTGGCTGCGATTGACAATTAATAATTAATAATTAACAATTAATAATTAACAATTAATAATTGGCAGTTTTTTTATTAAATTTGCAAAAACGGGAAATTAAAAATGGAAAGTTTTTTTATAATATTTTTTGTGGTGGTATTAATATTCGGAGCTGTTAAAGGAATAAGTTTCCTTTTTCGGAAGTAGCCGGCTGCATTTTTTTTGTCCTTTAATACCTGCCTTTCGGCAGGTATTTTTGTTTGTATAAATATCGAACGAATGGCAAATTTTACGGCAAAGGCGGAAGCGATAGTAACGATGAACGGCAAAGATGCAGAAGCGGTTCTTAATACCTTGAAAGAAAAGGCAAAGGACTTGCGCAAACAGATTACAGAGATTAAGAAAACCGACCCGAACAATCCCAATCTCAAAAAGATGGAGAAGGACCTGAAATCGATAGAATCGTCAGCGGCAAAGGTCAAGCAGACTACGTTTGAATACGGCAAGGTACTGAAAAACCTGAACGGTTCGAACCTGAAAGATTTGCAAAAGACGAAGCAGATACTGCTCGGTCAAATAAAAAGCATGACGCAAGGCACCAGGGAATACATTGAAAAGGCAAAGCAGCTGCGACAGGTGGATACTCAAATCGGCAAAATCAACAAATCGATAAAAGAGCAGCAAAGCGCTGTCGGGCGCGTTGCAGATGGCTTTACCAAATGGTTCGGGACATTCGCCACTGTGACAGCATCGGTTGCCGGACTGAATGCAGTAGTTCGCAGACTTACAGGATATTTTAAGGACTGGGAAAAAACGTTTACCAACGTGTTGACGCTGATGAGCGATACGGACATAGAGATGTACGGCAAGTCGATGGAAAAGGGCGCCATAGATGTAATGAGGCGTTACGGGCTGACGATAGAAGATACTAACAAGGCTCTGTTTGATGCGGTGTCGGCAGGAATACCGGCAGCGGATTCCATAAGATTTTTGAATGAAGCGGCAAAACTTGCCATTGGCGGAGTAACAAGCCTGTCGGTAGCGGTGGATGGGATGACGTCGATAATTAAAGCCTATTCGCTGTCGACAGAAGATACCAACAAGGTAACATCGGCATTTTTCACGGCACAGAAATACGGAAAAACCACCGTAGCGGATCTTGCAAGCGGCATAGGCAAGATAGCACCGATAGCGCGCACGGCGGGCTTAAGCTTTCAGGAAGTGCTGTCGGCGATAGCAGAACTGACATTACGGGGCGTAAGAACCGATGAAGCGATAACGGCGCTGCGCGGAGCAATATCGGCATTAGTCGATCCGGGAAAAGAAGCGGCAAAGATACTGGCAGAATTTAACGTGCCGATGGGCATGACGGGAATACGCGCAGCGGGGCTTGGGAAAACGCTGCAGGCGCTGAATAAAGTAATTGAAGAAAATCCCGACCTTATAGCCAAAGCCATTCCGAACGTGCGGGGCTTTACGGCGGTAACGGCGCTTTCGGGCGAGGCAATAGAACATTACGACAGGATACTGCAGGATGTTAACAACGACTTCGGCGAGACATCATATTTGACGAAAGCCGTAGCCATGCAGCAGGAGACTCTTGCACAGCGCATGGCGCGGGCAAAGGCGGAGTTTGTGGCATACGTTCTGGAAAGCGACAAACTGCGGGATATTTTATCGAAACTGATATTTTCGACAAATAAATTTATAAAACTGCTTTTAAGCATTCCGAGCGAAGTGTATATGTCAGCGGCAGCGTTCATGGCGCTTGCAGCAGCGCTGAAATCCTACAATGCGCTGATAAGAATCGGACATACGCTTATGGTTGGCTACAATAAAATATTATTGCTGGGAATGACAGGCTTTTACCGGCTGACGGGCAATATTCAAAAGGCAACGATAGCATGGAGAGCGTTCAATATCGGTTTCAGCAAAACGGCGATAGGCGCGGTTATAGTTACCGTTGCAGCACTAATTGCAGGTTTAACAGCGCTCTTCAAATCGACAAACAGGGCTACAAAGGCGTATAAGGAATTTCAGGTAGAATTTGAAAAAGAAAAAAGGAATGTAACCGGACTTTTTGAGGCATACAAAAAAACCAACGAAGAAACGGATGCCCGGAAACAGATTCTTGAAAAAATAAAAACAAAGTACGGGGAATATATTAAAGACCTGATAAATGAAAAGGGAGAACTTACAGATATAGAAGCGGCATACAACAGAATAAATACATCGCTGCAAGAGCAAATTGCATTAAAAATCAAGAATGCCGCAGGTGATGATATTACATCAAAATTTGTGGAAGATTATGTTGATTATATGGAACAAATCAGAAAAGGCATATCAAAACAAAAAGGAGACGATGCGGCAGATATTCATATTGCTCAAATAAAGAGCATTTTGGATGAATATAAAAACGATGTGGATTATGCCATGGATGAAGTGTATAAATATTTACAGGAAAACAGTATCAGCTGGTCGGGTAAGGTTGGCGGTTTCTTTAATGTAGAACAAATATCTACGGTATTGGGAAATGCAAGAAACCTGATGAAGGAATTTAATGACAATATGAGCGGGCTTGAAAAAAAGTTTTCCGGCATATTCACTCAAAAAGGATCTACGGATTCTCTTGGTCCCTTTCTTCCTGCGGCAGGAACGGAAATGTTGATAAACGGCGTACTTATGGTTTTTGACGGCAAGATATGGAAAAAGAAAAGAACAGAAAATACGGTTAAGCCGGAAGAAGAACCAAAGGAACAGAAGCAAAGGCTTGCGGCACTGGAAAATAATCTTGAACAGGAACATCAACTGCGACTGCAGGCAATAGAAAAGGCAAGGAAAGATGAAAACCAAACGGAAGCCTTATATAATCTGCGGCTTGCACAGGAAGATGAAGAAACATACAACGCGAGAATTTCGGCATATCAGGAGTTTATAAAAACGATAAGCGACGCTACGGTGAAAAGCGATGTGCAGAAGAAGACAAGCGAAAACCAAACGAAACTGCTGCAGGCGGAAAGGAAAACAGAGGAACAGGAACTGAAGCTGTATGAAGACGACAGAAAAAGAAGTTTGGACACTCTGCAAAAAAAATATGATGCGCAAAAGGCTATGCTCGATGTGTCAAAAGCCAGCGGGCAGATAACAGAAGAACAATACAGCCTGCTAATGCTTGCGCTTGACAAGGGAACTGCCGATACCCGGCTTGAAATAGAAAAACAGTACCTTGGAGATGTAAATGAAGCAATAATTGAGAACGGGCAAATAAAGGCGGCAGCGGTTGAAACAGCGGAAAAAGCCGTGCAGGATGCTCAGACAGCGGCGGCAAATGCATCGTTCAAACTGCTGCAAACGCAACTTAAAACAGAACGCGATTTCAAGCGGCAATATAATTTACTTACAGCAGAAGAAGAAAAAACGATACAGCTTAAACTGCTTGAAGATATTTACAATGCCCGCAAGAAATTTCTTGAAAAATCGGGATATGACACAAAAGAACTGACGAAGGCATACGCTCAGGCAAAGGCAAATATTGAATTAAGTTCCGAACAGGAATCGATACGCCTTCGGCAGGAACTTGGCGTAACAACGTGGCAGGAAGATTATGAAACTGAAATGACAAGGCTTGACAATCTGCTGAAAAACGAAAAAATTAGTCAGGAAGATTACGAAAAAGCTGTATTTAATCAAAAAGTTGCATATCTAAAAAAATATTTTGATTACTATTCGGGGCTGTTCTCGAACATGATTAACTCACTGCAGGACGCCGAAGTGTCGAGAGTGGAAGCGGACGAGCAGAAGAAACTTGCAGCACTGCAGGACAGGCGCGACAGGGGACTTATAGCAGAAGATGAATACAACGCGGAAAAGGAAAAAATAGAACACGAGGCTGCGCAGAAGAAATTAGATATTGAGAAAAAGTATGCAGATGTGAACTTTGCGATAAAAGTGTCGGATATTATAGCAAATACGAGCGTTGCAATAATGACGGCTTTTTCACAGTTAGGTCCTGTTGGCGGCGCGATAGCAGCTGTCATGCTCGGAATAACGGGAACGATGCAGATAGCCGCCGCCAACGCCGAGCGTCAAAAGGTAAAGGCAATGACGCTTGATTCGGCATCGTCGGGCGGAAGCACGACACAGCAGCGGGTAGTGCTGCCGGGGATAGAAGAAGGAGGCTATACCGAAGCGGAACGCGAGCAGGACGGCAAAATATTTTCGGCAAAAAAACGGAAAAGGCGCGGCTATGCCGACGAGCCGACCGTGCTGATCGGCGAAGCCGGAGCGGAATTTGTCGCCAATGCCGACGCCGTTAATAATCCTACAATACGCCCCGTGCTTGACCTGATTAACATTGCGCAGCAAAACGGATCGATAAGCAGCATAAACCTGCCGAAGCTGGTAAACTCGATGTATGCGGTAAGAGGATACGAAAGCGGCGGCTACACTTCAACGCCATCGGCAGCGCCATCGCCGCCGGCAGTGAGCAGCGATGAAGCGGTTGCCGTAATGAAAGATGTGCGCGACCTGCTCAATTACTTAAAGACGAACGGGGTAGATGCATGGGTTGTGCTGTCGCAGCTGCAAAAGCAGCAGGCAACACTTGAGAAGTCGGAGGCACTGGGAAGCCGTAAGTAGGCAATTAATAATTAATAATTAACAATTAAGAGAACTTTATGAACTTTTTAACTTTCAACTTTTTAACTTTCAACTTTTTAACTTTATAAAAATGGAACTGTTAATTAACGGGAAGCAGCTTGAACTGCCGGCAGATTTTGTGATTGAAATGGAAGAGACAAATCCGTTTTTTTCGGAAAAGGGAAGCCAGTCGCTGCCAGTGAAACTGCCGTTTTCGCAGTATAATTTGTCGCTGCTTGACAATCCCAACCGCATTGCGCGGACAAACAAGCTCGATACCGAACACGACGCGGTGCTTCGGCACGGGGCGTTTCAGCGCAACGGCAGGCTTGTAATATTTTCTGCAAGCCGCGATGAGGGCATCTCATGCACGTTTTATATTGACGAGGGCGATTTCTACACGCGCGCGGGCGGCGTGAAGCTGTAGGCAGTGAATTACGGGCTTGAGCGCGACGGCACGGGCTCAACGCAGGAAGCAAAGGCGCAATGGTGGTTTAATCAGTTTACTAACTGGATGCGCAACGGAAATGCGGAATTTGCCGTTTTTCCCGTCATCACCAAACTCGACACGGAGAATTTTACCGAACACGAATATATCAACGAGCCCGACCTGTCGCAGTCGCCGCCATATCCGCTGCTCGGCAGGAATGCACGCGCTTATCAGGATACTCAGGTTCCGGCGGGATACGGCATTACCTGCTTCATTTACCTGCACAGGCTGCTTGACTTCATATTCGGTCATTTCGGCTTTGCATTCAATACGCCGAGCATATTTCATACCGACAGCGACTTAAAGAAAATAGTAGTTCTGAACAGCGTGGCAGATACCGTTTGCAACGGCAAGCTGAACATTGCCGATATAGTTCCCGACTGCACCGTTATTGAATTTATTGATGTTATCCGCAACAAGTTTGACTGCGATTTTCTGTTTAATTCGCGCGACAGGTCGGTGCGCGTGCTGTTTTTCGGCGACATGGCGGAAGCGGATTACGACAGGGACTGGTCGAAGTTTGTAGTTGAAAAGCCGTTCGTTGAATACGAGCCGTTCAGGAAGTTGAAAATATCATCGCAGAAGACGCTTGACTATGCAGAACCGCCGACAGAATCGATAGAGAGCATCGCGGACACATACAATATAATAATAGGCGTTGACGAAACGATGTTCAATCAGCTTGCCTCGTATGATGACAAGGCGGTAGTTTACCGCAAGGCTAACGGAATGTTTTACAACATAAAACAAACAGGAAGCGGGAGCAACATTGAGTATCAGCTGACGCCTGCGGGCGCGTTCTACTTCGACCATGTGCGCAAAAACAAGCTTGCCGAAGAGGACAGGCAGGTTCAGGATGAACAGACGCCGATAATCAATTACCGGACCGCAGGCAGCGGACAGATAACATCTAACAGCGGACTGTTTGCGCCATTGGTTGGCGAGCGCGTTCACAAAAAAACAGGCATAAAGAACACGAAGACAGGCGACGTGAAAGAGGAAAAGGATACGCGGGGCGCGATAATGCTGTGCTATGCAATAGGCATGCAGCGCGGCGCGGGCATGGGAACGACAACGATTTACGATGCCGCCGGCGTGCAGCGCGCCGACAGCAGCCTTGCCCTGTGCTACGGAACAAACGAAGGAATAGTAAAACGCTTTTGGCAGGCACGAGAAAAGTACCTTGCCGATGCCATGCTGCCGCTGAAGGTGAAACTGAACATGCCTGTTTCGGAAATTCTGAAGATAGACATGTATAAGCCGAAACTGATAAACGGCATGAAGGCTTTGCTGTCGAGCTACAAATATCAAACCGGCAGGAAAACGGTGAAAATTACGGAGGCGAATTTTCTTACGCTGTTTCGCCAGCAGCCGAATACCGACTTCGGTTACGGATTCAACTTTTACGAGCCTGCCGAAACAGGATATAATTATTTTTGGATAAAACGTGTTAATTTCTGGGAGACGGTATATAATTTGATTCATTTGGATTACGGCGAAGAGATAACGGCATTCGGCACGGATGCCAATGAGCCGGAAGTAGAATCAATAGATGTCGAGCCAACGGTAGATGATTATATGGCAAGCGCCGGCGGTCAAAAATTCTTTGAGCGGGATGATCTGAGAGGCTGGGTTACCATACTGGGACATAATTATCAGGATTATACACTGCATGAAGAATTTTATTATTCCGTCTGGTTTGAAGTGGGAAGGACGGCGATATAATTAATAATTAATAATTAAGAGAACTTTATAACTTTTAGTCTTCCGGTTTTTTAGGATTATTTAACAAAATTGCAACTGAATTTCAGTTGCAATTTTGCAAATAATTCTTACCTTTGTAAAAAAATAATTGATGACAAAAACAGATAAACTTTTAGTCAGATTGCTTTCCCGTCCGAAAGATTTTACATATAACGAATTAAGAACATTCTTATCGACATTCGGATATATCGAAGTGCAAGGATCAGGCTCAAGAGTATGTTTTGAAAAGAAAGGACATAAAATAAAACTGCACAAACCGCATCCGGGCAACATACTTAAACGTTATCAATTAGATTTGATAATAGAAGAATTAAAAAACAGAGGATTGATCTAAATAATAAATAACATGAATAATCTATTGGTTTATAAAGGGTTTACAGGTTCGGTAAGTTTTTCTGCCGATGATAATGTTTTTTTCGGCAAAATAGAAGGAATAAACGACCTTATTACCTTTGAAGGCTCAACGGTACAGGAGCTTCAGCAGGCATTTCATTATGTAATAGATGAGCATATAAAAGACTGCGAAAACGAACAGATACCGGTTGAAAAAAGTTATAAAGGCAGCTTTAATGTACGCTTAACTCCCGAATTACACCGCAAAGCCGCGATTACGGCAAAATTAAGAGGACGAACGCTTAACGCTTTTGTTAAAGATGCTATTGAAAAAGCAATGATTTTATAAATAAATCAAGCTTATTGATTGCGCCCTGCTAATTCGGCAGGGCTTTTTCACTCAGGTTCAATTAGTAAATGAACTTGAGTTTTTTATTTTTTTACAATAAATTTTGTAATTACAGAAAAAGTTTTTATCTTTGTGGCGTTCAACAATTGGAGGGCGGGATGCTCTCAAATAAAACGAGGGCTATTTTTTTTGCCGCATTGTAAAGAAACAAACTGTATCCG
>JAISDB010000079.1 GCA_031265155.1 Prevotellaceae bacterium | reverse complement strand
TATGATTTACGCAATAGGTACGCATTGGGGCAGGGCGGATAAAGATTTTCGGTATTATTTTCATATTGGAATTGGAAATTTTTACGATGGATGGTCAACCTTTATATTCAAAAAAATATGCATTAATATTTTCAAATTCGATGATTATCTGCATTCCATGTATGGTGATTATGAAGAAAGGGGATTGTGCATGGAAGAGTTGATTATAGAAAAATACGGCATTGAAGCAAATAAATTAATACACGAATTGATATGATTTACGGATACATACGGGTAAGCACCGACAAGCAGGATTGCGACAATCAAAAAATAGGCATCGGCGATCTTGCCGCAAAAATGGGAAACACGGTCGAAAAATGGATTTCGGACGATGGAATATCAGGCACGGTTTCCTACCAAAAGCGCAAACTCGGAAAATTGATGAAAATGCTTAAAAAGGGCGATGTGATTTACGCATCGGAAATATCGCGCCTTGCGCGTAATCTGTTCATGCTGTTTGAAATATTGAAGTTTTTTACCGAACGGCAAATCGAAATGTACACCGTCAAAGACAATTATAAACTTGATGGTTCCATTACATCAACCGTTATGGCTTTTGCTTTCGGAATGGCGGCGCAGATTGAACGCGACATGATCAGCAAGCGGACGGTTGAAGGACTTGCGGCACGGCGTAAGGCGGGCGTGGTTCTGGGGCGTCCGATAGGGTCTAAATCGAAAACGAGAAAGTTGGACGACCGCGAAGAAAAGATAATTGATTTCCTGAAAAAAGGTTTATCGTATTCGGCTATTGCGCGGCTTCTGAACGCACATCGGCTTACGGTTGCACATATCTGCAAGGAGCGCGGCTGGAGTAAGTATAAAGCGTATTATCCTGCGGAAAAATTAGATTCCCTTACGGAAAAAATGAACATAAGCGTTAAAAATAATCCCAAACACAACGGTTATCAAATTAAAAACATGGAAATCGAAAACAATGTGATATTTGATTTGTACGGGAAAAATTACTTTTCGCTTACCGAAGTGGCAAAGGAGCTGGGTATATCGCAAACGTCTTTGCGAAGCCTTTTGAAAAATCGAGGATTGCTTGATAAAATCAAAGAATTGCAGCAGGAACAGCGGGAAAAAGTAAAATCAAGTTGCCAAATAGCACGGGAAATGGAAATAACAAAACAGTAAAACAGTAAAATCATGGATGCAAATTCACAGAAAAAAGTAATTGACGCGGGATTTCGGATAATCCGCGCAGAAGATGAGCCGGCAATCAGGATAAAGATAAAAGACATGTGCCATCACGACTGGTCAACTCTGGAACGGTTCCCCTCAAAGGCGGCGCGCGACCGCTATATGAAAAATCTGCTGGAAGATAATATGATTATAACAGATTAAAAAAATCAGAATTAATGGAAACGACAGTGAAACGCAAAATACTTGAATCGCTGCACAGCGGCGACGAAGTAAAAATCGAAATCGTGAATAAATCTGCGTGGACAGGCAAATTCCGCAAGGTAGAAGGCAGTCTTTACGATGGAAGCATGCTGCTCAACTCGCGATTCAATAAAACGCTTATATGCATAGACATTTGCTTAATTAAAAATATCACAAAATTATGACAATAGAATATACCATAGAAGAAATACAAATTATCAAAAATATAATGTGCTTTTTCTGCGATGAAGCGAGTTGGTATTTAGAAAATTTCGATTCTTTGGATGATAATAAAATTTTAAAATGTGAAATATTGTTTTACAAAAAAGAGATTGATTTCGATTTGTTTAAAAAAATGTATGCCGATTTATTTAAGTAAAATATCACAAAATCATGAAACAGCAAACAGAACCGAACAGCGATGCATTAGTTTCGCGCGAATGTGTGCGAAACCTGCTTACGAGTCTTCACGGAAATTATGAGTATTTCAAACCGACCAATAGGTTTTATTCTTCGTGCGGCATAAACTGCCGGCGCTGGGCAAAGCTCGTGCGCGGCGAACTGTCTATCACAGTCGATGAACTGAAGCGACTGTGCCATGCCATGAATGTAACATTCACTGCCGAAACATTTGCACGGCAACTGAAATTATTTGAATGAAATGTACAGAAGGAGAAAGAGCAATGAAACTCAAAGAACTGAAACGGATGCTCAACAGAATGAATAAAGAGCAATTAGAGCAGGATTTGATAGTGATTGCCTGCAATAGAACATTAAGTGGGTATGGAAGAGCGCAAAAGGCGAGGTATAATTTTTATTGGGATGGTGAAGATGACCCTTCTTAACTAAAAACAATGTCGGAGCTAAAAGGCATGTATGATTTTGACGAGATTGCCGAAATGGTAGTCGTTGTAAAAAGAGGTGAATTATTTATCGAATTATAATAATGGAAGGAAAAAGAGTAATGAAAACAGATAAAGAAAAATATTTTGTTGCCTGTTGCCCTGTTCAATTTAAGAAGTTAAAGGGATTTGTGAGAACGCCGAATAACGGAAGATATGTGCGTGCAGGAGGTATATTTCAATGCCTTGTTGATGATGTCAGGTCGTTGAATTTTAAATTTATTTGTCTTGGTGTTCCAAAACAGATAATAAGACCCGCAACGAAAAAAGAATTGGCAATTTATAAATTTTAAAATAAATAGATTATGGAATTATTAAAATTTGTAGTAAATTTTTCAACCCAAAAGTTAGAGATGACAGCAGGCTTTAAGAAATCGGACGTGTGGCGTTATATCGAAGCCAATTTTCCCGAAGCCCTGCAAAACTTTACAGACAGGATTTGTGAAGCACAGAGAGATAATTGTAAGACAATCTATCAGCAATTTGCGGATAATTATATTGAAGGCGGATATAATTATGACCTTTATCTCACGATAAGAGACTGCGAACAGCCAAAAATTGAGGAGCTATGAAAATAGCATAGTTATATCGAATGTAAATATAATAACCGAAATTTTAATAAAAAATAAATAATTATGAACGAAATTGAAAATAACGTAATTACTGTTGACCTTAATGATTATAAGGATAAAATAACTCTTGATTTTGCTTTGAATATTATTGATTACCAATATTTAGATGGTAATGATAAAATCAAAGCGGTCAAAACAGTATTAGGATTGAATGAAGTTGCTTCGATGCATGATATAATAGAAGCCGTTGAAGAACTGTTTAAATACACATCTCAAGTCTGCAATTAACTGTATGAAAGGTAAAAAAGCAATATGGGAGCCTGTTGACTTAATGATCATTGTGGAAAACTTTGATAAAATGACATTAAGCCGGCTGCACGAACATGTCAATAACTTTCGCTCGGATGCGGATTCTGTTGATTTGTCCGCATTGCGTCATCAATTGCGGCGTATGGGCTTGAAAAAACAGATGCAAATCCGCTGGAGCGCAGAGGATATTGCCTTTTTGAAAAACAGATACAGGAAAATCGGCAATGTCGAACTTGCCCGGCGCTTGAACAGTCGTAAAAAAACATTCAGGAAAATCGACGGGAAAAAAGTTTTTCGAGTGTTCACAAAAAAACATGTCGAAAAGAAACTTAAACTGCTCGGACTGGCGCGTTCGCCTAAAGAACTGTCTGCGATAAGAAAACAGAACCGCAAAGGAGTTTTTCGAGCGAAAATAACCTTTGGGCAAAGGGAATACGTAAACGGATAAACGAACTGGAAACAGTAAGGCGTAAAGATAGACGGTTGATAAAGGTAAACGGAAAGCTGACGCCGTATACACGCTATTTTTATAAGAATTTCATAGGCTATATTCCGCCCGGACACATCGTATATCATAAGGATTTTGACACTCTGAATGACAGTCCCGATAACCTTGCATTAACGCCGAGAAGACTGTTAAGAACATCGGAAAATATCAGGACGGCATTAAGCCTGCTTGCCGAGCGGGCAGACAAAATCGGCAAAAAAATAGAAACAATAAATCACGCCAAAATGACCAAATCCGAAATCCGCAGCATGTATTCGGAACTGATCAGAATAAAAAATTTACAGAGAAAATTAAAATAATATGGACAAAAAGAAAAGATATGTTTATTAGCGAATCGGATAAGCAACGAATATTAACGGTAGCCGAAGGCAATTTGGTTAAAGTAATAAGCGAATTTGTTACTTTAACCAAAAAAGGAGCCGAACTCATCGGCAAGTGTCCCAAATGCGGACACGAACAGGGATTGTGCGTATCTCAATCAAAGCAAATATTTAAATGTTTTCATTGCAATCAGGCAGATGGCAACAGCGCCGTCAGCTGGATGATGAAAGTCAAAGACAAAACCTATCCCGAAGCGCTCAAAGCATTAGCCGAAATATTCGGCATCATTCTTACCGAACCCGAACAAAAAAGAAAACCGTCTCCTAAAAAAACAAAAAAAGGCAAGCACGATATCGACAGTTTTTGCGCCAAAATGCTCGAAGCATCAGGCTTGACTTTCGATGACGTTACCGCCAACATATATGATGCCGGCGAAAATAAAACAGTATTTCGGAAACCTGCATTTTTCAGAGGAACTGTCGATTCCACCGGCGAAATTATCAATGATGGCGACGATGTCATTATCGCATATTACGACCTCGACGGGTTTCCTGTTAAATACGAAATTAAAGACAAAAAAAATAAACCTACAGGCAAGTTCCGTGAATTTTTTCGCGTACGCTGGCAATATCCCGAAGAACATCCCGGCAAAGATGGTAAACCTTCAAAATACAAAACTCCTTATGGCGCGGGAACTCCGATATACATTCCCGAAAAGGTGCGCAACATGTACAAAACATCGCAAACAATCGAGCGGTTGTATATTCAGGAAGGTGAAAAAAAAGCAGAAAAAGCCTGTAAGCATGGTATAACAAGCATAGCAATATCAGGCATTCAAAATTTAGGCATGAACGGGCGCTTACCCGAATCCGTCATAAAAATTATCGAACGTTGCGGAGTGAAAGAAGTTCTGTTTATGCTTGATAGCGACTGCTTCGACCTTTCTCATTCTCTCAAAGTAGGTGATAAGATAGAAAAGCGTCCGCGCAATTTCTTTTATGCTGTGCGAAATTATAAAGATTATTTTCGGAGTCTCAAAAATCGTGAAATTTACGTAGAAATATTATTCGGATACATTCTCAAAAACGAAGCCGATGATAAGGGCATAGACGATTTACTTACAAATTCGCTTGCAGGCAAAGAAGATGACTTGCTGCAGGATATTGAATATGCCGTAAACGAAAAATCTCACACAGGCAAATATGTTCAACTTCATAAAATCACCATATACACCGACCATAAACTTGAAGAAATATGGAGCCTTAACTCTTATTCTGCATTTGCTCAAAAATATAAGAATATTTTAAGAGAGATGCCTGAGTTCACAATCGGGCAACACCGATGGCGATTCAATGAAAAAGGCGAACTCGAAAGTACACAGCCTGTCGAACCCGACGAACAGTACTGGGAAGAACTCATAAGCACGGATCGCTCCGGACGTGAACGCAAAAATTATGAATTTCGTTACGGACGCTGTTTTACTTTCCTGCACAACAGAGGTTTCGGACGTTATCGCCGTCCTTCGGGCGATTACAACTTTGTGCGCATCGACACTCCTTTCATTAAAACTGTCGAGACATGGGAAATACGCGACTTTATAACCGAGTTTACAAAGATGATTGCCAACGAAGAAGTGCTTGAGATGATATATCGAGGCGGTCCGCAATATATTGGTTACGATAAATTGAGTCACCTGCCTTTTATACTGCCCGCATTCGAAGTCCCTGAACGCGATAAGCATATTTTCTACTTTGCCCAAAAATGTTGGCAGGTAAACAAAGATGGCATCACCGAATTTGATTATTCCAACATTCCGCATCAATTATGGATTGATATAAAAAAGGATTTTCAGGCACAACGGCTTTCCGAGCCGATTATAAAAATCAATCGCAGCAGCGATGGGCAATTTGCATACACTATAACAAATACAGGTAAAAAATGCCATTTCCTGAAATTCCTGGAAAACACATCCAACTTCACATGGCGCAAGCAGCAACTCATTGCCGAAGATAAGCCAGATATCATCATAACTCCCGACGAACTTTACGACAATACTTTACATCTTATCGCAAAACTTTGCGCTATAGGATATATGATTACAGGCGCAAAAGACCGTAATACTGCAAAAGCGGTCGTAGCAATGGACGGCAAACAGTCCGAAGTCAATGCAAGCAACGGGCGCTCCGGCAAATCCATAATAGGCGAATTATTCAAACACGTAAATACTGCCGTATATATAAATGGTAAGACTGTGGACGTGGTAGGCGATAAATTCGTTTGGGACGAAGTTACCGAAAAAACTCGTACTGTATTTTTTGATGACGTTCGCCCCGGATTTGACTTTGAATTGCTCTTTGCCAACATTACCGGCGACTGGAACATAAATTACAAGGGAGGACGCAAATGTACATTACCGTTCACTACATCTCCCAAAATTTATATTACAACAAATCACACTCTGAAAGGCGAAGGCTCAAGTTTTCTCGACCGTCAATGGGTTATCGCATTCAGCGATTTTTATAACGACAGACACAAGCCGCTCGACGACTTCAAAATATTGTTTTTCGACGAGTGGGATTTCGAACAGTGGAATCTCCTATGGAATTTACTTGCCGAATGTGTGCAGTTATACTTCAGGTTCGGATGCATCGAAAGCCCGCAGGAACGCATCGTAGTGCGTCGGCTGCGTCAGAACATGGGCGAAGATTTCCTCTCGTGGGCTGAAGAGTATTTTTCCGACACGCAGCGCAAAAATATACGTATCGCGCGAAAAGATTTATACGATTCGTTTTTAGACAGATTCCCGGCACAGCGCAAATACTGCACTGCTACGCTCTTCAAAAAACGAATACAGTATTATTGCTCGTGGAAGGGCTATAAGTTCAATCCTCAAAAATACGATCCGGTAACAGGCATTGCCTTCCAGTTCGATAAAGATGGGCAGCCTATTGACGATGACAAGTCGGGAGGCGTTGAATATTTCACCATTGGCGACGAAAACTACGCCGCAGGATTTTCAATTGATGACGGTCAGGATATGCTAACCAATTCTATTTTCGACTGATATGGAAGACTTATCAAAATACAGACTTAATAATTACAGCGAAATCATGCAGCTGAAAGCAAAACTCGGCAACAAATTCGACGGTTTTCAGGCTACGGTTTACCGTTTCCTTGCTTCCATTCCCGACAATATGTGGTACGATTTTCGCCGTAAGATACATCCCGACAATTACGAAGCCTTTGTTAAGATTGTATGTCATTATATCGATACGCATTCCAACATCAATAATTACATTGAATTTAATGACGCTTTCACCAGCCTGCGCCGCAAGGTTTTCGACCCGCCCACGATAAAATTAATTGATAAAACACTTAAACAGGAACAAAACAATGAAGCAAAATAAAATAATAGTAGCCGTTCATGCCGACGACAAAACCCGCTCCGAAATGCTGCAGCGTATCGTTGTGAAACTCGGTTTTGCCCGCACTCTTTCCGATGCTTCTAAAATTATCCGTGCAAGCGTACATGATATCGACCTCAGCGATGCCTATTTTGTTATTGCCGGTAATTACAGTTTCCGCGAAAGTCCTGTTACTACTCAGCGGCTTTTCCAGCTTGCAGCTCGCGGAATTGCCGTTATCGTAAGCGCAGGCAAATTACCCCGCGAATTTGAGCCTTTCTGCGAAGCCCATTTTAAATAAATTATCTTCTGCTTTTTGTCATTGTATTTTTTTGTAATTACATTTTTATTATCTTTACGCCATAATTTTAATATTTAATGTTATGAAACAAATACAGGAATAACACAATCACAGCTTGCTGCAAAGGTAGGAAGTAATAAGTCCTACATATCGCGGGTAGAAACAGGAAAAACAGAACCCAAAGTTTCTACTTTTTATCGCATTGCATCCGCATTGGGACTTGCCATAGAATTAAAACCCTTAAATCAATTACAAAATTAAAAATGACTTAAAACAATAAAATCATGTTAGAAACCTTATTAATAATATACCTTTCAATATTATTTTATGAATGGCGTCAAAGACGTAAAGAACGCCGCCCTTTGAGCGATGAACAGCTAAAAGAACAGTATAGGGAAGATTGTGAAAACAGGGTAAAAAGAATATTGGAATTATATAAAGACGAATAAATCAAATACTCGCATAAAGCAGTCGAAACGCCGGCTGCTTTTTTGCTTACTAAATAACTGTTCCGCGTATGCGGAACTTAAACAAAAGTCCGGACGTCAGTCCGGACACCTTTAAATTACTCCTTTTTAAAAGCTGCATTTTTCCCCTTGTATCCCTTTATTTTTAATGTATGTAATTTATTGGACAACAGTACATACACATTAAATATTTAACTTTACAACTTTACAAACTTTATAACTTGCGACTGAAGATATATATTCTTTTTTTATTATTACCTTTTTGTAAACCCCCCTTACTAAAAATAAATAAAAAAATCGTGCTTTCGTACAGCAACAAAAAATATCGTTATAACAACCTGATTTATAAATATTTACATCTGCACGATTTTTGCACGATTTTGCACTTTCCGTACAAAACGGCTTTTAAAGGCAAAAAGTACGGAAAACAGTTTTCCGTACAATTTTTGTACGAAAATCGTGCGCCATTAGTGTGCTTATAATCAAATATATAAAAATCAAAACTGTGTCATTTGCACAAATGCACGATTTCTGTACCGCTTTCCGGCAAAGGGGGGGTTTACAGAGAATAAAAATATAATTATAATTGCAGTAAAATTGAACAGCCATGAGTGATTACACTGTATTTGTCAAGGTCAAGCCATATATCGCACAGTATTTTCGTCAAGTTTACGGAAATCCTGCCCGCTTTTCTAAAAAATCATTTTTCAACCTGCTCCTGTCTAAATTTATTACCATCCCGCCAAAAGACTGCGTATTCGATATAAAACTGTTTGATGAACGCTCAAACTCCGACGAATATTTACAGGTACAACTCCCGTATTGCACCAATAAAAATATATATTCGCATAATTATCTGACACGTATCGGCGAAGATGCCATCGCTCGCGAACTTCGCAGTGAGTTTTATTTGGCATTGATGACTTTTGTAAGAAATTTTCTAATTGACGGCTTCAGGCAAAAGAAAACAGCATATATTAATACGGCAATAAAATTATTTATCGAAAAACATAACCTTGATGTCGATTGCTTCAATACCCTGTTAAAACAGTATCATAGAACCGAAACAGTAAAAAGTAGAAAAAAACGCAAAAAAAAAATGTCATTTTGATATGTGTTTTTTCCAAATATGTCCATTAAAATATAAAAATATGAAAATAGAACTGTGTAACAAAATTAAAATCATCCCCGTTCAGTATGTTTTAACGCAAACAGCCGAATATATAATTCCTCTCGCAAACAGGCACATAATGGAATTTACTACTGACGGTAACGAATTCAAACAGGAAAGCGCCGAACAAAATGCTAATCCTTACTTCAAACAGTCGCTCGAATGTACTGTTAAACGTATCACTGTCGAGCAGACGCATTTATTATTAAACTCAAAAGTTATGGTTATACTTGAAACCACAAAAGGAATCAAACGGGTGTGGGGAAGCCGCGAATATCGCGTTACATGCAATATTGAGTTCTTTCCCGATGGCGCAAAACTTAAATTATCGTGTGATGCCGTAGAGCCTGTTATCTTTTAATTGTCTAATCAACACCGTATATATATGACTTTCTTTGTGTAGGATTTTACACAGGAAAAATGGGATTTTTAAAATTTTCAAAACTCGAAATATTATCGCATCCGCTGTTTATTACTAAAAATGAACTGCAGAAATACTTATTGCCCTTAAACAGGCAATTGCCGGCGGCATTCTTTTTAGCCGACATTCCCACAGCCAAAAAACTTGCAACAAAAAAAGCGGAAGCATTATACGGGCAGACAGGCATTAATCTCACTACCGACTATGGCAATACCGAAATTATCGATGCTGTTGCATATTACGAAGCACACGGCACTATAATGTTCGACGATTATTCGTGGTATTTCAACACTAAGGATTTCGCAGAGGATTTCAAAGCTGCCGAAGATAATCCCGCTGTCATTGCTCACTTTTTGCATATTAATTCGGGTGGAGGATTGGCATATTATCTCGACGAAATTCACAAAATACTAAGCGAACGAGCCAAGCCGCTCATCGTTCAGTGCGAAATGCTCGTATGCAGCGCCGCCCTTTACATTGCCGTTCCTGCAAATAAAATTTATGCAACAACTAAATTTGACACTGTCGGATCAATCGGAACAATGGTATCATTTTGGGACCTCAAACCATACTTTGAAGAAATAGGTTTTAAATGGCACGAATATTATGCCGAACAGTCCGCATTGAAAAACAAACGGTTTAATGATTTGTTAGATGGCAAACCCGAAGATTACATCGAGCATGAACTCAATCCCATTACCGAACAGTTTATTAACGATGTGAAAAAATCACGCAAAAAAGCCGAAGGCGAAGGACTTTTCGAAGGGCAAACTTACAATGCATCCGAAGCCGTTGGCATAAACCTTATCGATGGCATTCAAACCCTCGAAGATTCTATCGGCGAAGTATATGCTTTGGGATTGAAATATGCCGAAAAAATCAGATTACAAAATAATTCAATATTTAACTTATAATATGTATTATGAAAAAAAAATTACAAAAAATTCTCGCTTCTCTCGGTTTTATAGACAAAGCCAAAAACAGGGAGTTAACTCAGGAAGACTGGGATAAAATTGCCGAGTCCTACAAAAAGGAATTTGGTGCCGACTTCTATGAAGATATGCGTACAGCCGAAACTGACGCTAAAACGGCTGAAGAAAATGCACAAAAGGCGCAAAGCCATGACGCTGCCCTCAACCTGCTCAACGACATAAAAGGCGATGATATCGTCCGAAAAGTTGAAACGGTTATTGATGAAAACAAAACATTGAAAACCGAAGTCGAACAGGACAAACCGGCGGAAATCAAAATCGAAATCAAACCCGGAATGCTTGCTATGGTTCATACCGAAACACATGTGTTTGGAATCGAACATGACTTGTATGCGCGTAATAAACGCTACAACGAAATTTCGGCAACGCGCCGGATACCTCAATCCAATGTTTCTCCGGATGATATGCGCGTATTTGAATCCGATTTTGCCGAATTCTCCAAAATGGCGGCAAACCGCTTCAACGAACTGCACGAAAACGGACAGATTGCAACTGTCAAGGCTGATGCTGTCGGAATGGATTATTCGCAATTGAGCAATGCCGGTTTGGGCGACCAGTTCGTCATTCGCCGCATCGACGCCATTATTTCAAGAATACTCGAAATTCCCGACGTTACTCACATTTTCCCGCGCCGTTCGGGTATTCAGGACAGAGAACTGATTACAAATGCAATCTTCGGCGAATTTTCTGCCGCTTATCAGGAAGGCGAAGTGTTCAAGGGCGACTTCAAGCTGCAACCCGAAATGGGACAGGTTCAGGATTCGATGATGAAAACAAAAGTCGGAACTTTCAAATGGATTGAACGCACTTATCTCGGATATCTCAACACCAACGGCTCCGATCCGTTCAAGCCTAACATGATTGAATGGCTCTTTATGAACATCGGACGCCAGCTCCGAAACGAACAAAACCGGCGAAACATTCTCGGATATTACATCAAACCGGCTGTAGGCGAATCCGGAAGTTACCTTAATGCCGGCGATGGTGTGGTTCACACCCTGCTCAAATATGTTGAAAACAACAAACTGTTGCCTTTCGGTGAATCCGCTTTTGCCGATTACAACGCTACAAACATGGTTGAAGTTATCGAAGCGTTCCTTTCTCGTGCAAACGAAGTTATTCCTAACCTCGCTCAGTTCGAACTTTTGATTAACGACAAACATCGTCCCTGGTTCACCGCTTCATACCGCACCAAATACGGTAAGGATATGGATTTCACAGGTAACACGCTCACCGTTCCCGACTATCCCTGCAACATTCGCCTGGTCCCGAATTTGGGAACTCTCAAACTTTTAATATTGCAGATACCCGGAAATATGCAGTTGCTCGAATTTGTTCCGGGCGAAATGTACAGCATCTATTTCGAACGTCGTCTCGAAGACCTTTTGGCTATGAGCGTTTGGAAAGAAGGCGCTTCGGCTTCACACGTAGGAATTGCTTTTGCTTCAAAAGCCGAACTCGCGGCAAACAACTATCAGTTGCAGCAAATATTTATGAACTATCCCGCCGTTCAGTTAGCCGATGGCGCTGTTGGCTTCGACCTTGCAAAATCGCTTATATTCAAAACAGCGACAAATTCCGCTGCGACAGCCTTAAATGCTGCCCAGTTGATTAATCCTGTCGCAGGATTGGTGTTCAAAGTTGAATGCGGGTCATTGACAAATAAAACAACGATTACAGACGGAGATAACTTTAATTTGACTGCAAACTGGACGCCAACTGCCGTTGGCAACTGGATTAAGCTGGTTTACAACAATGCTACAGGAAAATTTGACGAAGTCGCTCGTTATGTTTCTGCATAATCTCATTGATAGCGGCGTAAAGCCGCTATCAATCCATTAAATCTTTAAATTTTTAAATCTTTAAAATTATCAAACGTAATGAAAAATAAAAAAATGCTTGCCTTACAGCGCTCGCACAAATCAAAAGTTTTTATCCTTGCCGATTTCTTATTGGCATTTATCGTAATCATTGCCTGTTTCGCAATATTCAACGATGCTTTTGCCGCCATCGTAAACGGAGGATTCTCATTCGCAACTATGGCTACAATCGGCAATATCGACGGCGTTAGCGACCGGTTTACCGCAGGAAGTCAAATATCGTCAAAAATATGGCTTGTACATGTCGATTCCCAGCTGGATACAAACCTGCCTTTTCCGCAACCGAACATGGACAGGGAAATAGGAACAATACCGCTTAAAGCCAACGAAAAAATGCACTATTTCATAGCAATAGACGACAGCGTTGCCGACACCGCAAGCGGTTCTAAAGGCGATGTTACTACCGACGTTACCAACACCATAACGTTCACTATGGGTGGTAATCGCGACCAGCTGCTTAACTTCATCGAAGAATACGCCGGCGGACGCTTTATCCTGATATATCAAATTTGCAGCGAAGGCACTTATTACATTATGGGTACGCCTTGCAAGCCAATGGTGCTTTCGGGATTCGAACGCAAAAACGACAAAGACAGCCGTTCTATATCTTTTACATTCACAAACAAAGGCTTTAATCAGCCTTATCACTATCGCGGACAAATCGTACAGGGCGCTCCGGCTACCATCGCAACAGATGTAACTATACTTACCTTGTTGCCCGGAAGCGGTCAGTATAATACTCCTGACAACAATACTGAAGCTCAGACATTAACCGCTGTAGCAGGACTTGCCAATGCCGACAAGGGTCGTTATATTGATATTATGGGAACAGGAGGAACATATCCTCTTACAATTGAAGATAACGAACACTTCATCCTCATCGATGGGCAAGAATGGACGGCTACTGCCGGTTCCCGTATCTCTTTCAAAGTATTGGATACTGCAACGTTAATCGAACAGGAAGGCTCAAGATTACAGTTGTAATATGGATTTTTTTGCTAAAACTGAATTATGTGGCTCTCTGTCGGCATCTCAATACATAGATGCCGACAGAGATTTGCTGCGTAAAGTCAAACCCGGTAGCCGGCTTGTCAATATCGTTGGCGACGGCAATGATGTCGATAAGCAGTTATTATGGGTATTGCTCGACATTTGCTCTGTTGATGAAATAAATTCGGCTCGAAACGCATTTAAAAACATAACGCGCGACACGGTAAATGTTATTGCGCCTGCAACAGTCAATCACAAGCCTGTCGAAAAAAAAAACTCCAAAAAGAAGAAGAATATCCCAACATCCGATGGGAAAACCTTGAAGACGAACATATTCAAAAGGCTACGATCATATATAACGACCGAATAAATACATATCGCCGAATGATTGAAATGGACAGTAAACTCGATTCAAATCCCACGACTCAGCTGATAATCGAATTTGTTCGCACCGCAATTCGCAATAAACAGTGTTTCCGCGAACTTGAATATCTCAATCGTAAAGGAACACTGCTGATGAAGCACCCGTTACTGCAAAATTTCTCGCTCCGGCAATGCCTGAAAAACCTCTTACGCACAAATCCCGATAAATTCCTTGCCGATTACACTCTTGCAAAAAACAATATAAGCCGCTATCAGTCATATTTGAACAATCCCCAAAAAGGAGCCGCGCAACAGCGCGAGGGATGGCAATCATGCCTCTGCGAACACACCGAAAAAGTCAACTTAATGTCTAATATACTCAAAGAAATGCAATAATCGCCAAAAAAAAATACTGTTTTTTTGCTCAATTAAATATTATATCTATCTTTGTGATGTCAAGTTAAATTATTCGGGCAGGTATGCCCACAAAGATGTAGGGCTTTTTTTATATCTGCAATCTTGGAATACAAATTAGTAACGTGTACCCCTGTGTATTAGTTGTAATGTCTAATACAGTTTAAATCCGAATGATTTACTTGACAACAGGACAGGCACGTTACTTTATTAAATAGTTATATGATGTCAAGTAAATCTATTCCAACTGGCTCGTTACGAAAGTAGCGGGCTTTTTTATTTTTTTACAATAAACTTTGTAATTACAGAAAAAGTTTTTATCTTTGTGGCGTTCAACAATTGGAGGGCGGGATGCTCTCAAATAAAACGAGGGCTATTTTTTTTGCCGCATTGTAAAGAAACAAACTGTATCCG
>JAISDB010000046.1 GCA_031265155.1 Prevotellaceae bacterium | reverse complement strand
CATACAAAATGGCGTTTAAGACCTCTAAATTACTTAAACTTACGTTACCCCGCTGGGTCGGGAAACTTTCCGATACAGTATCGTATTGTGCTTTCGTCAATTTCATATCATTATTTTTCCTGCAAAGATATGAAATTATGTGTTCGACCTAGTTCTTTTCTTTGTGGTATCATAATAGAAAAATAGGTGATTATATTATTCTAATTTAATGATTCTTGAAGAAATGAACTATTTTTTACATACTCCTTGCTCTTCTATTTATGATTGCTCTAATACTGATTCGCATTAATAATAAAATAAAATTTAAATTCGATTTTTATTACCCATACAAAACGTTATAGAACCATTATTCTTATCAATCATGTTATGCTGACTATAGGTCAAACGGCAAACAGCCTTATTCGCAGCTGGTTTATGTTGAACATGACAACGCGCATAAGCATCTAGCTTATTTCCGACTTTCTCGGCAAGTTAGTTTATGTGACTGCATTGCGTTTACTGATTTTAAAACGCGGATTATATTATTGCGTTTTGTGTTTTTCCAGTAGCCCTTTCAGCAGAGCAATCTGCTCGTCTTTGGCAGCGAGAAGCTTTTTCAGTTCTTCCAAAAGAAATTCAGGATAATTGTTGTTAATGGTAAAATTTTCACAGCTGATTTGCCCTTTATTTTCCTTTACATTATTGTTAACTGCACTGTTTTCCAGAAAATACTCAAGGTCTTTATCAAAAATACGGCTTATCTTGTCCATTAGCAAAAAATCAATTTTTCGGGATGCGCCGATTTCTATATTATGAAGAGTGGTTTGAGAAATGCCCAGCTTTAAAGCCAAATCATTTTGCGACAGCATTTTTGCCTCTCTCAATTTTCGTATTTTAGTGCCAATATCCATATTGAAATAATTTTTTCTGCAAAGTTAAATTTTATTTTGTATATTTTATTTGTTTTTGAATTAAAATTATTCATATTTGAATAACTATGTAATAAATAATGACTTATCTTTGCTCCTGTAATTTTTCTCGGTGCGCAACGAAAAAAATTGCAAAAAATAATTTTTAATGTTTAATTTTTTAATACTTTTGTCAAATGAAAAGAATTTCAAATTTTACGGCTGACCGTATGGATATGAAACAAATGGCGGCAATTAGTGGTGGGGCAGCAACAAGCGAAACCAGCACCATTTGCATGGGCGGATGTGTATGTACTACTACGTGCTCGGATGATTGGTATATGCATCCAACTCAAGGCAGAACATTGTACAGATACAATTATCAGACTGTGTGTATTTGATGTTATTTGTCAATAAAGCATATCAGCAGGCAACAGAACATGTTGTGTAAACTGTTAAGTAACAATAAAATGGCCATATCAGGCGTAAATTATGCCTGATATGGTGTTTTGAAAATTTAATTATATTTTAAAATTATGAATAAACACTCTATTATTGTATTAATTTTTCTTATGTTTTATCCTGTTTCTTTACTGACAGGACAAAGCGAGCATAAAAGCAAATGCGATTACATCGCAAGCGGGTATTATCAACTTGTATATGAGGCAGAGATTGCCTATCTGGAAGGAAACGACAGCCTGGCTTTTGCAAAATTGCAGGAAGCCGAAAAGCGCTGTCCCTTAATAAATCAACCTACCAGCAAAGAAATTGAGTTGTATTGCCGATTATTGATGAAAAACAGACAGTTCGACAAGGCTATTGCATATATGGATACTTTGGCGAATAAATATGGAACATTTCCTGTAAATGTTTTGATTGATATCGGACAAAATGATATTTTATCAAAAGAATTATTAAAGGAAATTCCTGACTTTTATTTGTCAGAAATGCCAAGATTATTACAAGAGTCGGAATGGTATTATTACTTACCACAACGTAATTTCATAATAGATACTCTGACTGACATATGCGCAATCGACCAGAATGTAAGGAAAGAAAGAAACCTGGATTCTGTGAATTGGGATAAGATGAAAGAAACAGACATTTTGAATTATAAGCGCTTGTTTCAATTAATAGATAAGTTTGGTTTTCCGAATACTAAACTGTATGGCTGTGCAAACGTTAAAATGCAGGAAAGATTAGGTGCATTATTGATGCATATTACAGACCATAAAGATATTGCAGATACAATATTGCAATTTGTGCGCGAAGGCCAGTGCGAGCCAGGTTTTTATGGAATAGTTATTGACAGAAAGATATTGCCTAAATCGCTAATGGAAAATGGAAAACCAATGTATTTATACGCCGGTTTTTCTAACATAACTGACGATGAAATTATTGACATTGAACAGGTTGATGAACGGCGTACAGCCATCGGTATGCCAACGCGCGAAATGGAACGCAAAAAAATTGAACTGCTAACCAAACGCTATGAACAGTTGCTCCAACGTTACGGACTGTAAGCAAATAGTTATTTTTTCTGAAGAAAATGATGCTTCTGCAACAGATGTGATGAAATGCTGCAAAATTGCAGGTTGCGATGTTCGCAGAATAAATTATGATGACAAGGCATTAAAAATTTACATTTCACAAGAATCTGTAAAGATAACAACAGCATTTGATGTTTTCAGTATTGATAAAAACAGTATTTGCTGGTTTCGCCGGGCGGAAATTCCATCGGTTTACGTAAAATATCAAAACGAAAATTCATTGCAGGACAGTATCGAAGTTTTTAATTTTATAGAACACAAACAGGCGTTTAATGCGCTAAAACTGTGGGTAAAACACAATTGCAGGTACTCGTCTGACTTTTTGGCTGATACTTTCAATAAAGTAGATGCATTGTTAAAAGCATCCGAAACAGGAATACAGGTACCCGACTGGATTGTAACAGACGAAAAGAAATTTGCATTGGACTTTGCAAAAAAATATGAATTTGTAGCCAGCAAATCTTTCAGTTCTTTTTTCTTTCAGTATGAAAACAGCATATACAAAAATTTGACAGAAAAATTACAATTGACAGATATTGAATTATTTGAAAATTATTTTACTTCACGTTTTTTTCAACAGTATATTGATAAAAAATATGAATTACGCAGCTTTTACTTTCATGGCGAGTTTTTCACTTATGCTATTTTATCTCAAAACAATGCAAAAACATCTATTGATTTCAGAAACTACGACAATGATAAGCCCAATCGCTGTGTGCCTTTTGCGCTGTGTAATGATTATTGTCGAAAATTGACTTCGTTAATGCAAAAATTAGGTTTAGATACAGGTTCGTGTGATATTCTGGTGGATAAAAACGACAATTACTATTTTTTGGAAGTAAATCCGGCAGGACAATTTGGTTATGGCTCATTTATGTGTAATGAAAATATTGAAAAATTTATTGCCAATTACTTAATAAACATGAATTTATGAATATTATTCTTAATTATAAATTAAAAAAAGACGACAACCAATCTGCCGATAAAAAAGTTGTTGCAAATCGTCAATTTAGTACAAATTTTTATTATACAGTTCTATTTTACAAACACTTGACACGTTATTTTTTGCCAATAACCAGTAATGAACAGTCACGATAAATATCTGGTGTTTCTACCTTCCTGTATTCTTGTTAAAGGATATGAACGCAGTGTAATACTTGATATTCAACGTGCAGTACTTGATTTTGTGCCGAATGATGTGTATGATATTTTTCAAAAATATAACAAACAGAAAATCGGTGATATTTTATTGAATTACAATAATGAAGAGCAGGAAATTGTAATGGAATACATTGGTTTTCTGATGCAAAATGAATATGCAATTTTAGGGACAAAACATGATGCCGAACATATTCCTGCAATGTCGTTGAAATATAATTTTTGCGGGCAAATTACAAATTGCATTTGTGAATATTCTGAGTTTACGCATAAAAATATTCGTAGAATATTGAATATAATAGATATTCAATTAGGTTGTTCTGCACTGCAAATTGTCTGTAATAAACAACTCACGATCAAAGAATTGATAATTTTTCTTGAGAATCTCCAACATATAACATATCTCAACCATCTTGAAGTTGTTTTGCCGTATTTGCCTGAATATTCTGATAAAGACCTTGACAAGTTATTATGTAATCCAATAATCAACAGATTGATTTTATATTCTGCCCCTTTTGACAATGTTAAAGATTTGAAACATACTTTTATTGTTTATTTGCGTGAAAATCTAAATAACAACACATGCGGAATTGTAGATAAATCTTACTTCACACAAAATATTTTTCACATAACAGAAGCGTTGCATCATAATACCTGCCTTCACAGGAAACTGTTTATTGATAAAAATGGAAATATTAAAAACTGTCCGTATTCAGAAACTGTTTTTGGAAATATTTTAAATGATGACGTTGAAAAAATAATAACAACTCCTTCGTTTAAAAAATATTGGAATATAAAAAAAGACGAAATAGAAGTTTGCAAGGATTGTGAGTTTCGTTATGTCTGTACGGATTGCAGAATTTTTATCAAAAACAGAAACAATATTTATTCACAGCCTGAACACTGCCACTATAACACATATATTACAAAATGGAAAGGAGAAGAAGGCTATGTTACGGTAGAAGAATGGTTGAAAAAGAATAATACCTTATGAATTCTTTCTTTCATTGCCGGGAAATGTCGTTTTCATTGCAATTATGCCCGTAGATTGAAGCCATATAAATAAAACAGACCGGAAAATCTTGTAGTATAACGAAGTAGAAATGTGGCAAACTGCGTTTCTATAAGCTGAACGCGGTTTTCAATAGTGTAGAAAATTTGAATAAATATCACAGTAGTATATATTGTAAAAAAATTTATTTAATTTTGCATTATTTAATAAATATGAACTCTTTCCCAACATATCAGCAGCTTGATGCTATGGATTGCGGAGCAACCTGCCTGCGCATAATAGCGAAATATTATGGCAAAAGTTTTGCTGCAGCAACTTTGCGCGAGCGTTGCCATACCACGCGTGAAGGCGTTTCGATGCTCGGAATTAGCGATGCCGCCGAAAGCATGGGCTTGCGCACTGCGGGAGTCAAAATCACATTCGAGCAGCTTTGCGGCGAAGCGCCTCTTCCATGTATTGTACACTGGAACCAGAAACATTTTGTTGTTGTTTACAAAATTAAAAAATCGAAAAAAAACGATAACGATACGGTTATTTATGTTTCCGACCCTGCTTCCGGGCTTTTGGAATACAAAAAAGATGCTTTTCTTAAATGCTGGCTGTCTGCTGTAGATGAACAGGCACAAAAATGCGGTACGGCTCTTTTATTCGAGCCGACGCCGCAGTTCTACAGGGAAGAGGGCGACGAAGATAAAAGCGGACTGCGTTTTGCATATCTTTTGAAATATTTGCGCCCGTACAAGCGTTATCTTGTACAGCTTGCATTGGGCATGCTTACGGGAAGCGTTATAAGTCTTATATTTCCTTTTCTCACTCAATCGGTAGTAGATATCGGTATAGGAACAAACAACCTCAATTTTATTGTTGTTATTCTTGTCGCTCAGGTTATGCTGACTATAGGTCAAACGGCAAACAGCCTTATTCGCAGCTGGTTAATGCTGCACATGACCACTCGCGTAAGCATCTCGCTTATTTCCGATTTTCTTGGCAAGCTAATGCGCCTGCCTATTGCGTTTTTCGACAGCAGAATGGTAGGCGATATTATGCAGCGTATAGGCGATTACAACAGGAT
The DNA here is from genome assembly GCA_031265155.1 of Prevotellaceae bacterium. Lineage (GTDB taxonomy): Bacteria > Bacteroidota > Bacteroidia > Bacteroidales > UBA932 > JAIRKV01. The sequence continues at coordinate 5,281 of JAISDB010000046.1, read as the reverse complement.
ACAGTCGTTTCTTACAGGCTCGCTGCTCAGTATTGTAATGGCTTTGCTTACATTTATAATATACGGCTGCGTGATGGCGGGGTATAATTTCGGTATTCTCGGTATTTTCCTGGCAGGAAGCGTGCTTTATGTTTTGTGGATACTGCTGTTTATGAAACGGCGCAGAAAACTGGATTATATGCGGTTTCAGGAAGCTGCGGCAAACCAGAGCAATATTGTCCAGTTGATTTCAGGAATGCAGGAAATAAAATTGAACAATTGCGAAAAACAGAAACGCTGGGAATGGGAACGCATTCAGGCAAAGCTTTATAAAATAAGCATAAAGGGATTGTCGCTGCAGCAAACTCAAACACTGGGAGGATTGTTTATCGACCAGACAAAAAACGTTTTTATATCGTTTCTTGCTGCAAGCGCGGTTATCAACGGCAGCATGACGCTTGGAATGATGACGGCTATGCAGTATATCATTGGACAGCTTAATGCTCCGTTATCTCAATTTATTTCGTTTGTACAGGCTACGCAGGATGCAAAAATAAGCCTTGAACGTTTGAACGAGATACATGCCAAAGATGATGAGGAACCTGCAGGCATGGAAAAAATACGCAGTATTCCCGAAAATACAGATATAGAATTTCGCAATGTGGTATTCCAATACGATGGACCGCATTCGGAAAAAGTATTGGATAATATTAATCTTAAAATTCCTGCAAACAAGGTCACTGCAATAGTAGGTACAAGCGGCAGCGGAAAAACAACACTGTTGAAGCTGATTTTAGGATTTTATAATCCGGTTGAAGGAGACGTATTGCTTGGAGGCAAAGCGCTTTCCAAATTCAGCGACAGCTGCTGGCGCCGGCAATGTGGCGTTGTCATGCAGGAAGGATACATATTTTCGGATACCATTGCCAATAATATTGCGGTTTCCGACGAAATAGCCGATATGCAGCGCATAAAAAAAGCGGTAGAAATTGCAAATATAGGCCGGTTTATTGCCGATTTGCCTTTGGGCTACAATACAAAAATAGGAATGGATGGACACGGCTTGAGTACAGGGCAGAAACAGCGTTTGCTGATTGCCCGGGCAGCCTATAAAAATGCAAAATATCTGATATTCGACGAGGCTACAAATTCGCTTGACGCCAATAACGAAAAGTTTATTATGGAAAAACTTAAATATCTGTTTGAAGGCAAAACGGTAATTATTGTTGCGCACCGTTTAAGCACTGTTAAGGATGCCGATAATATCATAGTACTGGACAAAGGCGTTATTGCAGAAGAAGGCACGCACAGGGAATTGGTAGCAAAAAAGGGAAATTATTATAATCTTGTAAAAAATCAGCTTGAACTGGGAAGCTAATACAATGAAATAGTGTTGATAATATTAAAATTCAAAACTTGTTTTTCTCTTCAAATGAATTTTAATTACAAATTATATTACAATAATAAGGCGCTTATACGTTATTTTGCTTAAAATGCTAATAATATGTAATTAAAAATATAACAATATAGCAAACAGGAGCATAAAAAAACACATATATACAATCAGTATATATCTTTATATGATAGTAAATAAACTTTCAAACAGTAATCGTCTGAAATTTGATAATATTTAACGTATATTTTGTTGTTATATATGAAAATATAAAAAATAATATCAGTAAATTTGCAGATATAAAAATGACTTTATGACAACAATAAAAACCATATCGTTAAATCTTGTTTTGCCGGTTGGCAAAGTAAAATCTCATGTTGTCTTATTCAACTCATTATATACCGGCATTTTTAGCTTTGCAGGCATAAAAAAGCCGCCCATGATATTAATTAACAAACCTGTCTCTATGGTTGCATTATTAACTAAAACACGAAACGGCATGCAAAGGTAGTAAAAAATGCCAAACGGGCAATATTCGTTTGGTTTCGGCGAAAATTATAAGATAATATAGCCGATGCAGGAAACTGTATAAATAAAATTGCAGTACAGAGCCAAATGCTGTGAAAATAAGTTGGGGCGTAACTCCGAAAAGCCTTATGAGTAGGAAAAAATAAAAATTATATTTATGAAATTGCAAAAGATAAAAAACGAATCTGTATCGGTTTGTAAAGATAAGATGAAAATGATTAGAGGCGGTCAGACAGAAGAAACATGGGATACTGTATATACCTCTGAAACTACTGGTTGGAAATTTCGTGACAAAAAAGCTGATGGTCAAATAAATTTTGATTTAGTGGTCTTATAGCCAAAAAGAAGTACACTGATGGGGCATTTTTAATGCCCCATCAGTGTATATAATATTGATAATAAATTATTTAGATAGAATTATGATGTTATTTGATAAAAAAAATTTAAGAAATAGGATAAAGAAATTATTTTTATTGTCTTTTATGTATTTATTCTTTACCGGACATGCTTTTTCTCAATCTTACTTGCCGTACTATCATCTTGTAAATGAGGCAAGATGGCAATCGTTTAAGAAGAACCATGCTGTTGCTGATTCTCTTTATCAAGCAGCTTTTTTGCTTGTTGACTATATTCAACCCGAACATTCGTTAGATGCTGCCACAAATGCCATGGCATTTGAGAATGCAAAATCATGTTACGAATACAGTTTACAAAGTCTTTTAAACGGAATGCATTGGGAAGAGATAAAAAAAATAGACAAATTTCCATTAACAGAATGGTTCCTGAAATTACAATTGCAAAAAGACAGTATTGAATCTGTTTTTTTAGAAAGATCTGACAAATACTGGCGTGAAATTGTTGATTCTATGATTGTAAGAGATCAATTTGATAGGGCAGGAGGAGGTGATCAGCAGAAAAAATATGACTCTATCAATCTTTGTATAATTAAAGAACAAATCAAAAAACACGGCAAGATGCCGGGTTTACGCGAAATCGGTTACGACGGCGTAGATAAATTGAATGTTATTTTCAGGCATATTGATCAAAGGTATAGGCTTGACTCTTTAGCTCACGTCATTATTCAACAAAGTTTATACGGGGATTTTTCTCCGGAAATTCCGGCAATTTTTATTGATCATGCTTGTTGGTTTGATGCCGATCTTCCGTATTATTTTACCCGTGCTGTATTCGGACAACTTATGCTAAGTCGGGGCGAGAGTATTTTGGTACCGTTTCGTAACCGTGATTGTGTCGATAAAATCAGGTACGAACTCGGTTTGATGCCTCTTGAAAGAATGATAGAAATGAATGATATTAAGGTCTATACAGATGAAGAGTTTGAAGAAAGATTCAAGGGATTGTTCATGACTACACCGCCGCGCCGTCCATTCATTATTAATTGTGATATTTCGGAATTATGATCTTAATTTTGACGGAAACAGCTGATGTGGCAACTGATTTCGTGATGGATTGGTTGATGATGGATTGTATAGAGGTGATTCGAATTGATAATGATACAAAGATTAACCACATTTATTTGAACGAAAATAGTTTTGAATTTGCTACCGATAGAAATCAAATCGTCAAATCGGAAGAAATCGAAAAAGTATGGATTCGGCGGCCTCATTCGCTTTATTCAGCTATAAAGGCAAATCCATGTAAAATTAGCACAAATAATATTTATTCGTCTGTGTATAATTCGGAGAATTTCATCTATATTTGTAAAAGATATACGAAAAGATTATGGAAATACTTAAAAATCACAGAGTAGATTATGAAAAAAATACATTTATTACTGTTATTATTGTTCTGTTGTACAATTTTATATTCGCAGGAAAGCACACCGAAATCTTTTTTGGATGCTAATCTCGATATCACAACAGATAGCGACAAATCTGAAATATTTAACTTGTGGAATAATTATCTGTCTTCCATGCCGGACAGTCTGTATGACAATCCGTATTGGAATCAGGCGGAAAAGGCAAAATACAAAAGCTATGATTTGTTGAAATCCGAAGGATTTTTAACTCCGGGATTATATGGATTCGACTGGTTAAAAAATGTTGTAATTTCTATCATCAGTCATGGCGATTACTATGTTATCCGTTCCATATTTTATTGGGACGACACTGCTCATATCAATCTAATGGCGATAGCCAACGTGGTTGCAAAAAAAGAAAATGGCGCTTACAAACTGTACAACTGGCTGCCTTTTTATACTCGAAACTGGTTTGAAAGACAGGTTGGGCTTATCCGATACAAGTATCACCCACAGCATCCTTTCAATATATCCAAGGCAGAGAAAGCAAATGAACTGATACAGTTTTTGACAGATAAATTTGATATAAAAGTTGATAACATAGAATACTATATTGCACCTAACTGCCTCGAAATAATGCGTTTGAAAGGATTTGACCATGTTGCAGGAGATGGAAATAACCTCAACAATTTATGCGGATTTTACGACAGATTTAATAATATTATTTATTCCAACAGCGTTAAAGGAGAAAATTATGAACACGAAATAGTACATTTAATCAATAATTTTTTTCCCGATGCGCATGGCTTGTTTCTTAACGGCTTATCCGATTATTTTATCGAAGACAACATTAAAACGGGCTTATCAATTACAGAACATTTTAGGCGTATGGACGATTATCTAACAAAACATCCTGAAATTAATTTGAATGAATTTGATACTTTCTACGAATTAGACGGCATAACTTCGCCATCATATTTTCTTGGGCTTATGCTATGCCATTTATGTATGAAAAAAGGTGGTATTGACCTTCTCAAAGAAGCGTTGAGTTTTGGAGCCGAAGATGATGATTTGTACAGATTTATAGAACAAAAATTAAACATCGCAAGGAATGATATTAATAAAATATCCCGTAAAATAATTCATCAATTTGCGAAAGATGGATTTGTTCCGTATAAACTTTGAAAATGAGTCTTTAATGTTCACAAAATAAAGTATTGGTATATTTATTGTTAAATTCAAAGTTAAAATTCAAAACTTGTTTTTCTCTTCAAATGAATTTTAATTACAAATTATATTACAATAATAAGGCGTTTATACGTTATTTTGTTTAAAATGCTAATAACATGTAATTAAAAATATAACAATATAGCAAACAGGAGCATAAAAAACCACATATATACAATCAGTATATATCTTTATATGATAGTAAATAAACTTTCAAACAGTAATCGTCTGAAATTTAATAATATTTAACGTATATTTTATTGTTATATATGAAAATAAACTGATTTAAACTTTTATAGATATAAAAAAGCACTTGTTATTCCATCTAAAAGCCATATATTTAAGTGCTAACAAACAGTGCTTAAATGATGAATAACAAGTATGCAAAAGTAACA
>JAISDB010000226.1 GCA_031265155.1 Prevotellaceae bacterium | reverse complement strand
AAATGGATAGCAGTAACGGCAGTAGCGACAGCTGTGATATTCATAGCCGTTGTAATCCGCAAGGTTATCAAAGGCACAAGTTTAATAACACGGATTAAAAACTTATTCAAATGAGCAGAATGATATGAATACAAATGAAAAAATAGAAATTCGGTGTCCGAAGTGTAATAAGTTACACGCAAAAATTATAAAAACATTTGGTACGGAAATTGAAATCATTTGTAGTCGATGCAAGTGGAAATTTATCAAAAAAATTGAAAATGAGAATAAATAACATTGAAAATTAATAAATTAAAAAAAAGGTTTGTGTATTAAGAAAATTTTTTGTATCTTTGAAAGATGAAATTTGAAAGTTCGGAAATATTGAATAAATATGTAGCAGACATAAGTAATGAAACCTGCCTGCTATCCTTTTCGACAGGTAAGGATGCAATAGGTTCATGGCTGCAATTAAAGAAATATTTTAAAAAGATTATTCCCTGTTATTATTATTTAATTCCAAATCTTTCATTTATAGAAAAATCTTTAAGATATTATGAAGATTTTTTTGAAACAAAAATAATAAGAGTTCCCAGTCCTAATTTTTGTAAAATGCTACGCACATTTATAAATCAAACGCCCGGAAATATGGATATTATCAAAAGTTTTAATATTCCAAACATAGACTATTTGGATTTATTTAATGCCGTTAAAGAAGACTGCGGATTACCCGAAAACACATATACAGCCGTTGGAGTAAGAGCATCCGACAGCATGATTAGATATACGGCGATTAAAACGCATGGAGCGTTAAATGAAAAGAAAAAACAGTTTTTCCCTATTTTTGACTGGAAGATAGAAAAATTAGTAAGCGAAATCAGAAATGCGAAAGTAAAATTACCTGTTGATTACAGATTATTCGGAAAAACTTTTGATGGTTTGGATTATAGATTTATAAAGCCGATAAAAGAATATTATCCGGACGATTATCAAAAAATTAAACAATTATTTCCTTTAACAAATTTAGATATTATTCGATATGAAAAACTATAAACCTGAAAAATTTGTGTTTGGGCAAAAGAAGAAAACAAAACAGATAGATGTCCCTTATTCGAGTGAAACTCCTAATTTTGAGAGTGATTCCAAAGATGAGGTTGATTTTTTAACTCAAAAATTTATCGAACAGAGAAAGCACGAAGAACAGGTAAAGCAGGATAATACCGATTCTTGTCATTATTGCGTTTTGTGTTTCAAAAACAGATTGCAGTTGGAAGAATTTTATGAGAAAGCAGGTATTGATTATAGCAAGGATGGTATAGATGGCGATTGTCAAATTCTTAACGGTTTGAAAGTAGCAAAAAAATTAAAGATTGATATATCGGATGTCAATTTGAAGACGCCCGGCAAATTTAAGTGTAACAAGGAAATTTTAGAAATGTCAATGGATATTGAATGAAAATGTATATTAATTAGAAAATAAGGAATAAGATATAAAGAACCCCCAGAGGGTCAAGCAATCAGCAATGGTTGTTTGACCCTTTTTTGTTTAATTAAATTATAGGAGATTAAAAAATGTTTCAACGTATTAGAAGCCTGGCTGGCAGAGTTAGACAGGCAGTTAGTAGAAGAAGTAATCCAACACGTCAGAGTACGAGACTGCCCGCGCGCAGCAGAAGTGGTTCATAAAGGGTTTTATGGCTAAAAAGAAAGTACAGAATCGGAGTAGTAAGGGTCAGTTTCTCAAAGGCAATAAAGAGGCTGAAAAATGGGACGAAAAAAACGTCTCTAAAAAACTCGACCAAATATGGGATGTCCTTACTAAGCCTATCGAGGATGCGGATGAAAATAATCCTGTTCGTGCTAATAACATTAAAACATTAGCCGAATGTTGCCTTATGGTTGACGTTACAAAAAACGAATGGGATTATTTTTTGAAGAAGTTTACAGATGAAAACAGCGCCGTTTTCCGCAAAATAAAAAACATTTTATGGCTTTTAGAGGCACGGCTTATATATTCCGGCGAAACTATTGATATTTTTTGTTTGAAAAATCATTACAGATATACGGATAAAAACGAAGTAAAAATGAGTGGCAATTTAAGTACCGATAATGTTATAAGGATAGGCTACAAATAATGTATGTTGAATTTGACAAAAAACTGTTTAATCCTGTTTACTGGCACATAGACGAAGCATTAAAAAACGAAAATATACGAATGTTGCTGTTGTATGGTGGCAGTTCAAGCAGTAAAACATACTCAATAGCGCAGTGGCATTTGGTAAATGGAATAGAAAAACCGCTTAATCTTTTTTCTTTGAGGAAAGAAAGCGTTACAGTAATGAATACCGTTTATAAGAGTTTCCAGGAAGCGGCGAAACCGATAAACGAAAATATAAGGTTCTTTGACTTTTTGAGATTTAATATAAGGTGCCTAAACAGCAATTTGTTTGTATTCAGTGGAATTGATGACCCCGAAAAAGTAAAGGGGCTGGAAAGTTTTCACAATGTATTTTTAAACGAACTGTCAAAGTTTGACGAAGCCGATTTGGACGAAATTAAAAGACGTTTAAGAGGTAAGGCAAATCAAAAAATTATTGCAGACTGGAATCCGATAGACGAGACGCATTGGATAAAAGCACACCTTATCGACACCGAAGACTGGACGGAACAGCCGTTAATGATTAAAGGCAAGCCGGAAAGTCGTCTTAACGAACCGTCAAAGAAGTGGATTAACAAACGGGGCAATATTGTTTTGATAAAAACAACTTATCGCGATAATTACTGGATTGTAGGAAGTCCTGACGGAAATTACGGATTTAAGGATACGCACACTATTGAAAACTTTGAAGACATGCGTTACAAAAAGCCAAATCAATACGCGGTTTATGCAAATGGCGAATGGGGCAGTTTTCGTGTTGGTGGTGAGTTCTGGAAACAGTTTAATATAGACAGGCACGTAGGAAAAGCGGATTTTATGCCCGATAAAAATGTTCATGTAACAGTGGATATAAACCGCTATCCGTACATAGCTCAGGCTCTTTGGCAGTATTCGGATTTCAGGTTTACACAGTTCAGCGAACAATGCGCAAAAGACCCTGAAAACACGGCGCGAAAGGCTGCGCTAAAAGTTGCCGCGTATCTTGAAAGAATTGGATATAAAGATGTTGTTTTTTTATATGGCGATGCATCGGGGAAAAATAAAACCGCAATAGACAACAACAGTTTTTTTGACGTATATATTGCCGAATTAAAAAGGCATTTTGTCGTAGAAGACAGAATAATGAAATCAAACCCAAGCGTGTCAATGAGCGGAACGTTTATAAACGAAATATACGAGGGCAATACGCCTTTCTGTATCATGATAAGCGACAGTTGCAATCTGTCAAAGGTAGATTATAACACTGTAAAAGAAGGAGCAAACGGCGAAATGGTAAAAGAGAAAGTAACGGATGCAAACACGGGAATAAGCTATGAAAAGAACGGGCATTTGTCCGACACAAAAAGGTACTTTATAATTAAAATACTCGAAAAGGAATATAAGGAATTTGTAGAAAAGAGAAGAAAATATGTAATATTATGATATTATCGACAGAGCAAATAAAAAATATTCTGACAGCCGACCCGAACGGGGCGGTTGTCGATTACGCGCAAAAAATGCGTAAAGACCTGTTTGTGCATGTTTTTGGCGATGGTTTGAGTGAGTACATTAAGCAGATAAACAACTTTGAAAATGACAGTCAGTATCAGGCGAGAAAGCAGTACGGACGCAGCAATAAGGATATTATGGAGCGCTTAACGCGCCCACTTGACAAAGTCTTTTCCGCTGCGGGCGGCTCGACATTTTATGATTTGCCCGAAAAGCAAAACAGGGAATTTAGAAACAGGCTTAAAAATACCGAAAACGGACTGCCCTTGCGTAAATGGATTGAACAATACTGGAAATCCGCTTATCTGGCAGACCCAATGGGGATTATTTTTATCGAAATTGACGAAAACGGCGATGCTTATCCGACCTACAAGGGAAGCAACGAAATAAAAGCATACAGGCTAAACGGCAGGCATTTGGACTATGTAATATTTAATGTTGAAAAAGACGCATATTCAAAGTACATTGTTACCGATGAGGAAAAGACAAAGCAAATAATGTTTTACCGCGTTGTGGATGATGAAAAGGATATTATAATAAAATATGACGGCGAAGTGTCAATTATCGAAGAGGAAACATACACAAACCATTTCGGGCATGTTCCGGCTATTATTAATTCGGATTTACCAAAGATAGGCACAATAAACTTTGTCAGTCCTCTTGAACGGATTATAGAAATAGCAAACGAATATTTAAGAGAATGTTCGGTAAAGTCTGTTTACAAGCTGTTGCATGGCTTCCCTAAATATTGGGAATATCAAAGCGTGTGTTCCGACTGTAAGGGAACGGGGCTTGTTAGTGGAGAGAAGTGTAAATCATGCAAAGGCACAGGCATAAAATTATCGCACGACGTTTCGGATATAAAACTGCTTCCCATTCCTACGGAAAACGACAAATCGCTTGCTCCTTATGTTGGCGGCTACATTGTGCCGCCAATTGAGGCATGGACGCGAATGAACGAAGAATTAAAGGACTTGGAAACATTAATGTTTACAACCCTGTGGGGAACGGAGCAGTTAAAGAACGGTGAAAATAATACGGCGACAGGGAAATTTATAGACACTCAACCCGTGAACGAACGGCTGTCTAAATTTTCCGACGCTGCAGAAGTTATAGAAACCTTTATTACCGACAATATGGCTTTTTTATATTACGGCAACAGTTATAAAGGCTGTTCGGTAAGTTACGGACGCAGATTTATCATTGAAAGTCCCGATACATTATGGGTAAAATATCAAAATGCACGCAATTCCGGCGCGTCTGTGAGCGCACTGGACGATATGCTGAAAGAATATTTAAGCACAAAATTTGAAAATCACTCGATAGAACTTCATAAACAGTTAAAATTAATAGAATTAGAGCCGTTTGTCCATTTATCTGTGATGCAGGTGCAGGCGCTTAATATTACGGGCTTGGATAAGGCAAAGAAACTTTATTTTGAAGATTTTATAAGAACATTAACCGACAATGAAATAATAAGCGAAAGCCGCGATGCATTAAATAAGAGGCTTGCAGAATATGCAAAAGAGAGAGAAACCTTAATTAATGAACAAAATATTAATAATCAAACATTTCAAGAATGAAAGAAGAAGAAGCAAAGGAGTTTATACGCTCCGAACTTGGGAAAGGCGCAAACGAAAGCGAAATTATACAAACGCTTATGACGCAGGAAAAAATCGGGAATAATCATCCCACGAGCGAACTTGTTACAGACCTTGTAGAATTGGTAAAAAAAGAAATTGCCAATGCAAATGAGGATGCAAACAATGAAAAGGATACAGACTTGGGAAAGGCAAAAGAAAAAGCCGGTACTAAAAAAAGTATTATTTACGAAAAGTGGCGTGTTGATGGAAAGACAGGCGAAAAAATCAAAAAAGAAAAAATCGCATCCTTATCGGAAGCGCAGGCGGAGCTTTTAAATGCTTCAAATATGACTTGCGAAAAAGGATACAAAATCAAGTACATTAAAAAGTAAAAAATTATGTTATCAGAAAAAACATTACAGGCAATAGCCGACAGGTTAAAAGTAAAGGTTGACGACCTTTCGTCGGCGGTTAAAAGCGAGCAGGATGTTGATTTAACCATTCCCGAATTGACGGTATTTACTTCGGATGAATTAAAGCTGCACGATGAGAATTTGAAAAAGTCAAATTACGAAAGTGCAAAAACGGCAGGCGAAGAAATGCTAATCAAAAATTTGAAGGAAAAAACAGGAATAAAAATCGAGGGAAAAGACCCCGATAAGTTTATTTCGGCATTAAAAAATCAGATACTTGAAGAAGCAAAGATTGAGCCAAGTAAAAAAATCGAAGAATTACAGGGCGACATTGACAAGTTAAAGGCTAACTTGAAAACAGCCGAAGAAGACAAAAACAGTTTGAAAAATCAAATCGTGGAAACATCGCTGCAGCAGAAAATATTTGCAGGTTCTCAAAAGGAAGCGATATTACCCGCTTTTGACATTTATACATTAATGAAAAGCAAAGGCTATTCGTTTGCAGAAGAAAACGGCAAAATCACGGTTTCGCAGTTTGACAAGCCGCTAAAAGACGACAAAACGCTTGAACCGCTTTCGGGGATTGATATTTTCGACAGGTTTATAGAAGAAAACAGCCTTGCAAAGCAGGAAGGAGGCAAGACGGGTCGCGGCAATAAATCAACTCAAACAACCACAGGAATTACCAAACTTTCCGAACTGGAAGAGAAATACAAATCGGAAGGGAAAAGCGTAAACGGTGCGGAGTTTATGGCAGAAGCGGCGAAACTGGCAAAAGAAAACAAGGATTTTTTAAATTAGAGCGAGGTATTGCTCAAAGTTATATTGGCTGTATGCCAAAAGGTATTAGTCGAGTTAATGACGATAAATTTTAAAATATAAATAAATGGCAAATTTTAGTACATCAAATTTAGTAAAGGCACAGGCATTGCTTAACGAAAGGTTTCAAGCGCCCGAATTGCGCGAACAGCAAATACCCGTGCTTAATTTGGGACGGCAAAATTCAGAGATTATAATTCCGTCCCATCAGACGTTACGAACCAGAGAAGACAGGGCAATAGAGGCTTATATTATCTCTCGTAACAAGAGAACTACTACGGGTTCTTCAAGAACCTACAACCACACGGGTACAATAGGCGATTCTATCAGCGTTAATCTGGTGTGGACTTCGTTTGTCGATAAATTCAAAATGTCTTTGAAACTTCTCGACAATAACATGCTTGAAGCAAATCAGGTGTTGGCAAACCAGTTTGAACAGTGCTTTCAAAATATCAGAAATGATGTTGAACAGTTTTTAATTACGTATTTACTTTCGGAAAAGACACAGGTAAATATTGCTACCAAAAACGGCGAATGGAACGATACCGATTTCGTGTTTGAAATCGAATCGACCACCGAAAAAGGATTGTTTTTTGAAGATGCAAAAAGCATGATGCGGCAAAACTATTACAATGGCTTGTATGATGTTATTGCAGATTCTACACTGTATCGCAATGCCCGTTTTTATGCGGCACAGGGCAGCAGCAATGCAGTAAACACGGCATTTCAGTTTTCCGGCATGAATATTCGGGAATCTATCGGATTAACCGATTCCGATTATACCGCAGGCGTGGGATTATTCCTGCCTGTTAATACTTTTGCGGTTTTAGACTGGATACCGCGACAAAACCGACAGGGACTGGGCAATTACAACACTTATCTCGGTGGTTACGGTTCTATTATTGACCCGATTAGCGGAATGACTTTTGCCGTTCACGGGTATTCGCAAAGAGCGGATACTTCGGCAACAAACGGAAGCAGACAGGACGATGTGATTGAATTTGAAGTGTCAATAGACTTATCACCTAATCTTGCACCGCTTTCAACGGAAGATGAAACGGTTGTTTTTGAAGTAGCGCAGGTTTAACATGTTTAATATAGCTGATATAAAGAACAGTCTTTTGGGCTTGGTTGGCTGGAGCGACTTAAATTCGCCCCAGCCCTTGACGGCAGAAAATCAGGAAAGTCGTTCGGGCAGATATTTTCAGGATTTCCATCACAGTTGTACGCTGTCTAATGTTTATTTTCTAATGGAAAAAGAAAATGCCTCCGATACCGAATTTAACGATTTTCTGAAAAGACTTCAATATTCAGCAATATTGAACAGTCTAAACGGCGTGTTTAACGAGGATATTCTTATTGAACAGACGTTATTGTTTAACCGCAGGGGTCAGACAATACCCGGCGTAAATGCAACAGGAAAAAAGGCAGGATACATAATAGCTCCCGTAAAAGATTCAAGTTATAGCCTGATGCTTAAAAATATTTCCCTAATGTTCAAACAGGACGGCGAGGTTAATATTCAGTTATGGCATAACAATATCGGCAAAATATGGGAACATACCTGTCAGGTAGAGGCAAATAAGGAATGTATATTTATCGTCAATCAGGCAATATACTATTCATGCAAAGAATATAAAGGGGGGTTCTTTTATCTTTGTTATGATTATGGATTGGAGCCTGTTGAATATGATATTTGCGACTTTAATAAAACGTATTTATTCAGGGCGATACCATTTGAAGGTACTGTTTTGGATAATACGGCTACGGTTGGCACGGGCAGAACTTACGGAATAAATGCGGAAATATGCGCTTACCGTGATTTTACCGAAATCATTACGTTAAATCAGCATACTTTTTCCACTCTGATAGGATTGCAGGTAGCGGCAAGCTGTATCGAACTGACTCTGAACAGTACACGTTCCAACAAAACCGAAAGGATAACAAAGGAACAGCAAAGCAGATTATACAATGATTTGAACGTTGCCTTTTCTTCGCCTGAATTTCCATATACAACGGGTATAAAAAACCAGATAGCACGGGAAATAAAGCGGATAAAACAAAATTATTTGCCCAAACAGAAACTAACAACAAATACGGTATGCTTTACACGAAAAATAACCCTATAGGCATTGACAGAGAAATTGACCGGCTGCAAAAAAATGTTTTCAAAAATTTGCTAAAAAAATGGTCGATTGAACAAAGCAATTATAATTGTTTCTGCCGTGCATACAAAAACCAGCAAAAAGGCGGTTATATTCCCGAATTTTATGCAGGAAATAATGAATACAGGGAATTGTTTTTTGACGATACGGTATTTGTAACGAGTTTCTTTACTGTTGCCGACAAAACCAATATAATAGTCAATGGCTGTCAAACTGTCGTATCTCTTATTTTCTGTGTGGATATTTCAAAATTAAAAGATATACCGCACAGAGGGGATGAAGAAATAAGGCAGGATGTATTAGGCATATTAAAGGCATTGGATTTGATTTCGGTTGAAACAGGCATTAATAACGTTTTCAAAGAATTTTCAGTATCAAACATAAAGTACAGGGATTTGCATCCCTTACATTGTTTTAGATTTAATTTTAATATTATTTATTCAAATTGTTAGAAATATGGATTTATGTACAAACAGTGGCGGCAACACAGGCATCGGGGCTTGTGATTTGTCAAGCTCGAAATTAACCCCGATTGGTATTATTTTCGTTCCCAAGAACGCACAAATACCTTTGGAAACTGCTGATATTTTAAGTTTTTTAGACGTAAAATTTAAAGAGGACAGCAGGCAAGCCCGCTGGTATCCCATGTTGGGCATACAGGCGATTGCAGACAGCAGCGAAGAAGCGCAAATGGCTACTTTGGCTTTGGGTTATTCTGAAAAAATACGTAATGGAAACGCAATATATCAATTTGATATACCGTTTTCACTGTGTAAGGCAAAAACCGTTATTCCTTTTGACGGATGGAACGGCGGAATCTATTTTATTCTCAGTTCCGGACTGATAATGGGACGCAAGGATAGAAAAGGACAAAATTTATTTCCGATAATACCGTTGCAGACAAATATAACCAATGCGCAGCTTCTTTCACTCGGCACAACGGATGCCCGTGTTGTAAGTATTCAAATCAATCTTAATGATAAATTGAGACTGGTTGATATTGTTGATTTCTTGACGATTGAAGATTTTGACACTACAGACATAAATGGAATTATTGATGTTGATTTGCTGCCCGGAGCGGTAGCAACCGGCTATGTAGATATTAAGGTTCAAACAAAATGCGATGCGGTTAATTTATTTGATACATATCAAGTAGAATTGGCTGCTAAGGCTCTTTGGGTATTGATAAACAAATCTACGGGAGCGGTAGCTACGATTGCGACAGTGGAAGCACAGGCGGGAACAAAAGCATTTCGCGTGTCGGCTGACGCCGGTACTTATCTTTTGTCGCTCGTTTCTGTAAGCGCATTGGAAACAGCTCACATTGCCGGTTATGAAAGTAATCAAATAACAGTTGAAATTCAGTAGTTATGGTTATTAACAAGGTTGATTTTAACGAGGCTTGGGCAAATTCCGTATCACGGGAAGAATTTGTAAAGAGGCTTATCAATGTTAATTTTCAGTATTTGCCGGAAGCTGAACGCAGGGCAAAATTGGAAGAAGTATATAAGCGCTTAACAGAAAAAGACGCGGCGGAGCAACCGAAAGGGACTAAAAGGCAGTCCGCAGAGTAGTTTGAGAGGGGGCTGTAACAAGCCCCTTTTTTAATCTTAATGATTGATTTATGCTAATTGAATAAGTGTTTTTTCGAGTTTTGAGAGACAATAGACTGAAAAATGATTGATTTGTACCAATATGACAGTAGCGGAATTTTTGAATAGACTGGAAATTTTTGATATAAGGGAATCGGCGTTTGAAGTTTTAAAAGAACATGAAGACGATTTGATTGAGATACAAAAAAATCAGTTATGGGCAGGAAAGGACGCTCGCGGAAACGACCTTACTCCTTCCATACTTGATGACCCTTACTTTATTGAAAGGTATCAGGACAAAGCAACGGCAAAAGCGCATGAATATGCCGAATACAAAGACAGGCAAGACCAGAGAGTTGATAATTATATTTTTGGCTCGCGCACATTTGGCGTGCCTAATTTAATATTGACTTCGGGCGTAAAGGTTTGGCGCAAATTACGTGTTATTTACGGTGATAATGCAATTTACATCGATGCCGGCGGCGAAAACGGATACCCTGACCTGACCGATGAACTGGAAGCAAAATACGATGAGCCTTTCGGAGTTAATCCGGTTGGAATATCCTATTTGAGAGAATTGTTTTTGGATGTGGAAATACATCAAAAAAACATGCAGAAATTATTTGAAGTATGAGTTGCGACTGCGGAAAAATACGGCAGAAAAACGCCCAAAGAGAAAAGATTTACGAACTGGCTGTAAGGTATCAGAAAGAACACGGCGGGGTTATAGTTTTTTTTAAGTGCAGCGATTATGATTTTACCGAATTAGAAAATTTTAATGAAAATGGAAAAACAGAAATACAGTATATTCTGTAAAAATATAACGCTTGACGTGTTTATTGATTGCGACATAAACGGCAATTTCAGACGTTTAAGCGAAACGGCGACAGATGAAGAGTTACAGGACATTTGGGACAATATTTGTACCGAATATGCAAAAATAACAGGCAACAATACCCTGTCTTATGCTTTTAGCGTAACAAAAAGAGTTTATTTCCTGGAAACAAAATTGGTTTCGGCAAATTACTGTCTTAAATATTCAGAGGAAGAAGCATTGCCTCTGCTGAAAAAAATAGGATACAAAGGAAATTTTGATAAAATAATAGCTCAAATCAAAAGAGAAACAATAGAGTTGCAAAGTGCAAGAAAAGAGCATGACAGGCTTTTGAAAACAGAACAGAGCAAATCCACCGAAGATGATTATGTAAAGTGGATTGTTTCCGTCAGCAAATATATGGGCTATCGTATAGACCGGAACAAGGTAATGGTTTCGGAGTTTTTAGCAATGTCAAAACAAATGGAAAACGAATATAAAAAACACAAATAATATGGCACAGGAATTAATATCAGAAATTTTTGACGTAGAAAAAATAGGGCAGCAGGTCAAAAACATATCAACTTTAATAACGGACTGGTTGAATACAACCAAAAGCGAATTAAAGGATTTAACCAACAAATCCATAGAGCTTCATTTAAACATTAAATCCGACGCTAATTTTAAGGACTTGATTGCAAACATGAAAGAATTTGCAAAGGTTTCGCAGCAAATTGAAACGGCAGGTCAAAAAGTTACCAATGTCCAAAATCATATAGCCGCAGCCGCCAATCTGTCGGGAAAGGCTACCAAAGAAATTATTTTTTATCAGGAGAAGCAAAAAAAGAGTACGGAAGATATGGCGACGGCATTAGACAGTGCAAGTGATGCATATCGTTTTTATTCGGATTCATTAAGGGCTTCAAAGCAGGATTTAGCCGACAATTCGGCGGCACTCGCAAAAGCAAGGGAACAGGTAAAAGAATACAGCAAAAAATTAGCTGATATGCAAAGTAAAGCCTCATGGACGCCTGTTAATCCAAAATCAATAACCGAATTAGAAGAAAAATTAGGTAATGCAGCCGCACGAGTCGAAGAATATACGCAAAAAGTAAAAGAAAACAAGCAACAGGTAAAATTAGCGCAAACTGTTGAAGATGGATTAGGTTCGTCTTATGAAGTACGCGAAGCAATGATGAGGCAGTTAATACAGGTTTCAAAGGGAATGGGTACTGAAACCGACGAAGAAAAATTTCATCAGATGCAACTTGCAGAGGCAATAAATACGCTCAACGAATCGCTGAAAGAAAGTGATGAGGCATGGGGAAACAATCAGCGAAAAGTGGGAACGTATGAAAACGCAACAAAAGGCTTGCGGGGAATAATAACAGACCTTACAAATGAGATGGCAGCGATGGTATTGGCAGGCGAAGCCAATTCGGAAGAATATCAGAAAGCTCAAGCGCAAGTAACAGAATATAATAAGGCACTAATGAATGTCCGAAAAACCACAAATGGTTTACGCTCCGATACTGCCGGCATAGACGCATTGCGTCAATCATTACAAGCGCTGAATGTTGCTTTTATATCATTAAAACAGATAGGCGGATTTGGCGAAGACAGCGAGAAATTAAATGCTATAATGAAAAAATTACAGGGTACAATAGCGTTGGTTTCGGCATCGGTTGAAGTTTACAATTTGGTTGGCAAAAACAGTCTGGTAATTGCAAAATTACGAACAGTCCAAGCCAATTTACTTGCAAAAGCACAGTTATCACAGGCGGCGGCAACAGGCAAAGCAACAGTAGCGCAAAGGCTGTTTAATCTGGTAGCAAAAGCTAATCCGTACCTGTTACTGGTAAGTGCGATTGGCTTGGTAATCGGAGCGTTTGCCTTGTTTTCAAAAAGAGTATCCGCAGCAGAACAATCCCAAAAAGACTTGAACAAAGCCCAGTCAGAAGCCGTAAAAGGAGTTGCGGAACAGGCGGCAAAGATTGAGGTTTTGGCAAAGGTTGTAGCAAAGGGCAATGTTTCTGTTGCCCAGCAAAGGAATATCATTTTACAGTTAAATCAGGTTGTAAAGGACAGCGGCAAAGAGTTTAAGACATGGGAAGATGCACAGGACTTTTTAGTGAACAAAAAAGACGAGTATATAAACTCTTTGAAAGAACGCGCAAAACAGCAGGCAGTCATGAACGAATACACAAAGGCGTATGGCGAACTGCTTGATGCGCAAATGAAAAAGGAAGCGGCAAATCAGGACTCAATAAAAAAGTACGGTAAAAGCCTGTCCGAATTAGCTGCATCAATGGGCGGCGCGGGCGACATGCTGTTAAAGGAAATAGAAAAACCCATCGAAAAGGCAAATCAAAAAATGAACTTTCTGTTTGACCAAATGAACAGGGACGTTTCATTTGAAGGACTGGAAAAAAGCTATCAAAGCGCAATACAGTCTATTGACGATGCAACCACAACTGAAACGCAAAAGCTGAACGATACATTTAAATCGCAGACGAATACCATAAACGCCTACTTTGACAATCTGATTAACAGGCAGAAAACATATCTGAAAGTTCTGTCGGCACTAAACAACGGGACAGGCGGCATGTTTACAAAGCAAATAGAGAATATAAACGCCGAAATAGAAAGGTTGACCGGCGAAAGGAACGTCAGGATAGAGGGCGCTGAAAAGCTGCACAGGAAAAACCTTGCTAAAATAAACGAAAGTTACGTGCAGCAGCAGCGCGAAATAGCGCACACGATTGAAGACTTGCAGATTGAAACGATGTCGGGAGTGAGCGCGGGCATTTTGGGCGTGTCGGCTGTGATAACGTCCGCACTTTCGGCTTCGTTAAGAGAACACAACAAAACGTTGCGACAGATGGAAACGCAGCGCAAGCGTGAAATAGAGAAGGTAAAGGGCGATGCCGAACAGCAGGCAACACAGGTAGCTTTGATTAACGAAAAGTACCGTCAAAAGGAATTGCAGGCACAAAAGGATTTTGCTGCAAGGCAAAGGGAAATAGCAAGAGGCGTGCAGGAAACGAACATCAACAACCGGCTTGCGGTGGCACAAAAAGGCTCTCAGCAGGAATACGAGTTGAGGATTGAACTTTTAGGGCAGCAAAGGCAGGCAGAACTTGACGAAGCCGAAAAGACGGGCGCCGACCGTCAGGCAATCATCGACAAGTACGCAAAAGCAGAAAAGGACGCTTTTGAGGCTTTAATGGACGGACGGATACAAGCCGAAATGAAAGAAGCCGAAGCGCGTTTGGAAGTAATGAACCAAATGCAGGGCGAAGAGGAGCAGGCTTTGCTGGAGCGTTACAAAAACGGCGAAATAAGTACCGAACAGTACGAGCAGACGCTTGCGGCAATAAAACAAAAGTATTCGGACATGGCTACGCAGGATGCAATCGACAATCTCGAAAAGATATTACAGGCAGAGGGTTTGAGCGATGAGCAGATTGCCGATTTAAGAAAACAGCTTGCGGATAAGAAAAAGGAATTAAGCGACAGCGAAACCGCTCACACAATTTCCAACATCGAAAAGGAAAATGCAAAGCGCAAGAAATCCGCAGAACTTGCAAAGGAATACGCGCAGCAGGCGTTTGAGACGACAATGGAATTTCTTACTCAGATAAGCGAGGCAAAGATTGAGGCTTTTGATGAGGAACTTGAACGGATAGAGGCATGGAAGGAAGCCGAACTTGCACGCTTGGATGAAAGCGTCATGAGCGAGGAAACGCGGGCTGCGGAGGAAAAGCGCATTGAAGATGAAGCCGAAGCGCAGCGCAAGAAAGTGGAAGAGGAAAAGCGGCAGGAGCAGGCAAAGCAGTTCCGGTATCAGCAGTTGCAGTCGGTAGCACAAACAGCGATAAACACGGCGCAGTCCATTGTTAAGACAGGCGCGGAACTCGGTTATCCTTTGGCAATACCTTTCATAGCCGTTGCGGCTGCAATGGGAGCGGCACAAACGGCGCTTATTTTAGCTCAAAAGCCTCCGAAGTATGCAAAGGGCATTTACGGCGACGAAAGTCATGAGGGCGGTCTTGCAATCGTGGGCGATGCATATCGAAAGGAATACGGACTTTTACCGGGCGGAAAGGTCTTTGAAACTCCCGCCTTTCCTACCCTCCTGGATTTGCCCAAATACACGCAGATATTCCCCGATTATTCAACTTTCATACGTAATACAAACCCTATACCCGACTACAAGAAAGACGTGGATTATTCGGCGAATTTGGCTACTATAAAGAATGAAATTGTAAGTGCGATTAAGAATAACAAAAGCGTGCAAAATGTTTCGATAGATAAACGGGGCATTTTTCATGTATCAAACAGCAAAGGCACAAGAACTAAAATTATAACAAGCATATTAAAAC